>JAZDOX010000067.1:0-36629 GCA_043798215.1 Candidatus Omnitrophota bacterium | reverse complement strand
ACTGTTGCGAAATACCATTTGTGTGTCTTTGCGAGGAACGAAGTGACGAAGCAATCTTTTCTTGTCGTCGGAGAAATAGATTGCCACGCTCCCTTTGGTCGCTCGCAATGACACTTTTGTTGCATTTCGCAACAGTCCCCTATTTAAATTTCGATTATAATTTATTCGGAATTAGACCCTTCCTTAAAAAGTATAGGGAGGTCTATCCCTATGGGATTAAAGAAGCTATCTGTATTATAAAACAAAGAGCCCTTTGACGCAACCCTGTTATGCTAAAATCGCGCAGGGCAATCGTCAAAGGGCTCTTATCAAAACTCGAAATCAAATAATATGTCTTGTTTATTTTTATCGTTGCGCTTTCAACCCTGCCTCATAGCCGGCCTTATACCCGGACTCGTAGCCTTTTGAGTAGCCGGATTCAAAACCGCCTTCGGATGCAGCTGAAGGCTCGGCTGCCGGTTTCTGTTCAGGCATTAAAGCATCTGCTATGACGCCGGCCGCGATCCCAGTTCCCGCGCCGATTAAAGCGCCCTTGCCCGCTTGACCATGCGAAGCCCCCGCAGCCACCGCTCCCGTAGCGGCGCCGATTAAACCCGTTTTAAGAAGTCCGCTGGCCCCGTCCGCCGCGACAGCAGCGGGCGCAATCGTAAAACATACCATTCCCACTAACAATAAAAGAGTACTTAAAAAAACACGCATCTTTCTCCCTCCTTTTTGAATACTGTTGTATTATTATACCATAACCGTAAAGAAAACAAAAATCATAAAAAATAAGAGTAGTGCATTGTAAAATTAGTTTTCACTAATTGTCATTCCCGCAATCTTTTAGCGGGAATCCAGAAATGGGCGTGTCTGGATGCCCGATTAAAACATTCGGGCATGACAAACTGCCAAGAACTAACTTTACAATGCAGTAGTGTCAAGAATATTGGACACTATCAAAATAAGTGGAGTTTCCCCAAAATTTCCCACAGGTATGAGCGTTCTCGACTCGGAGGTATTTTTATTCTTCGAGCAACGTCGAGAAGATAAAAACACCTCCTCGCTCGAACAATATCCCCATGCTTTTTCCCTGTGGTATTATTTATGCTTTTAGCTCACTGCAACTCTATAAGTTACAACTAGTTAAGCAAGAATGCCCCAAAATTTTGGGGAATGTCCACTAAAAAATAACCGCTTGAACCCAAATCATCAAAATCAACCGGAAGGCCGCGATAACATCTCCAGTAAACTTCTGTAATTCTGAATCGGATTCTCTCCGCCAAAAATCCCGCTTCCGACACAGGCGATATCCACTCCTGCGTCTCTGATCATCAATATATTATCCTTCTTTAATCCACCGTCCATCGCGACAATAAGTTCACCCTTATTATCTTTAAGTTCTTTTGCCTTATCGCATACTTCGGGCATAAATTTGCTTCCATAAAAACCGGGGTTTACCGAAAGTAACAAAATAAGATCTACATCTTTAAGAAATCTTCTAACTTCTACGACTGAAGTCTGAGGATTTATCGCGATACCCGCGCCAAGGCCGAGAGCGCGTATCTTCCTTATAACTTCCGCGGCATCCTCCTTTGATTCATAATGAAATACTATTCGCTCGGCGCCCGCGCGCTTGAACAATTCCAGATATCTGGTCGGCTCCTCAACCATAAGGTGTATCTCGAGCCGCAAGCTGGTTTTTATCCCGCTAAGATCTTCGGCGGGAATGCTCCTTGATGGAACAAATTTACCATCCATAATATCGATCTGCGCCAAATCGCAAAATTCCTGCGCGCAAGCAATCATCTTTCTTAGCTCTTCCGGTTTATCCGTCAATATCGCGGGAACTATCTTCATTATTCATCTCCTCCGATAAGCTCAGGGAATTCCCAGAGCAAATTAAATCCTGATTTTATAGTTGTCCAAATTGCCATCATTGCGAAGCCGACGATACATCGGCTGAAGCAATCTAAACACGCAGAGATCGCAATGACATTTTGAAATCAAATCTCAATAGGTACCCATTGACTAATTTGGACACGAGTGTCCTTTCTTTATGTAATCAAGCAAAAACTCCGAAAGTTTCCCGGAGGCAGTATCCAAGGAACGCTTAAACCGCGGCAATTCGCGCAAAGATAAAAGCCTGATTTTAGGAATATCGTCTCTAAGGCCGTCGCTGACGGCTTTTACGGCGAGAAAATCTATGCCGTGGGATTCCGCGGCGGCCGCAACGCCTTCGGATTCCATATCAACAACAAGAGCCTTGCTGCGGCGGAAAACAGCTATCTTCTCGGCATAAGTAAATAATATGCGGTCCGAGCAAAATAATTTTCCATCCTTAAAATCAGATACCACGATATCGCCTACTTTCAACTCCTCGACAAGCGCTCCGCAAAAACCCGCCGAGATAATAACATCCGGTTTAAACGTTCTGATAACGTCTTCCGCGGCTTTGCGCGCCTTTTGTTTTCCCATACCCGATCTGACTAAAGCGACGTCTTGATTCTTTGCGATGATACTCGCCGGACGCGCGCCAATCAATGAAAACCCGAGCTTCCTCGCCAAAAGCCGAAACTCATAGAATAAAGCGAATACGATAGCGGTCTTCTTCATTTGCGGTTTAACTTCTTTAATTTATTCTTTACCTCTTCGATCAATACATCCGGTGTTGAGGCCCCGCCAATTATTCCCACTGAATTTATTTTTTTAACCTTTCGAGGCAAAAAATCCCCGGCTGTCTCGATTTGCATGGTATTTCTGTTGTACTTAAGGCATAATTTCTTTAACTTTATTGTGTTAGAGCTATGCTGACTTCCAACCACTATCATAAGATCGACTTTCTTGGCCAGCTTTACCGCGGATTCCTGTCTCTTGCGAATATCGGCGCATATCGTGTTTATTATCTTTATCTCGCGGGCAACTTTCATAACTTCGGCGACAACTTCCCTGCAAAGCTCGGTCGAATGCGTGGTCTGAAATATAATTCCGACTTTGCCGCCTAATTTACCGTAAATAACTTCTTTCTGACTCGATACCACAATGGCTTTATTTTTAAGGTGCCCCAAAATTCCTTTTATCTCGGCATGATCCTTATCGCCAACTATCAGTACCCGATAACCCTCTTCTTCCAATTTTTGGGCCGCTACCTGAGCCTGCCTTACTATCGGGCAGGTGGCATCTACTATCTCTATGTTTTTTTTCTCGGCGCATCTGCGTTCATCAGGAGAGATGCCGTGAGCGCGTATTATCAGCGTTCCCCCTTTTACCTCGCACATACCGTCAACCACTCTTAAACCTTTGTCAGACAATTTACGCGTTATCGTCTCATTATGCACAAGTTCGCCGAAGATATAGGCGGGCTTGCCTTTCGAAAGAACCTCTTCGGTTAATTTTATGGCGCGTTTGACGCCAAAGCAACATCCTATCTGTTTTGGAATAAATATGCGCATGCTTAACTCCTTCATTAACACAAAAACAAAGTAGTGCTCTGTAACATTAATTCGTGGTAGTCCTTGGAGACAGCAAACACTTATTCTTCGAGCGAACTCTCCGCAGGCCTGCCTGCCCTCGGCTTCGCTCGCCTCGATTTGCCATCGGCGAAACAGGCCGAGAGGTGAGCCGGTAGGCAGGCATATCCATAGTTCTCGACTCGGCCAATGGCCTCGCTCGAACAGTATAAAATTTATGTTACAATGCGGTAGTACTGGATAAATTATATATTTTTTCGCGGCGCGTACGGAAATTTTTGCGGCTTGGATTCCGCCCCTTTGAGGCGACTTAAGCACATGCTAATTTTCTCGAAAGGGCGGAACGCAAAAATTTACGCCGAGTGAGGCTTGCCGCAGGAGCAAGCTGAGCGTCGCCGCGAAAAAATATATAATTTCATTTTGTACCTCTTACGTATCCATTCGCGTAAAACCAATTGACCGCCTTGCGAAACGCCTCTTTGATATCGCTCTGCGGCAATCCTAATTCCCTGATCGCCTTCGAACAATCAAAAGCAAAAGGCCTCCTGCCCAACCTTAAGCCCTCCCAGGGAATAAGCGGCTCCTTATGCGTGATAAATTCGCATATCTTTTGAGATAAAAAGCCCAACGGAAGCAAGGGCGCCGCAGGCAATTTCAGCGAGGGTTTAGCTTTACCCGTAATGGCAGTTAACATCTCGAAAACCTCTTCAAGGGTTAAATTACAGTTGCCCAATATATATCGCTGACCCCCTTTTCCTTTTTCTTCCGCTAAGATATGTCCTGCGGCCACATCTTCCACGTCTATATAATTTATCACTGTCTCTATATATGCCGGCAGTCTGTTATTTAAAAAATCCACTATCATTTTTCCGGGCGGAGTAAGTTTATAGTCTCCATCGCCGACCGGCGTAGTCGGATTTACTGTAATTATATTCAAGCCCTTCCTGAAATAGTTAACGGCTTCTTCATAGGCAAGGAGTTTTGAACGCGTGTAATGTCCGGGGGCATTCTTTAATTCAAGGACGTCATCCCCGACGGAAGGATGGTCTTTCGTTCCACCCTTCAGTATTGCCGCCGTGTTCGTGTAAACAACTTTTTTAACACCTTCTTCCAGACAAGCCTGAAAAACATTTCTTGATCCCCCCCAGTTTACGTCATAAACAAGCTTTGGATCCGAATACCAGAGATGCACATAAGCGCCTATATGGTAGACAACATCGCAACCTTTAACCGCTTTCTTTATGGAATTTGAATCGCGCAAGTCGCCATACACAAATTCCAGCTTGCCTTTAAATTGCTGATCCATAAGATTAATGCGGCTGGAGCTTTTACGCAAAAAACAACGCACCCGCTTTCCCTGTTGAGTCAATAACCTGACTATATGCGAACCCACGAATCCGGACGCCCCTGTTACCAATATCATCTTTTTTTACCTTAAATTTATCCCATTAGAGGATGAATTTTCTCTAACGGGATTTATTTCGGGGATTTCCAATATACAACAAGCCCAAATCCCGCCCAGACAATCTCGCGAATTCTTTTAATCAAGCTGAGAGCGACTCCGATTTCTCCTCCGAGACCAAGCGCGGTCAAAACAGCGTAGCCCGCGCTTTCCTGAACGCCGATCGCGGCGGGAACAAAGAAGAAAGCGGAATTCGCGGTCTTTAAAAAAACCTCTATGACGAATGCCTTGACCCAGCCGATATTTATTCCCAAAAAATATAAGATTATATAAACCTCTATCAGCCCGGCAATCCATCCCAAAAGATGAAAGAAGAAAGAGCCGAAAAGGCGCAAACGGTCCTTAAGATAAAATTTTCCTATCGTCTGGTCGATCTCCTCAAGATGGGCCTTCTTGTCCTCAAACATCTCATTTAACTTAAACTTACGGGCGATCTTAAGGCCGAGCATAAAAAGGCCTTTTCTTTGAAGAAGGATAAACACCACAAAAAGCCCGAAGACGCCGATAAAAGTCCAAAGTATCCCCGTCGCCACAAGGCTGTCAAATTTCAGGAAATTTAGCGCTAAAGTTATTCCCATAAGCAAAAAAACAACCTTGCTTAGAAAAAGTGTGGTCTTCGCTATCACCACGCTCGAAAACCCCTCTGCGATATTCACGCCATATCGTTTCTTTAAAATAATGGCTTTTACCGGTTCTCCCCCAAGGTAAGCCGTCGGTGTTGTATAGTTCAGCGCTTCGCCGGCCTGACGCGCAAGGAAAAAACGCCACAGGTTCGGAAGTTTCACATCTTTGGCGAATGCCAATCGCCAGCCCATAGTATCGAAATAATATATTACAAGATAGGCTATAATGACAATGAGAATGCGCCAGTTAAGCGATATTATCTGATGCCAAATAACCAGCGGCCCCGACTTAACGATAACCCAGATAAATAGCGCAGCCGCAACGGTAAATATAACTTTTTTAAACAAATTCATTTATCTTTTCCATTACTGAGCCTTCAATAAATACTTAAAATTGACGATCAGAAGTATGACACAAAACAGGTTGGCGCCGAACGCGCCCAGCCATAAGAGAAGCTCCATTTTATTAAATAAAGCAAACAATACGACAACTATCGAAAAATCTCCCAGAGAAAGCGCCTCGATTAACTTGTCAAGCAATCCTACCTTTTTAATAACTCCTTTCGGCGCTTTCGGCATTCCATGAATGGCTAAACCGTAATTTCTCGTCTTCTGGAGCATAGCTACAAAACTTGACAAAAATACGCCTATCATAGCCGCGAGGCCGGCTAAAAGCAAAATAGGATTCTGAGTAAATCGCGATAGGCCTATAGCTATTCCGGCAAATGCCAAAACATGCACAAGGGTGTCTGTAAATGTGTCTAACCAGCTGCCGAAGACGCTTGTCAGTCCTTTTGCTCTCGCGACCTCTCCGTCACAGTTGTCCAAAATATAAAAGAATTCAAAAAATACGGCGCCTATTATAAAACTTGCTCTTGTCCCGATGCAAAAGATAAAAAATGCCAAAATCCCGGCGGACCCGCCCAATAAGGTAATATAATTCGGGTGCAGGTTTAATTTAATAAAAAATTTCGTGAGCGGCCTGTTCAACACCCTGTTTATGCTTATCATTTGAAACTCCCTGCATTACTGTCCAGATTAACAAATGTCATTCTCCGCCTTGCAAACTGGAATCCAATCATTACGGACAAGGCAATCTAGTGCACTGTAAAGTTAGTTTTCACTAATTGTCATTCCCGCAATCTTTTAGCGGGAATCCAGAAATGGGCGTGTCTGGATGCCCGATTAAAACATTCGGGCATGACAAACTGCCAAGAACTAATTTTACTAGTGCTCTGTAACATTAATTCATGGTAGTCCTTGGAGACAAGCAAACACTTATTCTTCGAGCGAACTCTCCGCAGGCCTGCCTACCGGTAGGCAGGCCTGCCTGCCGGTAGGCAGGGAGTGAGTCGAAGTTCTGCTTTAGTCCCTGTCTGCGTGCTACGCACAGGCAGGCATATCCATAGTTCTCGACTCGGCCAATGGCCTCGCTCGAACAGTATAAAATTTATGTTACAATGCACTAGAAATTTAAGTCTCGCTTAGAATGTTGATTTTTATCTTCGCCGCACCGCTTGATTCTGCCAATGTAGGGGCGACCCTTGCGCCTGCCCGCCTACGCTTTGTGGCGGGGTCACCCTATCGCCTTTTGATAATTCAACGGACAGGGGCAAGCTCGCCTCTCGGCGAAGCCGAGGGCCCTGTCCCATATTAACTACAAAATTCTTAATTTCTATCTGCGCTCAACATTAAATTTCAAGATAAACGGTTTTCTTGCTGTGTCATTCCCCGACCCCTTAATCAAATAGGAAGAAAAGAATGACCTCATAGGCCGAGCTGTTCCGCTTTTTCTATATCTTCCTTGAAATCTATCTCTGTCCATTTCATTCCTGTTACATCCTCAAACCCGACAGACGCAGATTTTACCAAATAATCCAAAGCGTTTTCGTAATCGCAATCTTTATTCCCGGAGATAACCTTAGAAAACGCGCTCAAAAACTCCTTGACGTATTTGCCGGAGAGCTTAAAAAAACCCACTCCTTCTCCTATCTCATCATATCTTTCGGTTATGCGGCGGGCAACTTGAACGACTCTTCCATCAAGCGCGGCTATTTTCATCTCCTCGCCGCTATCTTTAAAATTTTTGTCTATAAGAAAACAGTTTAGATTCCCTGATTTAATGAGCTTCTCAAGTATTAAACGCTCAAAGAGAACGTCCGAATCCATAAGCAGAATATCGCCGTTAATACAACTTTTCGCGGCCCAAACAGAAAGAATGCTTCCTTTTTCATAGTCAGGATTAACTATAAAAGATATTTGCGCTATTTGTTCAAAGTCGACCGCGGCTTCCTCCACTTTTTCCTTAAGATATCCGACAACAATGCAGATATCTTTTATCCCCGCGGATATTAAAGCTTCCATCATACGCGAGAGAATGGTTTTGCCCCCAACGGATATAAGCGACTTTGGAGTAGTCTCGGTCAAGGGGCTTAACCTTCTGCCGACCCCGGCGGCAAGTATAATAGCTTTCATTTTATACCACCCCTACGATATTGGCGATATAGTGAGAACGGCTTGGCGCAATATAATATTCGTCTTCTTGCCATCTCGCAGGATTATTGACGATATATTCACGGATATTGATCAAATCATTGTCATCGCGAATAACGTGTTCGTAATAATTGCGCTGCCAGAATTGCGCACCCGGCATTTTCCGCGATTCATTTATCCGTTTGGTAACTGCGGATTTAAACGAACGCATAATCGCAGACAACGACCTCGCAACCGGTTTCCCGAATCCCGTAGGGGCACGGCGTGCCGTGCCCGATTCATTAATAATCACAATGCCATGAAAATGATTCGGCATCACGATAAATTCATCCAATTCAACGTTATTCCGTAATTTTCCCGTGTTAATCCATTCGTTGTATACGATTTGGCCGTATTGGCTAGGGGCACAGCACGCTGTGCCCCTACGACTACGACTACGACCATCTTCAATTTTACCTAACAACGATTCGCGGTTATTTACGCATACCGTTACGAAACAATATCCAGGGTGTGAATAATCGTAATGTGGTAAGCGAATCGAACGGCGATTTTTGTTATCCTTATTTTGAATTTTCGTCTTTACCAACATTTGCCACATCAAAGTCTTTCGTCAAGCCAGTCTGACCAAGAGCTCTTTGTTCCCAATCCCTTGGTGAATTATTCAATAATGGATAAACGCCTTGGCATTTATTCTTGGTTTCTTCGAGTCGCTTCTGCTCAGCAACAAATGCCGCACCAGATGACTGTAGCGATGTTTTTCCTAACAACTCGACTAATATATCTTCAATTCTTCTATACAACTCTTCCAGCGCCTTATCAATATCTTTCTTTGTATTTATGGATAATTCTTTTTGAGCGTTTATATGTATGCTGCTCCTTGCTAATCCTCTGGCGCTGAACTGACTGGCCAAAACGCTTGATTTCTTTGGAAATCCATCGACTGTTTCGGTAAAAGTTTTATCAAAATCCTCAAATGCTCGATTAATTTTCAACTTGGCCACGTCTGTTTTATTATACTGCGGAACCATCGCTTGCGGAAGTGTTGATACGCGATGCCATTTATCCCAAGCATCTTTTGTCTTAAAACCACATATTGTAGAAAACCCCGCCAAAACCAAAGAAAAAATAAGCCATATAATAAAAATAAACTGGTTCATAGAAGATATTTCCTCTTCGGCATAGGGATCGTTTTGTTGACGTCAACGAAATGATCGGCAATGTTCTGTCCGGAGTTCAAACAGGCAATTTTTGCTTTTTCGATAACCAATAAGAAATTGCGCCAATCCGTATAATCCAGCAACTTCTGCAAATCCCGCGCCAGCCAGTATTCAACGCCATTTTGGGCATATGCCGATTCTTCAAACGTTTTATTTAACTGAACTATGATCTCTTTTTTCATAAAAATATCTCCGATTTGCCCCGTTAGATGTTTACTATCTAACGGGGTTTATTCTTTATTATAACTTTCAAGCTCTTCAAAAACCTCTCCGCGGCGGCCTTGGTTATCTGCCCCATATTCGCTATCCTGAAAATTACATCTTTTAGTTTCGATTGGCCCGCGTAAATAACAAACCCTGATTTTTTCAAAGAGTCGTGCAACTTCTTATAGCTTAGGCCGGCGGGAAGATATAAAGCCGTTATCGTATTTGAGCGCAACTGCCGCGATATAAGACAGCTTAACCCCATACTCTCGAAGCCCTCTCTTAATAATGCAGCGACATGCCTATAGCGTTTAATGCGATTTTCAACGCCTTCTTTAATTAGCTCATCAAGGGCGGCATCGATGGCGTAAAATGTTTGAACGGCGGGAGTAAAAAGCGGCTCTCTATTTTTTTGCGAATCCAGATTACTCATTAAATCAAGATATAGCGAACGCGGCTTGATTTTTCTTAACCCGTTCAACGCCGACTTTTTAAGAAAAACGAATGAGACGCCCGGTATTGCCTCCACACATTTGTTCACCGTGCCCACGCATAAATCAGCGGCGGCCTTCTTGAAATCAATATCTTCTCCGCCTAATGCGCTTATCGAATCCAAGAGATAAAGTTTTTTATGCCTGGCACACAGCTTTCCAATCTCGTAAACAGGATTCAAGAGACCTGTCGAGGTCTCATGGTGAACCATCGCCGCCGCGCTTATGCCTTTACCGCGGACCAATTTATCCTCTATCGCGCGCAGATCGGGCCTGCCTGTTACATCGAATTTAAGATTGACCACCTTTATCCCATGACGAAGGGCGATCTCGGCTATTCTTTCGCCGTAAATACCGTTATTTATGACTAAAATCTTTTTATTCCGCGGAATAGAGGAAATAATCGCGGCTTCCAAAGCGGCCGTGCCGGATCCCGTAAAAAACACGACCTCATACGAATCGGAAATTTCGAACGCCTTCAGGATTTTTTTCCGGCAATCGCTAAGAAGCCCTTCAAATTCAGGCTCGCGGTGACATATATCAGGGCCAAGAAGCGCGCGCCGGACATTTTCTTTGATGTTTACCGGACCCGGGTTTAAGAGGACGTATTTTTTCATGCGTTACGAAATCTTTCTGCCATATATGACGGATTTACGCTCACTCTCGGCATCTTTGCCGAAGAGTCGCGCTCGATCTTTACCAATAAAAAAGACGGGCCAAGCTGTCTTAACTGCCTGCCAAAAATAGCTTCCAGATCGGGTTCGGATTGCGCCTTATCAACATTTGCTATTCCAAAACTCTTGGCAACTTCAGCCAAATCCAGACCCGAGCTTAATGTAGGCTGCCCGCCGGTCGAATCATAACATTCATTATCGAGAACAACATGCATAAAATTTTTTGGTTTAAGCTGAGCTATCATAGCCAGAATTCCCATATTCATCAAAAGATTTCCGTCGCCGTCAAGCACGATTACTTTCGCTTCCGGCCTCGCTAAGGCAAAACCTAATCCGATTGAAGAAGCCTGCCCCATAGAACCAAGCATATAAAAATTTCTCGCTCTATCGGCCGCATTAAAGGTGTCACGCGATATAAAACCATTCGCGCAAACCACAAATTCATCTTTTATTAGGGTTATCAGCTTGGCGGCGGCTTCCCGTGTCCTCATCGTAAAGTATCCTTCCGCCTAAGGCGGACTTCAAACCCGCTAAAGCCAGCGGCCTTGCCCTCAGCTTCACTCGCCTTGATTTGCCATCGGCGAAGCGGGCCGAGAGGCGAGCCGCTATGCAGGCGGGTTTTCAGCCTTAATAAAAATACAATATGGCTTGTCATTTTCTATATATCTGTTCGCTTCGACTACCGCCCCTTTTAAATCATCTTTACCGCAAACCCTAAAAGGAATTTTAAACATAGAGACTAATTCGACGCAATGCCTGCCCATAATAAGATGTTCGGGGGCGTCGTTGCCTTCGAAGCCACGGTAACTTACAATGATAAGAACCGGTATGTTGTATATGAGATTCAAACTCGTCAGGACATTGAGCGAATAGCCTAATCCGGAATTCTGCATCAAGACGCAAGATTTTTTCCCGCCCAAATAAGCGCCGGCAGCCAAACCTATCGCAGTGTCTTCCCTGACCGAAGGGATATAATCCTGACCTAACGCCTCTATCAGACCGCTAAGCAAAGAGCAAGGCACGCCGGTAAAAAAATTGAAACCTAACTTTTTTAATTCATCTTTTAATTCTTCTGCGTTCATCAGCTATCCTTGTTATTCAAACTGTATCATAATGTAGTTGCTCGATTCCCGCCAGAGGCGGGTCTGCCTCAGGCATGATATCGAGCACAACATATCAGCCCAATAAATTGGGCAGCTACAATATGTTGACCTATTTAGTCAAGAAAAAGGGTTATGTCCCGGTCTCTTGATCGGGTAATCCAGCTATGAACCAAATCGAAGATTGATTCATAGCTGCCCTGAATTGTCCCAAGACTTCGGGACTAGTTCAGGGCAGACTTGCGTATCTGCCTGCCCGCCAACGCGTTGTGGCAAAAAGTAGCCTGTCAACCCTGCGATTATTCGTAGGCATTTATTTTGCCCTCTGCAGATATTTCAATTGCCTTCTCTACTTTTTGCTTGGCTTCTTCCAATAACTCTCTTGCCTTTTTGCGCGCCTCATAAGATTTGCGGACTAAATCAGCGATTTTTTGCTGACTGGATTTAGGTAAAATTGGGATTTGTAATCGTTTAATTTGTTCGGGCTTCCAGTGGAGAATAATTGAACCTCCGGCATCGCGCTCAACTTGCATTTGCCCTATGATAGAATTGATACAAAGCGACAAATATTCAGCCTCAATATCCTCTTTAAGTTTTAAACGCATAATGCCGCTTGCAGCAATTCCTTCAATTGGCTCTTTTAGCGCATAGGCAATGCCAGGGGTAGCATCTTTAGTAAGTAAAATTTCGCCGGTTTTTGGTTCAAAATTATTTCTCAACTTTTGGTATACTTCATTACTCAAATATTTTTGATCTTTATCAATTACGCCCTGCTTTGAAATGCTGCTCACTCGAATAAACAATTTTCCATCATTCTGATATTCTTCGCTGCCCGGCTCAAATCCTTTTTTCATTGAGACTAAATCGCCCAAAGACTTGACATTAAATTTTTTGATTCTTTCGATTACCTTTTCGTACTTCGGCTGAAAATATTCGGCGTCAAAGCGATGGGTAGATTTAACACTGGAGAGATTAACAATATAAGATGGGTCTTCTTCTATCCTGAAATCTTTAAGGCCCAATTCCTGCGAGAGTAAATCTTCGGCTTGGGAATAGAGAGATTTAGACTGTTTGAGCGCTTTTTGAGCTTCAATTACATTATCCCTAATTTCCTGCCTAAACTTTTCATTTCCCATATATATTCTAGTATTTAATATGTCGTCTATGGTAACAGCGGGATACATTGTCGCGGTTGTCAGTCTATCTAAGAGCTTTACTATAGGCTGCGTTTTTAAATAAACAAATAAATACTCCGGTTCGATTTTCTTTGACTCTAAAACGGCAAATCCCGATGAGCAAACTAAGTCCTCCGCATCTTCTTTTATCAAACTTACCGCATTGCGAATTGGCCGGACGCTAGAAACAATTACGTCGTCACGTTTAATTACCCATTGCGCTCTATCCGGGGCATCCTCGCCTAATATTTCTGATACGTTATATTCTCCTGTGCTTAAATCTACCTCTGAAATCTCGACATAGCGGAATTTCTCATTTTCTTTAGGCCTAAATTTTCTTTTAGGATTAGACGCTATTTCTTTTATAGGGATGGCTTTTAATTTATTGAGATTTTCTATTATCTCCAAATACTCTGGTTGATAATATTCGGCATCCAGCCGATGTGCGCCTTCAAGTTGAGATTTTTGGATAATAGAGTAAGCCATTTTTTGACCCTTGACAAGCCGCTATTAATATTATATACTTTATTTGAATCACGATGAGGGGCTATCCAAAGGGTTCGTCCCGCGGAATGCCCCTTCTTCATTTATACTCCAATTTCCCTCGCAAATCATCGATAAAAGCCATATCCCTACGGAACTTCCGCAGAAGAAAAGAATATTTATTGCGGTTTGGTATTAGCAATCTTTCCAACTTTCCCCGTTTTTTCAGGTATTCGATTAAGCAATGGAAATCTCCGTCTCCGCTAACAACAACCGCCTTGTTGTAATTTGAATATTCAATCATCGTGTGAAGCACTAATTCAGCGTCTATATTGCCCTTTACCCTGCCGTCAGGCAAAGATAAAGTTGGTTTAAAAACCAGTATATAGCCGTATTCCTGCAGAGAAGTATATAAGCTTTCATTAGTGGCTATATAACCGATAAAGATAAAAGCCTTATTTACTCCATACTTATCCGCCAGGTATCGCCTGAACCTTTTAAAATCAAGAGACCAACCTAATTCGCGAATAGCCAGGTTTAAATTCTGACTGTCAATAAAAGCGTGATTATTTCTTGACTGTCCGTTCATCTGCTCCACCATTCAAACTTTTCCTTTTTCGCGAATTTTACAAATTCTTCAGCGATCTCATCTAAATCATCATCAAGCCGCATCTTCCCGGAGGAATTGAAAATGCCTTCTTCCGCTTTTACTCTCTGTCCCTTTTCATCAACACGGATATATTCTCCTGAATTATCTTTGCCCGATTTTTTGGAAACCGCCATAAAAATTGGGTAATCTTTTAATGGCCTTTCCCCTTCGCCCCATTTTTGTAAAAATAAAACCGATGTCTTTGTCCCTGTTCCTTTTGCCGGCGCGGGAAGTTTAAATGTATTACCCTCTAATCCTACTACAGCCAGAATTCTTGCCTGCTCGAAAAACCACTCCCTTATCCATTCCATATTGGTATTGTTAAAGACGCCTTGCGGCAAGACAATCGCCATTCTTCCGCCCGGCTTGAGCGCATCAAGAGAACGCTCAATAAAAAGAATGTGCCTTTCTACTTTTGGTTTAAGACTTCCGTTCTTCTTGGCGAATTCATATTGACGAAGCAGCCCTCTATCAGTAATCTCACCGGCAAAGGGCGGATTGGTCATTAATAAATCGAAGTTAAGATAGCGATAAGTCTTGCGATTCTCTTCATCCTGTCTTGTTAATAATGATTTTAAACGCGTTCTTGCTTCTTCCGCTTGTTCGCCAATCCAATCGCGGGCGTCTAATGAATTACGTTTGAAGATGTTGTGTTTTCCGTCGCCTGCTATGAGCATTAAAGCTTGAGAGATACGGCGCATATTATCGTCAAAATCAATTCCGTATAAATAACGATTTGCATATTTTCGTTTCGCTTCTCGAGTGGCTGCTTTTAAATAATTATCCCAGACCCAATACATAGTGTGTAGTAAAAATCCTCCCGAGCCGCAAGCAGGATCAATAATATATTCGTCCTGTTTGGGCTTAAGCATCTTAACGCACATCTTAATAACATTGCGAGGCGTGAAATACTGGCCCTTCTGGCCTTTTGAAACCTCGGCGATTAAATGTTCAAAGGCGCGGTCAATAATTTCCAGCTCTTCTCTGCCTGAGCCGAAAAATTTATTTTTCTCTAAAAAGGGAACGCAGATCTGTAATTGTTCCGGGGTTAGTTCAATTTTATCCGTAGAATCAAAAATATTCCGCCATTCTTCGATTGCGCCTTTAAAAAGCTCGTCATTGATAATAGCATAGGTTTTTTTTGGCTCTTTATATTGCCTAAAATGAACTTCCTGCTTCGGTCTCATATTTTTAGCTTGGTCTTCATCGTATAGCTTGGCATAAATTAATTTAAATACCTCCTCAAATACGTTTACGCCGGCCTGCGCCAAGACCATTTCTTCAAGTCTTGAAATAATGAAAGATAGATCGAATTTCTCCTCTAATTCATCGTAAGTCCTCTTTTCTTCGAAGAGGTCGTCCCATGTTTGATTAACTTTTGGAATATCAGGCAAAGCGGTTATGTATTCTTTCGGATATGGCCTGTAGAGAATAATTTTTTGGCTGGGAACGCCATTAGACCAAACGCCGCCTTCAGCGCCCTCCGCGCTTAGATATGATTTCAATTGCTCTTCGGCTTTCTTGGCATTCGGCTCTTTAACTTCAAAGATTATATACGGAGTAATTTTATCCTCTTTATATACTACGATATCGGCGGCTTTATGATGCACCTCTCTGCCAAATTGGATTGATTTTTCTACCTCTATTCTTTCTATTGGATATTTATATTCTTGAGTTAATTTTATCAGCCAAAGCTGACGGATAATCTCTTCGGGCTTGCCGCTCTTTTTATTCTTATCGTAGATAAAGATATCTTTCTGTCTCTTTAGGCAACGGACGTAGAACCTGCCGGGCTCTTTCTCGAAAGCATTTATCTTCTTAAGCATTTCGGGAGAAAATTCCTGCAAACCGAATTTTACGGAAGAATCTTTAAAAACCAAATCGAAGATCTCTTCCGCCCCGATTTTTTCTTTTTGAGGCGTGTAGGCGGCCTTGCTCATCGGCATATTCTCCTCATCTTCTAATCAAAAATCCTTAAAAAATTCCTTGACAGCAGTTTCTTATATGATATACTTACTTTCGCCAGCTGAGAAATCGGTTTGGCACATATCTAATGCTTAGGGGCTCAAAAAATTGAGTCCCTTTTGCTTTTCATGCCCTTATTCATTCCGTATCTCCTTTGTCCTGCAGATAAAGTTCCTTATTTTTTGTGGTTTTCTGGTGGTTTTCTGGGACGTTTTCATTTTTAACCTCATATGCGGCCCCTGTTCTAAGTTTGATTTTAAAAACGTCCCTAACGTCAACCTCAAGACGTTCTATTTAATTTCAAATTCGCTTATCTTGCATTTGATAAACTCGACAAAATCTCGCGCTTCTTCATAAAGCTCATCGGCTTCTTTTTGCGAAGCAAGTCCTGAAATATCGTAACTCAATTTACTTCGCTTTTTAGCGGCATTCTCAAAGAGAAGTACCGCTTTACGGTTTTCATCGCCGGTTAGATCTCTTACGCATTGCCAAGTTATGTAATGATGCCCTGTTTTAATGGCTTTATAGCCATAACAATGAATAAGGGCCGACCCTGCTTCAAACGCCGCTTGGTATGATAGGATATACTTCTGATCAGCGGATAGACCTTTCAAAGAAGCATCTTCAAAATTTCTATTGATGACGCCGAAAATGGCGTCCAATTCCTCTCTGCTTGTTGTATGTTTAACAAGCTTACCTGCCTGAAACCAATTCTCTAAGGCCATCCTCATCTCCTTTTAAAAATATTTTAGCCCCCTCAATGACCGAAAGAATAAAATGATTCCTTGCCTTAAATTTCTCCTTTAGTTCTTTTATCGAATAAACGGCGGGGTTTATCTCCCGCCTTGCGCGCGATTCAATATCGGAAACAACCGCCTGCAAATCCTTTGAGGAGATGCTGCCTATAACGAACAAATCTACGTCGCTGTCTATATCTTCCGTATTTTTCGCGTAGGAACCGTAGATAAAAGCGACCGCGATATCATCTATATCTTTTATCGCCCCCTTAAGCGCGTCTCCAAATCCCGCTGTCTTTAAAATAATCGATTTAAATTCCGGGAATAAGAGGTGTTCCCTATTGATAGAATAATACCTCTGCCTCCCGGAGACGCGGCTCTTTAATAAACCGACCGATTCCAGCCGGATCAGTTCCCTGCGCATAGGGTCGAACGGCTCTTCGATTAACCGCTCGATCTCCCTCGTATAAAATTCTTTTCCGACGTTAAATACGAACAGCTTGAGGATATTAATCCTCGTCCTCGATCCCAGTAATCTCTTCAGCATATTGCGCCTTTGTTATTTATTGCCCGATTGCCTTTGACATATATAATATGTCATATGATATATTTTGTCAAATTAAATGATGGTGTAAAATATGTGCCAATTCGCTTAATTAGCAATATTGCTAATTTACTAAAATAACTGCATAACGTTAAGCTTTATAATAAGTTATAATAAATTATGTTCTTTAAAGCTAAAGTAGCTGCTTTGAGTTACAATGATATGGTCTATTACTTCTATCCCCAAAATCTTCCCTGCCTCGTCTAACCTCTTATTAACCTTCAAATCCTCCTCCGACGGTTGGGGGTCGCCCGAAGGATGATTATGGGCAAGGATAATCTGCGCGGCCAGATGTTTTATTGCCGGCTCAAATACCTCTCGAGGATGGACCAAACTGGCATTAAGCAGGCCTACCGATATAATCTCTCTTTTTATCTCCTGATTGCGGCTGTCTAAATAAAAAATAACGAAGTGCTCTTTCTTATTATCCCTTACATCCTTTAACTCTTTCCACATGTCCTCGGGCTCTAAATAAAATCTGGAGGGTTTTCCTTTCAATAGCCGCCTGCCCAACTCGAAGCAGGCGATAATCTCACAAGCTTTGGCCGGCCCTAATCCGGCGATATCCTTCAACTCTTGATATGAAACGGCGGGAAGATTTTCAGAGCCAAATTTTTTAAGGACCCTTCCCGAAAGCTCGATTACATTCTCTCCCTTTTTGCCCGATCTTAAAATTATGGCAAAAAGCTCCGTGTTGGAAAGGCGACCCGGGCCATATTGGATTAGTTTTTCTCTCGGCCTCTCAACCCTTGGCATATCTCTAACTGTTAGCATTACTTTGCCCTCCTTTTATACTACCGAGCCTTCGATAAATAATGGGCGCATTGGCTGAGACGATTTTGGAGCGAGACAAGGAGACGAGAAGCGTAGCGTGCCCTTTGCGGCACGTAAGCGACGAGCGACGCAGTCGCAGACCAAAAGCGTCCAGCCCCTTCGGGGGAGGGCGCATCTTCGGCCTGCTGCTTCGTTGCTCCTCCTCAGCGTAGTGCGTTGACTACGCCTTCGTCGTCGCGCCTTGCATCAGGCTCAAATCTGTGCCCTCCAATATGCCCATTATTTATCGAAGGCTCGGTATATAGACGATAAAAAGAGGGGTTTTCTTTCACTAAATTTTGTCCCTACTTGCTGTAGGCAAAATTTACCCGTAGGGCCCGCACGATTAAATCTTACAGAGATTTAATCGTGCCTATTGGGGTGACCCCGAGTGAAATCGAGGGGCCAAAAATTTAAACGGCTTGCAAAAAATTCTTATAAATTATCTCCGCTATCTCATTCTCGAGATCTCGCAAGAATTGAAGCTCTTGATCCGCTCTTTGATACTCATCTATACCAATATATCTCAAGAAATCCCGCACTCCCATATCCACAACTTCATACGGGATAGCCGGCTGACCCATCTCGCCCAATCTTATTATAATCGCCTTCATCAAAGCGGCTGGTTTAAGCGAGACATTCCAAATCGCGCTTTTAGCGATCTCTTTTCTGAAAGGCACTATATTCTCCGGCTTGTAAAAATCTCCTCTGAATTTCATATAATCTATCTTTGACCAGAAATCCCATTGCGCGGAACAATACGAACAAGTCGGCAAAAATATCTGAACGGGATTATTATAGGTATCGAAAAAAGTGTGCGATAAAAGGCTTACGGCCGCGGAAACCTTATCGGTTGATATTTTTGTAACCCTTTCATCGCCGACCAGATCCCTCGCTTCATCAAGAAGCTTAAGGAATCCGGGCGTCTCCTCGCCTATGCGGGTAAAAGCGTATATCTTCTTCTCTATCGCCCTCTTCTTTACCCCGTTAGAACGTAATTCTCTAATGGGGTTTACAAAATCGCCGGAAGCAATCTCGCTAAATCCTTTCTCGAGACTGCTTACTTTTCCGGAAATAAACTTATCCAGAGCCGAAAAATCCCTGCTTACAACCTCCGGCCTTTTAAATAACTCGAGTGTCACATCAAGAAAATCCGGCTGATTTTCCAATATATGCGCGTAGACTCTGTGAAAATGCGCCGGTTTCTGGTCTATCACCGGAATAACCGAATATATCGCGGCGCCGGCGTCCAAATCGCTCGAATCCAGCAGTTTCGCCGCCAAAACCATATGAGTTCCCCAATCCATTCTTAGCCTCCTTTTAATGAACAGATGATTTAGGTAGTCCGAAGGACTACGTAAATCATAGGCCGTAAGGCCGTCTATGAATTAACCCCGAAGCGTATTCGGAAAATATCGAAGAAATTTTCCGAATGTTTACCCCGTTAGAGAATTTTGTTCTCTAACGGGGTTTACGCAAGGGGTAGTTGCGCTTTAAAAAAACTGCCACCTAAGAAGCTTTAGTATATCCTTAAACGACGCGCCATCGAGAACACTCGTAGGCTCAAAACCGCAATGCACCGCGCATTCCTTGCATCTTTTGTCGCCGCCCGCAGGGCCATACCGGCTCCAGTCCGTCTTATCGATAAGCTCCCTGTAGGTTTGAAAATGATTGTCCGCCAATTGATAGCAGGGCGAACGCCAGCCAAGAGGGTTACGCGTGGGATTCGCCCATGGCGAACAATTAAGATCGCGTTTTCCCTGAATAAACTCGATATAGAGAGGCGAACTTAACAAATTATACTTCTTGAATTCGCTTTCCAGCTCTCCAAAAAAATCCGCTAACTGACGCTTCTTTAAAAAAAATCCTTCTTCGATTCCGGAATAGCTATACGCGGGAGATACAATAAAACCGTCCACTCCCAATTCATCTAAATTCCTAAATAATTCTTTTATCTCTTTGGGATCTGTCTTCTGGTAAATAGTCGTATTAGTGCAAACAAAAAAACCTTCTGATTTCGCCGCCTTTATCGCGTCTATAACCTTTGCGTAAGCGCCGGACAAACCCGTGATCGCCTCGTGTGTTCTCTCCAGACCGTCAAGGTGAAAATTTATCATAAGATTCCGATGGACTTTAAACTTTGCCATCTTCTCTTTAAATAATATGCCGTTGGTGCAGAGATAAATATACGCTTTTTTTTTGGTAAGCGCCTCTATCAATTCATATATATGCGGATAAACAAGCGGTTCCCCTCCGCAAATAGAGACAATCTTGGCGTCGCACTCATCCACGGCATCTAAGCATTCTTTGACGCTAAGCGTCTTGTCGAGATCTTTTTTATACTCTCGCACACGGCCGCAGCCCTCGCAGGAAAGATTGCACTTAAAAGTAGGCTCAAGCATCAATACCAGCGAAAACCGCTTATTGCGCTTAAGCTTATTCGAGATTATATGTCCGGCTAATTTTGCAGTAAGGCCTAAATTAAAACGCATTTATTACCTCATTAGAAAAATTCATCCGGTTAGGGAAACGCCTTTGCCCGCGCTTGCCAACTCGGAATTTTTAATTTCGCCATTGGCCTTCGCGAATTCGGAAAGGGCTATAAGCGGGAAATAAAGAGAATACAGCTCATACCGCAAATAACAAACTCCCGGAAATCCCGTTCCCGTAAAATCAAGCTCATTCCAGCCGCCATCCGGACGCTGAGTCTTGATAAGATACTCTATGCCGCGCCTTGCTTCGAGCCCGTCGTAATCGCCGCCGGCAAAAAGTGTCAATAACGCCCATGCCGTCTGGGAAGCGGTTGAAGGCCCTATGCCTTTTTTGGCGGGATCGTCATAAGTTAAGGCTGTCTCTCCCCATCCTCCATCCTTATTCTGCGCGCCGCGTATCCATCGCGCGGCTGATTTTAAGCTATCTACGCGCAAGCCGCTTGACGAAAAATACAAGCCGCGGCTGGCCAAAAAAGTCCCGTATATATAATTGACCCCCCACCGGCCAAACCAACTTCCGTCTGGAATCTGGCTATTCCTGAGAAAATATACCGCCTTTTTAAGGCGCGTGTCTCCCGCGTCAAAATTCAACCTCCCCAAAAGTTCGCATACCCTGCCTGTTATATCCGCGCAAGTCGGATCAAGCATAGCGTTATGATCGGCAAAAGGCACTTTATTTAAGAAAATTTTATTATTGTCTTTATCGAACGAGCTGAATCCCCCGTCCTTAGACTGCATAGCGAGCAGCCAATCAAGACCGCGCTCAAATTCTAATTTCTTCTTCGGTTCTTCCTCTCCCATATCTATCTGCATAAGAGCCAAAAGAACCTGTGCGGTATCGTCTATATCGGGATAAAATTCGTTTTCAAATTCAAAGTACCAGCCGCCGGGCTCAACGTTCGGCGCCTTGATTTTCCAGTCTCCATAATCTATAACCTGCTTTGATAGAAGCCATTCGCCCGCTCTTCTTAAGGCATTATGGCAGGGGGGCAAACCGGAGATTCCCAAGGCGTAAACCGACAACGCGGTATCCCAAACAGGCGAAACACAAGGCTGAACTTCAGCTTTATTCCCGTGATCAATAACTAATTTCCTTATCTCTTCTATGTTAGTTTTCATAAGGGGATGGTCATTGTCATAGCCGAGGGCGCTCAGAGCAAAAACGGAATTGATCATTGACGGATATATGGCTCCCAACCCCGCGCTTTTGTCAAAACGCTCTATCGTCCATTCAGCGGCTCTCTTTAAAGCCATTTTTCTGAAGGGATTTATTCTTAGGCCCTTGAATAGCTTAACCACGCCGTCAAACAACAGGAAAAAATTCTTCCAGCTAAAAATAACGCCATCATACTTTATTCCGCAATTGCTCATTCGACGGCCATTCTTATATAATTCGTCTATCGTCAACCCCTGAGCCAGCGGCCGCACAGGTTTGCGCGCCCACACTATGGAAAGAGGTATGATAATCGTTCTTGTCCAGGCGCTAAAATCATAGACATTAAAAATAAACCAATCGGGAAAGAGTATCAACTCCGGGGGTATCGCCGGCGCGGCATCCCATCGGCCAAGTCCGAACATAGCCAGATAAAATCTGTTGTAGCTGTTAGAACGCTCCACACCCCCCAACTCCAAAATTATCTTGCGATTCACGGACATAATCTGGTCATCTTCTTTAAATCCCTTGAGTTTTAAGGCAAGATAGGATTTTATCGTCGTATTAAGCTCGGGCGGACCTCCTGGATAGATAGACCAGCCGCCTCTCGGCAGCTGCATATCTAAAATAAAATTCAACAGCTTATTCTCCAGCGCCTCATCTTTTATGCCCAAAAAACGCAGCATAAATATCGTATCGGCCTCAAGCGCCAAGTCCATATGGAAATTTGAGGAAAAATAACCCTCGCTCGTCTGTTTTCCGAGCAAAAACTTCTGGGATTTAGCTATCGCGTCAATCAATTTGTCGTTCATCGGTTTGAACAATATTTTATTATCTTTTCCAGTTCTTTAATGTCAACGGAAGTATTTTTGCAGGGACCTTCAGGCCGTTTATTCGCGAGCCCAAAGACAGGAATCTTAGGCGAGGCATCTTGAATTCCGGAGATAAGATCCCTCTCGCAGGCAACCCCTATAACGGCGTCGGGCTTTTCATCCCTGATTATCTTCCTCGCTTCATCACCCCCAAAAGCCATAAAAGATTTAAAAGCGTATTTTTCTTCGAGTTCTTTAATCTCTTTCCTGTTTTCTGCGGATAAACATCTCGGCAAAAGAAGTAAAAAAGTCTTTACCCCTTTACCCACTTTTACCGCGCGCATCAGGTCGTTATGAAATTTAACGTAGGAATTCCCGATCCTGTCTCTTGAGACGCCAAAAATTTTAGCGACTTTAACGGCGCCCGGCAAAAAAAATCTCAATGAAAGCCTCTTTACTAATGACGGCGGAATCAGGCAAATTTTAAATGCCGCCGACAACGCCTGAAGAAAATACCAGAGTGAGATCGCGATAGAAAAAATAGAAAACATAAACCCAAATAAGGTTTTTGCGGAACCGCCGAATTCTTCGAACCGGGGAAGCGCCAGATACCATAATAAAAGTGTCCCGGATAAAATCAACGTTAAAACAATAAAAGAAAAGAAAATAAAACGCGACTTCGGGGCGTTAATCGCGGATTCATAGACTGAATCAGGCCGCCAATCCGACCACTCATCTCCTAATAACCTATCCTCTAACTTCTTGCCTTTTGATGTCTCTTTCATAATATTTAGATATAAAATTTTATCATAAAAACTACGCTTTTTCCACAAATATTAAGGATTCGGGTAGAATTTCAGGCCGGATATAGAAAAAGGCGGGCCATTCTATCGTAGCCGTTGGCTTTACAACCTGCTGCCTGAAAACCGGGGTTTTCTGCGCGAAAGCGGATAAATCCCGTTAGAGGACAGAGTTCTCTAACGGGATAAACACTTTCCAAAAATTATTACTTATTCTTCAGACTCTTCAAAAGCTCACAGGCTTTTTTAAAAGAGGCGTTTCCGTGAACAATGGCCCGGATTGCCTTTATCATCGCGACGGGATTCTCGGACTGCCAGATGTTTCTTCCCATATCCACGCCCGCCGCGCCGAGTTTGATGGCATCGCAAGCAATCCGCAGCGCGTCTTGCTCGGTATTTAATTTTGGACCGCCGGCGATAACTACCGGAACAGGACAACTCTTTACCACTTTCTCAAAATCTTCGCAATAATAAGTCTTTACAAAATGAGCTCCCAGCTCCGCGGCTATTCTGCACGATAAGGAAAGATAGCGCGCGTCTCTCTTTTCCAACTCTTTTCCCACGGCGGTAACAGCGAGCACCGGAATGCCATACTCCTCTCCCTCGTCGATAAGGCGCGATAAATTAAGTAATGTCTGATGTTCATACTCAGATCCAAGATAAATAGAAAGGGCTACAGCTGAGGCGTTAAGGCGGACCGCATCCTTCATCGAAAGAGTAATTCCCTCATTCGAGAGGTCTTTGCCCACAATGCTGTTGCCGCCGGAAGCGCGAAGGACAACAGGAACCTCATTTTGAGCGTTAACGCAATTACGCAATACCCCGCGCGTAAGCATAAGAGCGTCCGTATGCTCTATTAATGGTTTTATCGTCTTTTCCGGATCTTCCAGCTTGTTTATCGGGCCTAAAAAATACCCATGGTCGACGGCAAGCATAACAGCGCGCCCGTCAGACTTGATTATTCTGCCTAATCGATTCTTTATTCCCCAGTCCATTCTAAATCTCCTTCTATAAAAAACTCCAAGGTTTGACTTAAATAATCTCTTTCTTCCACTAAATGCATCAACATATTGTAGTTGCTCGATTCCCGCCAGAGGCGGGTCTGCCTCAGGCATGATATCGAGCGCAATATATCTGCCCAATAAATTGGGCAACTACATTGCAACACAGTCTCAGTGAACCCGCACTACATTCTGTAGGGCGGGTTGCGCAGAGGTCGTCAGTTATTGTATCCTACTGAATATAAACAGGCAATAAATTTTTTACCTGTGGGAACATTTATGCAAATATCCGTATAAAATTCTACTTGCATAAACCTTAGCGCACTATAACACAAATTTTATACTGTTCGAGCGAGGCCATTGGCCGAGTCGAGAACTATGGATATGCCTGCCTGTGCGTGGCACGCAGACAGGGACAGCGGAAGAACTTCTCGACTCATCCGCCTCAGGCGGATTCGCTCGAAGAATAAGTGTTTGCTTGTCTTCAGAAACTGCCATAAATTAATGTTACAGGGCAATAGTAGGGGCGACCGGCCGTTCGCCCCTACTTCAAAAAATGGACAGGGCGCTATTTTCCATCCATCCGCTTTTATTATCCTGGCGTCTTATTTTATACCAATCACCCGTAGAGGAAATTACTTCCACTTTCATTCCTTCGTAAAGAGTAAAATACGTCGTGGCTTTATCCATCGGCTCAAATTTGGCATCCGCCTGCTCAACTGTTACAATTGCCTCTTTATTAAAAAGAGAGATTTTCCCTTTTAACCCTGCAAGGCCCACAATAAAAAACATTCCCATAAAGATGACGAGAACCAAGCCCTGATTCTTAAACGGTCTAAAGAAGAGGCTCATTAAAACGCTAACTAAAATCAACACATAAAGCGCGCTAAGTAAAATCGTTAAGCCATCAATAGTAAACTTCTCGAATAAATTATTTAATACTCTAAGAGACAAACTATTTTTGGATGCGGCTACTCCGCCCTTGATTAACGAACAGGCGTATTCATAATTAGATTCTAAATCTTTATCTAACGGCATAAGCCGGCGGGCCTTTTCATAATTTAATAACGCTTTGCCCAATTCTCCTTTTTTAAAATAACAATTGCCTAAATTATAATAAAGATTGCCGCTTTCCAATCCGTTTTCAAGAATGCTGCTATATTGCTTGATTGCCTCATCATAATCAGCTTGTTCATAGAGAGAATTTGCCCTATAGAAACTGCTCTTTACGCTATCTATCGGCTCTTGCTGGGCATAACAAACAGAGAACAGAGAACAGAGAACAGAGAACAGAATTAACATACAAGACGTGATGGACGAAATACGATAGACGGGAAACGATCGTCCTTCATCCCTCGCCCTTCCTCCCTCGTATTCTAACTTCTGACTTCTAATTTCTAACTTCTGCTCATTGTTCATCAGATCCTCTGTTTCTCCAGATAATCAATGATTTCTTTAAGCCTTTGAAAAATATCTTCCGACTGTTTTTGGTCAAACTGCGAAGGCGCGTATCGCGCCATATCGCAATCAGCGAAGATTCTCTTTATTTTATCCAAGATCTCGCTGGAAATGTTTTTTTCTTTTGCTATCTCTTCTATGGTAATCGCGGTTATCCCCCCGGAGGATAAATGGAATCTATCTGCCAAATAAACTCTCATAGTTTTAAATACGGCGTCAAAGAACGCCTCTATTTTTCCCTCCCGCAATAATATGCCGGCTTCCTTTATCGCTTTTTTTGCTTTTGCCGGAGCTTGCAGCCTGCGCGCGTAACGGGTATCGGTTACCAATTTCTGCCGCTTGAGATGAATAAAAATAGTTCCAATAAATAAAATAAAAACTAAAAACTGGGACAACCAAAAACCAAGACTCTTATAAATATAGACGCCTGCTCGCCTTAACTTTCCTGGAGAATTTTTGAGGTAAATAATATCTCTTCCCAGCTCTTCTTTTTGCGTAAGATTGACTTGGGCTTGAGACCCTTCAACGGAGTTTATCCCGAGCGAAGTCGAGGGACTCAAGACAGACAGTTCCACTAATTTCGACTGGGAATTTTCGGCTTTAGCCACAGTTATAGGGATAGGACTGTGCGTTAAAACCTGATATTGCCCTGTCTGAACATTAAAGAAACTAAAATTTATTTGCGGGATACAAGTTATTTTTTCTGAATCAGGTATAAGCGCCTGCTCAAATATTTTTTCAGTTTCATTCTGCTTAATCTGAGGGTCATAAACCTTAAAGCCTTCTTTGGATTGTAATTTTGGAACATTGATAGTATCGAGATTACCTTCCCCTTTTACCGTCATTTTGAGAGTTACGGGATCGCCTGCTTTTACTTGAAGGGGCGTTGCCTCGACCTCTAATTGAAAATTGCCTAATGCGCCGTCAAAATCGTCCGGTTTTCCTTCCTGTGGCAGAGGTAATACAGTAAACGGCAGTTCCGCAGATTTCAATTCCAGAGGATACACCTCATATCCACCGAAGAAATCTTCAAAAATGTCGTCTTTAAAAGCCCCGCCGAAGAAATCATCATCGAAAGATTTTCTGCTCCGTTGATTTTGACGGCGTGCCACTAAATTGCACTTTAGCTTTGCCGGCCCTAAAGCAAGCTCCCCTGCTTTTATACCAAACATATCGGTTGTAAACTCAATAACGTCGTAAGGAACACCGCCAAATTCTTCGCGATATTGTTTTGGCTGCCCGAATTTTCCAATAGAAAAATTATTTGTTTCTACCACAGGAAACTGAATGTCCCTCACCCCTAACCGGTTAACATAAAGTTTTATAGTCAAAGGTATGATCTCATTTAAGTATACTCTCCTCTTTCCCGCGCTTAAAATCAAAAAGATTCTGTCCTTCAAATCTTGCGCGTCTATTTTTGAAGGCGCGGGCTCTTGCAAGGTTTGACCGGAAGAATAGGGTTGGCCTCCAGAGGAAGACGCAGCCACATCTATAGTTATCAGATTAGAGGTGAAGGTTTTACCTTGCGCTTCTACGGAAAACGGCCCTATAGTAAATGTCCCTGTTTTTAAAGGAAATAGGGTGTAAATATGGGTTATTGACTTAGTAACCGCGCCGTTGACTATGGAAATCATCGTCGAAGGCCCGAGATAGCGCGCGCCAAAACCTTCTATCTTATCTAACTGAGGAGCGGAAACATCCTGCGTTCCGTAAAAAGCCAGATTAAGCTGGAGCGACTCGCCCAACGCTATTTTGTCGCGGTCAACCGTTACTTCAAGCTGAATATCGCCGGCAAAACAAATCAACGCAAAGCTTAAAATGCAAAATGCAAAACTACAAATTAAAAAACAAAATTTTAACTTTTCCCGCCTTTGGCAGAGACTTTTGACTTTATTCATTACCAATCCTTCAATACCTGACTATCGTAGTTCCGCTGGGTTTGCTTGTCCATATCTTGCCTGTCGGCAGACAGGTAATCCGGAGCTGCCTCTTCCCTGCCATAGCGCCCTAAGAGGGCGCGCGCGGCTTCTTCCGATAATTCTTTATTCTCGCCTTTTTGTTCGAGCACGGCATGCCGCGCCCCTACATCTTCTCCATCTTGCTGCAAATCTCCCTGATTTTCTCCCTCTTTATTTTTTTGTTGTTCTTCTTCGGCTTGAGCGGATTTTTCTCTTTCTTGTTTCTGCCGGCTTTCCTGCTCCTCTTTAGCCTGTGCCGCTTGTTCGCTCTTCTGCTTATCTTCGGCTTGCTCTTTGCCTGCAGAAGATTCGTTTTGACTTTGCTTTTGTTCCTGTTTTTGCTCTTGCTGATTTTGTCGCTTGTCTTTTTCTGATTGTTGCCGCTTAAGCTTATCCAGCAAGACCTTTAGCTCTCTTTCAACGAACTCATAATTAAAACGCGCGTCTTCATTCTTTTGGTCTATCTCAACCGCCCTTTTGTAATAATCAAGCGATTCCTTCAAGAGGGCCGTTGCGGCTGATAGATCGGCATTTTCTTCAATATTTCCCAATTTATATTTGCAATTACCTAAATTATACAAGGCATCGGCTTCTATCTTCTTATCACCGCTGGTTAACGCCTTGGTAAAAGAGTCCCGCGCTTTTTGATAATCTTCTTTTTTATATAACACCGCTCCCATATTAAAATTTATAACATCGGAATCGGGGATAGCGACGTTTGCTTCGTTGTATTTCTGCAGCGCTTCATCAAGTTTTCCTTTCTGATAAAGTTTGTTTGCCTCTTCTACGTCTTGCTGAACAGAAACAGCATAGCAAGACGCTGTATGAAAAATAAGTATAGAGCATACGGCCAGGGGGATAGAGTTAAAATATTTTACCCTATACGCTCTGCTCTCTGCCATCATTTCCTCTCGCTAATAAGAAATTCCACCGCTAAAAGTAAAAACGCCAAAACCAAAGGAATCTGAAAGCGCTCTTCATACTGCTTGGCCATTTTACTCTCTAATTCTCTCTTTTCCATTTCCGATAGTTTTTCTTTGTAAATCATGTCCAACCCGAACTCTTTTGCGCCGGCGCGCACATAACTTCCGCCTGTGGCAAGAGCTATTTTCTGTAAAGTCGCTTCATCGAGACGGCTCTTGATCACAGCTCCGCTTCTATCCTTTAAAAAAACCTTATTGCCGCTTTCATCGGTTACCGGTATAAGCTCACCCTCGCTTGTGCCTATACCTACACAAAATATCTTTATACCCTCATCTTTAGCCAATTCAGCAGCTTTTGCAGTATCTCCTTCATGATCCTCTCCATCAGTAATAATGATAAGCGCTTTGTATTTCTTAAGACCCCCCTCGTAACTTTCTATGGCGTGCCTTATGGCGCTGGAAATAGAAGTCCCGCCTTTTGGGATTGTATTTATGCCCAATGATTCTAAAGACAATAGAAATCCGCTATAGTCAATGGTCAAGGGACATTGCGTAAAAGCGCTTCCGGAAAAAGCGATAAGCCCTATGCGGCCGCCTTTTAGACGCTTAACAAAATCTGCTAAGGCGAGTTTTGAGCGTTCCAGTCGATTTGGCTTGATATCTTCTACCAGCATACTCTTGGATACATCCACAGCCACAAGAATATCCAAGCCTTTGCGTTTTATCTCCTGCCATTTAAATCCCCATTGCGGCCGCATTAAAGCAAAAGCCATCAAAGAAAACGCCGCAATAATCAACGCCTGCTTTAATCTGCGCTTGCGAATATCAAAAGAGGCGGTAAGTCCGGTTAATAAACTTTTATCCGCAAAGGTTTTCAGTGCCTTCTTTCTTTTCGCGTTTGCCCAGAAAAAGAATCCTGTCAAAGCAATAATAAGCCAAAATAAATATGCCGCCTGCGTCCACGCGAATCTCATACTAGGGCACTCTCCGTAAAATTGTGTTGCTTAATAAAACCTCTACAAATAACAACAATATGGCAATGCTTACAAATATAGGAAATAGCTCCCGGTATTCCATATATCCTTTTTCCTCAATAGGAGTTTTTTCCATACGGTCAATTTCAGAATAAATTTCTTTTAACGATTTAGTGTCTGTGGCGCGAAAATATTTACCCTCTGTCTCGGAAGCTATATTTATAAGGCTGTCCTCGTCAACTTCTACTTTTACCGGCTGATACACGGTATTGCCAAAGAAATCCTTCATCGGGTATGGCGCTGTCCCCTTAGTTCCCGCGCCTATGGTATATACTTTGACTTTCAAAGCTTTTGCGGCCTCAGCTGCTAAAGAAGGCGAGATTTTACCCGCGTTGTTTATGCCGTCAGTCAAGAGAATCGCGATCTTACTCTTGGCTTTGGTATCCTTGAGTCTGTTTAAAGCAACGGATAATCCTGAGCCGATTGCCGTGCCGTCTTCTATCATTCCTATTTTAACGCGTTTAAGATTCTCGATCAACCAGACGTAATCAAGCGTAAGAGGACTTACGGTGTAGGCGCGGGCGGCAAAGGCGACGATACCGATACGGTCATTCTTTCTTCCCCGAATAAAATTTTTTACCACGTCTTTTACCACATCTAAGCGATTTGCTCTTTTGCCATTAAGCGTAAAATCCTCTGCCAGCATACTGGTTGAGGTATCCAGAGCAAGAATAATATCAATGCCTTCAGTCTGAATCTTTGATTCTTCAACGGGTGCGCGAAACCTTGCTAAAGCCAGGGCAAATAAAATAAATACCAGTAGGCGCAATACCCATAAATAACGGCTGCAAACTGTTTTGAAAGTGGGTTTGCCTACTTTCAAAAATCTTTCCGAAGAAAACTTCAATCCGGGAAACCTTTTGTTTCGCCAGGAATAATAAACAATCGCCGCCGCTGCGGGAATTAATAATAAGAATGTCGGATTTTGAATATACGCTAATTCTTCAAATCTAAACATTTTCTCTTTGCCCTATGCTCTCTGCTCTACACTCTTTAGTCTGGTCGATTAGTCTCTTCGCTGAGGCAAGACTTAAATTCGCTTCCTGTTCAGCAGGCTGATACTTGGCAAACTTGACTAAATCGCAATTCATTAGAAAATCGCGCAACAAGCCTTTATGCTCAAGCGATAACGCGCTGTCAACTTTTACTTTAATTAAAAACTCTTCGGTGGTCATCTCTGAAGCGCGGATATTAAACCTATTCTCAAGATAATGACGCACGATACCCGAAAGCTCTATGTAATAAGTCTTGGTTTGCCCCTTGCGGATATAATCCTTTTTTTCTAAGGCAGCTAATGCCTCGTACGCGACGATATGCGCGAGAGCAGGCAGCGCCTTGTTTTCTTCTTTCTTTTTCTTAAAAAGAAGAAAACCAAAAACTGCCCCTGTAATTAAAAGGACGACTATTGCTATTAGCATATAGAGCCGCATTTTGCTATCAAAACTTTTTGGCCCTCTGATATCGCGGATATCCGTACGAACCGGCGCGGTATCCAATACGCTTTTAACTTCAACCTTTACTTCTTTTACCCTCAACTCTTGCCAATCCGCTTGCCCTTTGGCGCGATATTTGATAGCCGCCGACGGTATCGTGTGTTCACCGCTCACATAAGTATCCAAAAGATACCACTGCTTAAAAGTCTTCTTCCCAAATAAGCTTTTCTGCGATAAGCCGAAATCTTTAATCGCGAAACCGGCTAATTCTTGAGTCAGAATTTGAGGAAATTCAACCTCAATATCTTTTTTAGCCCTTACAGTAATAGTGTAGGTGATTTTATCGCCGATCTGCATTGAGGACTTATTTACTGCGGCAGTCGCTTCTATGCTTGAATTTTTATTTTCCTTATCTTGAGCCGCATAAGAAACGCTTGCGCTTGTGGAAAATACACCCAAGCAGAATAGCATAGAGCACAGAGCTAATGGCATAGAGCTAAAATATTTTGCTCTTCGCCCTACGCTCTCTGCCCTATGCTCTTTGCTTTTACTTATCTTCATTGTTCTCATTCTTATTGACCGTCGTATAAACCCTGCTTGAAAACGGAAAAGAAAACCTAACGCATCTAACGCAGTCTTCTTTCTCGCATACGAAAAAATTTAAAGAGCGCGCGATTATAGGCAATATCGCAGCGTATATCCACATTGTCTACTCCCAGTCGGTCAAATGTTTTCTTGCGTTCCTGAATTATCTTTAAGGCATTTCCTCGAAATTCCCTGCGTAAGGCCTCATTCGAAGTATCAAGGCTGAATATGCCTCCAGTCTCAGGATCATCGAACTGAGCTATCCCAATATTAGGCAAATCCAACTCTTTGGGATCAGTTATGATAATACCGACCAAATCATGGCGCTTGTTAGCAATGGAAAGCGGCTTCTCGAAATCAATATCATAAAAATCAGAGACAATAAATGTAACCGCGCTACGCTTGCATACTTTGTTTAAATGTTCCAATGCCGCGGGAATATTTGTCTTTTTACCTTTAGGGGTAAAATATAAGGCCTCTCTGATAATGCGCAAAACATGACTTACGCCTTTAGCCGGAGGGACAAATTTTTCTACTCTTTCCGTAAAAATAATCAGGCCTACTTTATCATTATTGCGGATCGCAGAAAGAGCCAGAACCGAACAAATCTCCGCGGCAATCTGCCTTTTTAGCTTATTAACGGTGCCGAAGTAAGAAGAACCGGACAAATCCAGCAACAACATTACCGTAAGCTCTCTTTCTTCCATAAATTTCTTGATATAGGGATGCCCCATACGCGCGGTGACATTCCAATCAATAGAGCGTATTTCATCGCCAGCCTGATATTCCCGCACCTCGGCAAACTCCATCCCCCGCCCCTTAAACACGCTCTGGTACTGACCGCAAAATATATCGGTAACCATGCGCGAGGTGGTTATCTGGATACGCCTGATTTGCTGTAAAACTTCTTTAGGGATCATTTTTCTCTATCATATAGTGTATATTTGGATTTTTCCTATACGCTATCCGCTCTACGCTATACGCTAATATTAAGGGACCTCGACCTCGTCAAATACTCTTTTGATAATGTCTTCGGATGTCTTTTCCTCCGCTTCCGCTTCGTAACTCACAATAACCCTATGCCTCAAAACATCAGGGCCGATAGATTTGACATCTTGCGGCGTCACATAACCTCTGCCTTGGATAAAAGCATAGGCTTTGGCGGCTAACGTCAAATAAATGCTCGCGCGCGGAGAAGCGCCATATTGGATTAAACCGGTTAAGTCGCTCAATTTATACTTAGCCGGTTCTCTGGTGGCAAATACCACATCGATAATATATTTCTCTATCTTCTCATCCATATAAATTTCATTGACTACCTTTCGCCCGCGCTTGATATCTTCAGGCCCAACCACGGAAGAAACCCCTATCTCCTTATCCGTAAAGCTCATCTCTTTAAGAATCTTGTGTTCTTCTTCTTTGTTTGGATAGGTTACGTTGACTTTCAACATAAAACGGTCAACCTGAGCCTCAGGCAAAGGATACGTTCCTTCCTGCTCTATCGGGTTTTGCGTGGCCATAACCAAAAACGGGTCATCGAGTTTAAAGGTATTCTCCCCTATAGTAACCTGCCTTTCCTGCATTGCCTCCAAGAGAGCGCTCTGCACTTTTGCCGGCGCGCGGTTAATTTCATCCGCTAAAATAATATTGGCAAAGATAGGGCCTTTCTTGGTGGCAAAAGTTCCCTCTTTTGGATTATAAACAAGCGTTCCGATCAAATCCGCCGGCAGAAGATCGGGCGTAAACTGAATTCTTTGAAATTTTGTGCTAATCGCCCGGGCTAAAGTTTTGATAGAGAGTGTTTTGGCCAATCCCGGCACTCCTTCAACAAGAATATGGCCGTTTGCTAAAAGCCCGATCAACAGCCGTTCGATCAAATGCTTCTGTCCGATAATAACTTTTTCTATCTCCTGTTTCAAGCTGATAACAAAACCGTTCTCTTGTTTTACTTTATCATTTATTGCGGTAACGCCCGTATAGCTCATTTCTCGGCCTCCTCTTTCCTGATAAATTCACTGTATTTTTTAATACCATTTTTATGCGCAGGACTTACATCCTGTTAAGAGAAAATCCTTTTCTATTATAACTCAAATTTTAGAAAATCTTAAGAATTTTTTTTGGCGAGCGCCCTTTATGTATTGAAATAATCTGAGCTTTTGCTTTAATGACTACGCTTGAGGTGGCAAGGTCAAATGCCGATTGCGGCAGCCAATTTACATTGCCTGCCGCAATCGGCAAAACTTATAATTATCTTTTCATTCTAATTGAAATTGCTTCATAAACTCCTTCTTTAGTTGTTGAATATACCACTCCCACCTTATCATCCTGCTTTATTTTATCCAGAGTAATCGCTTTCCAATCGGCATCATAGATAGTCGTGGTAGATTTAACTAAAAGGGCGCACTCCTTAGATTCCGCATTGCTCTTATTCACAACTACTATTTCTGACTTCGTCCCTTTTACAGGATCAGCAACAGTTACAGATTTAACTTCGCCGGTTACTGTCTTTGTTTCAACTGCCTGAGGAACAGACTTTGGAGTTACCGGCGCTGTAGGTTGTTGAGCTAAACATGGCGAAACAGCCAAGCCCATTATGCAAAAACCCAATAATAAATTTTTCATACCTTACCTCGCTTTATGTTATTGTTTTTTCTTTGTTTCCGATTTTTTTAATATAGCTACGCTCTCTGCTTGAGCGCCGCCAACTTTTACTTTTACTTTAACTTCATCTCCTATTTTTAACGCCGTAATCGCTTTCACGCTTACCATAACTGTCATGGCAGCTTGAGTCTTATCGTCTTTTACCACTATCTCTTTCTTGGCCTGGTCAATAGAAACTATTTTGCCGCTGATTATTTCTACATTCTCTTGAGTTGCCTTTGCAGTTTGATGTCTCTTCTCTTGAGCAAAAGTAAAACTAATACAAACGCACTAACTATCTTGTCATTACGGACGCGGTGAAACAATCTTGTTTTGAAATTTAAGTTGAGCGCAGAGCCGATTTATGACGCAGCTCCGACGATACGTCGGAGCGAGTAATAAAGCAAGGCCAAGCGAGATTTAAATTTCAAATTAGATTGCTTCGCCCTGCACCGTATGGTGCAGGGCTCGCAATGACATTTATTGCGTTCGTATTAGTCGCCCCTAAGAGAAATAACAAAGCGATTGCCACGCCTATTGTTTTTTTCATTTTTATCACCTCATTTCCTTGAATTTTTCAAACAATTACTTGTTGGGAACTTGTTGTGCCGGACGAATATTAGAGATGCCCGGAGTAGTAGTTTTCTGCTTACATCCAACTGCTAATCCCACCAAACCAACCAAAACTAAAAAAACCATTACTCTCTTCACCCTTGTTCACCTCCTCTCAAGAATTTATTTTTCTTGAGGATAATTATAACCTATAAACGATTAAAACTTCATTAGAAGAGGATTAAAAAATTTTAATCTTATTGGGCGATTGCGGGCTTGGAAATCAAAACCTGATTACCGGTGATGGGATAAGGGCAGGGAGATTACGAAGGATGTGCCTTGATTTGGTTGACTTGCTACTTCGATTTTGCCTTTGTGCGCTTCAATAATAGATTTGGTTATGCTTAAACCTAAACCAAAGCCATTAGTATCGCGAGATTTATCCACACGATAAAATCTGTCAAAAATAAAAGGTAAATTCTCTTTTGCTATCCCTGTGCCGGTGTCGCTTATTTTAAGCTCCACTCTATTATTCTCTTTCTTAAAGCTTACAAAAACCTTTCCGTTTTCCGGCGTATATTTAATTGCATTATCAAGGACATTTAATATAGCGCGCCTTAATTGACTCTCATCCGCTTCCAAAATTATGTTTTTTTCTTCGGAAGAAAAATTTATTTGAATAACTTTCTGGTCTGATAATATTTTTATATCATCCAAGATATTTTGTATTAGCCGGTTTAAACCCAAAGGTTTAATTTCAAGAGAAACATCTTTATTATCAAATCTGGCAAGCATCAACAGGTTCTCTATAATGCGATTTATTTTATCCATCTCTTCGAGACTGCTATGTAAAATAGATTCATATTCTTTCTGAGAACGGACTTTTTTCAGCGCTACTTCGAGTTCTCCTTTTAATATAGTAAGCGGGGTCCTTAGTTCATGGGATACATCATTAATAAATTGCTGCTGCGAGGAAAAGAATTTATCAAGTTTTTCCAGCATATCATCGAAAGTATCCGCTAATCTTTTTATTTCATCTTTGGTATCCGGTAAATCTACCCTTAATTTCAAATTTTCAGCGGTAATTTGGCGTACGGTTTTAATTATTTTTTTGAGCGGTTTCAAGGTAAATTCTGCCAAAAATAAACCTACAACACCTGTTAAAAAAATAGCTGCGGGCAAAAGCAGCGATAATATAAATCTTAATCTATTTAATGCGGCTGCTACTTGAGTTAAAGGACTGGTAACCTGAACAATGTAGGCTACTTTATCATTTTCTATAACCGGTATAGTTAAAGCTCTTAATGATAATGTTTTGCCATCGGGCAATTCAATATTAAAATTATCAAAATGACCTTTACCATTTAATACAAACCCCAGGCTTTCTCTTGAGAGAACCATTATGCCGGGAATATTTTTTGAAGAAACAATACTATTCCCGCCTGCATCGAATATCTGCACAATAATATCTACCAATTTAGGGTCATTTGATTTTTCTTTAACCCAGCGCCCCGGTTTTTTTTCGATAGGGACAGTAAAGAGCGTATAGGAGTTGTGTATAGTCCGGCCTCCTGATAGAATAATACAAGGAGGCAATAAGATGGAAGAAAATGTTAAGAAGAACGGGAAGAGAAAGCTCAGCGTGGAAG
>JAZDOX010000050.1:0-3160 GCA_043798215.1 Candidatus Omnitrophota bacterium | reverse complement strand
TGGACGGCACAAAGATACGCGGTAACGCCGCTATAAAGAACACATGGACCGATAAGCGATGCCGGGAAGCCTTAAAAAATGCCGACAACCGCATCGAGGAGATACTTAAAGAATGCGATGAGGCCGATCTCCGCGAGAAGGATATGCCCAGCCTGGTCAAGATGAGTAAAGAGCTATCCGATTCCAACGTCCTTAAAACGAAAGTCCGTGATATTCTAAAAGAACTCAAAGACGAAAACAACGAACAGCTTAAAAAACAGCATAACACGACCGATCCGGAATGCGCAACCATGAATAGCAATAAAGGCACTTACGCCGGATACAACGCTCAGATCGTGGTCAACGAGAAGAACGCCCTGATCGTGAACGCGGACGCTGTAAGCGATAACAACGACTTAAACCAGTTCGCTTCCCAGATCGATCAGGCTAATCAGGTATTGAAAGAGCCTTGCAAAACCGCCTGCGCGGATTCAGGATACTCAAGCACCGAAGAATTGATAAAGATCGACAAAAAAGACATTAATGTCATCGTCCCGTCGCAACGGCAGGCCTCCGAAAAAGATCGCGGAGAGTTCCATAAAAACAACTTCCGTTACGACAAGGATAATAACCGTTATATCTGCCCCGAAGGGCATAAGCTTCAACTCCACCATCCCGATGAAGAAAATAAAATCGATGTGTACAGAATTAGCGATCCGAAAACTTGTCACGAGTGCCGCCACTTTGGCCATTGCACAAAAAGTAATCAAGGCCGCCAGATCAGCCGATTATGGAACGAGGAATCGCGGCTGAAGTTCGAAGCGCGGTACAGGCAACCGGAGGCGCAGGCTATATACAAACTGCGCAAGCAAAAATCAGAGCACCCCTTTGGACATATCAAACGAAACTTAAAGTTCGATAGCTTTCTTACGCGTGGGCAGGATGGAATAAACGCTGAGATAGCGCTTGCCGCGACCTGCTTCAACATGGCGCGTATGATAACAATACTTGGAATTCCAGCTCTTATTCAAAAATTACAAGGGTAGATCGCAAAGGGTAATCATGCCCTGAGCCGGTTTATCCGTGTTTTGTGAAAATACTCACTCTGATTGCCGATAAAACAGAAATTCGGCTGACAAAGAACGATGTTTAAAACAATTATGACACAGTCTCATTGCGAAGCCGCCGAAGGCGGCTAAAGCAATCTCAACCCCTGGCTCGTCCACTCCCGCCTGCTACAACCTAAAACTCGTGGACGGCGGGATGCCGAGCTTGCCCCTAGCTACGCCGAGGGCCAATCACCACCAAAGCCTCGAGCGCCAAAAGGCAATTTTGGGGGCGGGCAAAATTGCCTTTTTGCCAACAAAGAACAGGGAATGCAAAATGCCTCAAGTTATTCCTGCAAAGCTGTACCATAGCTTAATATTATTCACTCTTAACTGTATCGAAGAATTGGTTTTGAGAAACCCGACCACCTAACGTCTTTTAATAATTAGTTAGCGCTCTACATCTTTCAGCCATTCCATCGCATCTCTTTCACAAAAATTAATCTTCCCCTCATCGGCACAAATATGATGGAGATATCTTTCATTTAATTTATCGCAGAACATGTGTTTGTCAACAACATTTATTATATTCAAATCTTCTCGTACTTTATTTCTAGCTTGATCCCAGATTGCCAACCGCAGAATTAATCGAATCGAAAAATCTTCTTCTCTAAGTGATAACCCGATTATAGTAATACTGCTTGCTTTTTTAATTATACCTTGCGCTATTAAAAACAAGCCTGCATAATACTTATAGTTTTGTCTAAACGATGGCAAAACTACTAATGGCGAAGCTTCTATTTTCTCATATTCGTTCTCCCATTTATTGCTACTCAGGCGATAAATGGAAGAGCTCTTATCCTTGTACGTTGTATCGATATAATGGCTGGACTCATTTATTATCGTATCAAGCCAATCTATTGAGCCGTGTGGCTTAACAAGCTGCCCGATTTTAAATTCTTCAATTGGACCATAGTCATCCGATTGCACTATCCTCTCAATCAACGTGTCCCAATTAAAAGAAATTATCGAATCATTCGGGGAAAACGATCTTAACCATTTCCTTAATATTTTAACATATTGCGGTTTAATTTTTGTCGCTTTGCCCATAAAATATTTACGTAGGGCACGTAAAAAATACCTTCTGTACTCCTCAAGGTGCTCGCGCCTACCATATCCTAGTTCTATTAGAAGATCTACAAACGTTAAATAATCCGCTAAATTGAACTTCTTGCCCTTGTTATTTGGACAAAGTACTTCTATGATTGATTTTTGAGTTTTTTGAAATATGGCTAAATAATTATTTGGAACATACTTGCCACTCTGGATTATTTCGATAATTCCAGATGTAGTCGGAAATCCAAATGCCGCGCTAAACCCAGACCCTAATATATAAACTTTTTTACTCATTATTTCAATCCGCGCTAAAATACTTTATCCCTAACCGCCCATATCCCATATCGTATCCGTGCTGGTAAGTCTCGGACGCACTACTTATTCTCACCAAAGAGCCTTGACGCTGTCCCGTATTATTATATATGTCATAATCAGCTACAATTGCATCGCATAAGCATATGAGCTGTCAGCAACCAAAACTACTATTACCATAACTACGCTTATTAGCTTAGTCTCATTTCTCCTCTGGCGCCCCACCATATAGACAAAGATGCGCCATCACAAGTTATCGCTTGCGTGGAAATATTTTACACAACGCTGTAAGAATACACGCTCGGGCTGTTTGATGAAGCTCTTCAGGGTGTTCACTCAAATATTTGTGGACTACCCTGACAACCTGCTCGTTCTGAAAACCTTCCGGAGGTATTTCGTATGGGCGTGGTAATTTATATGTATCGCAAATTAAAACAACAGTGTCACTCATGGCTTGAATATAACCCAGCCAATATAATGCCTCAGATAATTCCTTCAAGCCTAAATTCTCTGGGTTTTCGCTAAATACGATAGCATTCTTTGTGCCTCTCAGAGCATCCATGCCAGTTGACTCTTTCCCCTCTTCAGCAAATGATGGGGTCGTAGCCAACAGCATTATAATAACTAATAAGCAAAGTATTTTTCTCATCTCGTCTCTCCCTCTATTGTTTCCTGGGCAGTGATCGGGGTTGGAGTGTTATCAACTT
>JAZDOX010000034.1:0-33948 GCA_043798215.1 Candidatus Omnitrophota bacterium | reverse complement strand
GGAATTGAAAAAACAGGCGGGATGAGGGATTTAACGGCAATCAATGAAACATAAAAAATTCCAAAACCGCAAAAACCGCAAATTTTATCTCAAAAAATCGGGTTGTGATGATTTTGACTGGTTGCGCAGAGGTCTTTATAATTGAATGGGATTATGCGTTACGAATTAATCGTAAGTACAAGGTATCTCTTAGCTAAGAGAAAAGAAAAGTTTGTGTCAATAATAAGCCTCATCTCGATTTTAGGGGTAGCGGTAGGGGTTTGCGCCCTTATCGTTGTGATCGGGGTTATGGCGGGATTCGACAATGATCTGCGCGATAAGATAGTGGGCACTAACGCGCATTTGGTCATAGAGGCGGAGGGCGGGATACTCGATTCCGCCGCGGTAATCAATAAAATAAAAACTATTCCGCATATTATTTCCGCTTCGCCTTTTCTTGATGGGCAGGCTTTTATAAAGTTGAAAAACAATATCCAAAGTGTGATAATAAAAGGAATTGTTCCAGAAGAGGAAGTAAAGGTTACCCGCGTCGGCGATTACGTCAAACAAGGTTCTATAGCCGCTTTAAAAGACGATGGCATACTAATAGGCGTTGAGATGGCAGAAAGGCTTAGCCTTAAGCCCGGAGACACGATCTCTTTGATCTCGCCTCTCGACGGGAGCGCCAGGGATTTTAAGGTCGCGGGAATATTCAATTCAGGAATGTATGAGTATGACTCCAATTTGGCGTTTTTGGATTTAAGCCGGGCGCAGGAGTTCTTCGGCGAAGAAGGCAGGGCCGGAGGGATAGGCGTTAGGATAGACGATGTTTATCTGGCGCGGGATTTACGCGTGAAACTTCAGAGAGAATTGGGCTTTCCGTTTTGGGTAAGAAGCTGGATGGACTTAAACAAAAATTTATTCTCGGCGCTCAAGCTTGAGAAATTGGCAATGTTTATAATTTTAGCATTGATAGTTGTTGTCGCGTGTTTTAATATAGTAAGCACGCTTATTATGGTGGTTATGGAGAAAACAAAGGATATCGGCATATTGAAGTCGATAGGGGCAAAGAACCGCTCGATAATGATTATATTTACATTGGAGGGATTTTTTATCGGCGCGCTGGGCACTTTTTTGGGTGTTGTAAGCGGTTTGGGGCTGTCGTATCTTTTGAAGAGGTATCAGTTTATACAATTGCCCCGCGATATATATTACATCGACAGGTTTCCTGTTGACGTGCAATTTGGCGATACCATTGCTATAGTGGCAGCCGCGCTCATAATAAGTCTTTTATCGTGTCTTTATCCCGCTTGGCAGGCGTCGCGTTTGAATCCTGTCGAGGCGTTAAGGTACGAATAGCATGATAAAGGCCAAAGGCCTGAAGAAAAGTTATAAGAACGGGGCCAAGACGCTCAATGTTCTTAAGGGCATAGATTTAGACGCCGCCAAGGGAGAAGTTACGGCGGTATTGGGGCCTTCGGGGGCGGGAAAATCAACTCTGCTTCATATCTTGGGCGGGCTGGATTTTCCTGATTCTGGAGAGGTTTATATTGATGGATTGAATATATACTCTCTCAGTGATTCTGAGTGCGCGAAATTGCGCAATAGCAGGATAGGATTCGTATTTCAGTTTTATCATCTTTTGCCGGAATTTAACGCGCTTGAGAATGTTCTGTTTCCTTTGTGGATTAAAGGTGAAGGCGGCGTTAGCGCGCGCGAAAAAGGCGTTGAGATGTTAGGGCTTGTAGGGTTGGCGGAGCGAATGAATCATTTCCCAAGCCAGTTATCCGGCGGAGAACGGCAGCGCGTGGCTATAGCCCGCGCGCTTATAAACGAGCCGGAGGTTTTGTTATGCGACGAACCGACTGGAAATCTTGATTCTGAGACCGGCGGCAATATTATGAATTTATTGTGGCGCTTAAATGAAATCCGCGAATTGACATTGATCATAGTTACCCATGATTTTGAGATAGCCAAAGCGGCGCGGAGAGTCATATACATTAAAGATGGAGTTATAATTTAGCGTGTTTCTGCACTGGTAAAAAACGAGATTAATTTATTTCTAATCAAGTGGAGGGGTTATGGCGCTTAAAATTTATATTGACGGTAAATTTGTTCCAAGCGAAGAAGCGAAGATATCGGTATTTGACCACGGCTTGCTCTACGGCGACGGTGTTTTTGAGGGTATCCGCACTTACGACGGAAACATATTCAAACTAAATGAGCACATAGACAGGCTGTATCAGTCGGCGCAGGCGATTATGCTTAAGATTCCAATGACGAAAGAGAATCTGATTGAGGCGATCAAGAAGACTTTGCGCGAGAACGGACTTAAGAACGCTTATATAAGACTTCTCGTTACCCGCGGCATAGGTGATCTTGGCATGGATCCGAGAAAGTGTCCTAATGCCTCAATAATCATAATTGCCGACAAGATTAAATTATATCCTCAGGAGTTTTATGATAAAGGTATGGAGATAGTTACCATTCCGACCCAGAGAAATATGAACGAAGCGATTAATCCGCAGATAAAGTCGCTTAATTATTTGAATAATGTCCTTGCCAAGATCGAGGCGATAAATTCAGGGGTCGAAGAAGCGGTTATGCTGAATTCCGATGGCTATGTTTCCGAAGCCACCGGCGACAATATATTTATCGTAAAAGGCGCGGCTCTTCTTACTCCGCCGGTCCACATTGGCATATTGCGCGGAATAACGCGCGGGGCTGTGATGGATTTGGCCCGCGAACAGAATATTTCCGTTCGGGAAGAGGTATTAACCAGATATGATTTATTCAATGCCGATGAGTGTTTTCTGACGGGAACTGCCGCCGAAGTGATACCGGTCGTGAAGATAGACGGAAGAAGAATCGGAGATGGAAATCCGGGGAAGGTTACCTTAAGTCTTATCTGTGAGTTTCATAAAATAACCAGAATCGACGGGGTGAAATACTGATATGCTTTGCCAGATTTGCCGTAAGAATGAAGCGACCGTTGAATTTACGAAGATAATAAACGATAAGATGACGAAGCTTTATCTTTGTGACAAATGCGCCAAGGAAAAGGATATCGAGATGGAGCAAAATTTCAGTATCGCCGATTTTTTGGCCGGTATGGCTGATTTAGGCGCGAAACCCGAACCCGGCGCCATTTCGATAAAATGTCCTAAATGCAAGATGAGCTTTGATGATTTTAGGAAGAAGGGCAGGCTTGGCTGCGGCGACTGTTACGCGGCTTTTAAACAGAACCTCCTGCCGTTGTTGAAAAGGATTCACGGCTCTGCGCGTCATACGGGAAAGATGGTTGCTAAAGCGGGGGAGCCATACTCAGAAACCAGGAGATCGAGGGCGCAGGAACTTCGCCAGAAGCTGCAACGCGCCGTGGATACCGAGTCTTTTGAGGAAGCCGCGAAGATAAGAGACGAGATTCGCGAATTGGAAAAGAAAGCTAAGAGACGAGATGAATCTAAATGAATTGTGGATGCAAACCTGCGAATGGCTTAAAGGCACCGGCGCCAACGGTGAGATAGTTATCTCTTCCCGCATAAGACTTGCCCGGAATCTCTTAAGATATCCATTTCCTCATTGGGCCAATTCCTCGCAAATGGAGGGTGTTTTATCCGATTTTGAGAAAGCCGGCAAGAATGTTGATTATTTCAAGGGTTCGCTTTACTTAAGAATGAAGGATGTCTCAAGCATAGATAAACAACTCTTAATGGAAAGGCACTTGATAAGCCGCGAACATTTATCCGGTCCAGAACATAAATCGGTTCTTATCAGCGTAGGCGAGATAGTAAGCATAATGGTTAATGAGGAAGACCATTTAAGGATTCAGGTCTTGCAATCAGGATTTAATCTTCGCGATGCATGGAATATCGCCAATAAGATAGATGAGGAATTAAATAAACAGCTTGATTACGCATACTCATCCGAACTTGGCTACCTTACCTGTTGCCCGACCAACGTGGGAACGGGATTAAGGGCTTCGTGCATGACGCATCTTCCATGCCTTGTTATGACCAGGCAGATAAATCAGCTTGTGAACGCGATCACAAAACTTGGCCTTACCGCGCGCGGTTTTTTCGGTGAAGGCACGGAGGCATATGGCAATTTTTTTCAGATATCCAATCAGGTCACGCTGGGTCATGGCGAAGATGAGATAATCGACAATTTGGAACGCATAATGCGGCAGGTTATAGAGTATGAGTCGGCTGCGCGAAAATCGGTACTGACCAATCAGCGTTATCTTTTGGAGGATAAGATCTCTCGCGCTATGGGGACGCTTAAGAGCGCCAAACTCATAACCAGCGAAGAGGCTCTTGTCCTGCTTTCGGAAGTGCGGCTTGGAGTTGATTTGGGGATATTGGATAAACTTGACTTTAATGTCTTGAACGAATTGATCATTCAAATACAGCCCGCGCATTTGCAGAAGAGGGAAGGAAAACGATTGTCTGCCGATGAGAGGGATATAAAGCGCGCGGAATTGATACGCGGTAAATTTGAAGGTTAGAGGCCAGGGCATTACTGTTCAAATTAGCAGGTGTCATTCCCCGACTTGATCGGGGAATCCAGAGATGTTAGTAGGTGTCTGGATTGTCCGGTCAAGCCGGACAATGACAGAATTAAATTTCCACCTCAGCCTAAGGCTGAAATATTCGAGTTTGATAAATGGCAGTTTTTTGAAATATAACCGCCCCTTGCGTAAACCCCGTTAGAGAACAAAATTCTTTAACGGGGTAAACATTCGGAAAATTTCTTCGATATTTTCCGAATACGCTTCGGGGTTAATTCATCCGCCTAAGGCGGATTCATTAAGGAGGCAAATATGAATATGTTCTCTCGTTTTACGGAAAGGGCAAGAAAAGTTATTATATTGGCGAAGGAGGAGGCCAAGCGGTTTAATCACGATTATATAGGCACCGAACATATCTTGCTTGGCTTAATAAAGGAGGGCGAAGGAGTGGCTGCCGCAGTCCTGCAGAATCTCGGTCTTGGCCTCGAATCCATACGCCTTGAAGTGGAGAAATTAGTTCAGCCCGGTCCGCCTACGGTTGTTTCCGGAGATATACCTTTTACTCCAAAGGCCAAAAAAGTTATAGAGTTGGCTACCGATGAGGCAAGGAATTTAGGGCATAATTATATAGGCACCGAGCACCTGCTTCTTGGGTTGATTCGTGAAGGCGAAGGAGTCGCCAGCCAGGTTTTGGCGAATTTAGGACTTGATTTAAATAAGGTCAGGCAGGAAGTGATGTCTTTGCTTGGCGCCGCTTCGCCCGGTTTCGCGCAGCCCGCGGCTCAACCCAAGACTAAGACTCCTTCACTTGACGCTTTTGGAAGAGACTTGACGACTCTCGCGCGCGACGCGAAACTAGACCCTGTTATAGGCAGAAAAGACGAGATAGAGCGCGTAATACAGATACTTTCCCGCCGGACCAAGAATAATCCTGTTCTTTTAGGCGAAGCCGGTGTCGGCAAGACAGCCATTGTGGAGGGCTTAGCGCAGAAGATCGTAAAAGGCGATATTCCTGAAATATTGCGCGATAAGCGGGTTGTAATCCTTGATTTGGCGTTGATGGTGGCAGGGACTAAATACAGAGGACAGTTTGAGGAGCGTATCAAGGCGGTAATGGACGAGATAAAGCGTTCCGAGAATATAATAATATTTATTGATGAGCTGCATACGCTTGTTGGCGCGGGCGGGGCGGAAGGCGCCATAGACGCCTCGAATATTATGAAGCCGGCGTTATCGCGCGGCGAAATGCAATGCATTGGCGCGACCACGCTGGATGAGTACAGGAAGTATATAGAGAAAGACGCCGCGCTCGAGAGAAGGTTTCAGACTATTATGGTTGAGCCGCCTACCGTCGAACAGACTATAAAAATATTGAAGGGGCTCAGGGATAAATACGAAGCGCATCATAAAGTGAAATTTGTCGACGATGCTCTTGAAGCCGCCGCCAAACTATCGGATCAGTATATATCGGGAAGGTTTTTGCCCGATAAGGCTATCGATTTAATCGATGAGGCCGGTTCGCGCGCGCGCTTAAACGTAATGACCACCCCGCCGGACATAAAAGAGATCGAGAAGAATATGGAGCAGGTCAGGAAAGAGAAAGAGGCGGCAGTTAAGGGCCAGGATTTCGAGAAGGCCGCTTCGTTGCGCGATCAGGAGAGGGAGCTTAAGATTCAACTTGAGAAAGTGAGGAAGGAATGGTCGAGGCAGAAGGCCGAAGCTTATCCGCAGGTTACCGAGGAAGATATCGCCGAAATTGTCTCGAAATGGACAGGCATTCCTATTCTTAAGCTGGAACAGAATGAGAGCGAGAAACTTCTTAAGATGGAAGAAGAGATTCACCGTCACGTTGTTGGGCAGGATGAGGCAATAACCGCGATGGCTAACGCCGTCAGGCGTTCGCGCGCCGGACTTAAAGATCCTAAAAGGCCCATTGGCTCGTTTGTGTTCCTTGGGCCGACGGGTGTTGGCAAGACTTTGCTGGCGAAGGCGCTGGCGGAATTTATGTTCGGCGACGAAGATGCGATGATCCAGATCGATATGTCGGAATATATGGAGAAGTTTAACATCTCGAGGCTTGTCGGCGCCCCGCCCGGATATGTTGGCTACGAAGAGGGCGGGCAACTTACCGAAAAGATAAGGAGACGTCCTTATTCGGTTGTGTTGCTGGACGAGATTGAGAAAGCCCATCCGGATGTATTTAATATATTGCTTCAAGTGTTGGAAGAAGGGCGGCTTACCGATTCTTTCGGCAGGAGAGTTGATTTCAGAAATACCATCTTGATAATGACTTCCAATATCGGCGCCGAGATGCTGAAGAAACAAGGTTCTTTAGGCTTTAAATCAGATAAAGAGGACGCTGCTTATAAAAATATGAAAGAGAGGCTTTTGGAAGAATCCAAGAAGACCTTTAAGCCGGAATTTTTAAACAGGATAGACGATATAATCGTATTTAAACCGCTTACCAAAGAGGATCTTTATAAGATCATCGATATCGAGATATCATATGTTAAGAACAGACTCAGGGACAATCATAATGTTATCATCGAATTCGATAAGGAAGCGATCGAGTTTCTAATCGAGAAAGGTTTTGATCCTGTTTTTGGCGCCAGGCCTCTCAAGAGAACAATCCAGAGATTTATCGAGGATCCTCTTGCTCAAGAGTTGATCTCGGCAAGGATTAAGAAAGGCGGGCAGATAAAAATCGGCCTTAAGTTTGACCACCTTACATTTGAGGAAATCGGGGCAGAAAAGACTTGAGAAGGCATAAAGCCAAGCCGGCTTTAATTATTTTTGGGGTAGTAATTTTTTTTATTCTGGCCTATGTTGATTTAAAAGGGAAGTTTTTTCTCGATAACTTTAGGAACAAGGCGCCGGTTTTAATAAAAGATAGTATTGGGCTGGATTGCGAAGTCGGCGATATCGAAGGCGGCATATTCAGGGGAATCGTCTTAAAGGACGTGAAGCTGTATCTTAAAACGTCTTTACCGGAGGAGGAGAAAGCTCTTTCAGTCGGAGTTAAAGAAGGCAGGCGCCTTTTAGCGTCTTTCTCGGCCATAAATTTTGAGTATAGATTATGGGATATCGCTCTATGCAAACTAAATAAACTGGATAAGATGACTTTTACTTCTCCGAAATTTTTTTTGCTCCCGCGCGAAGATGAATTTTTTGTTTCAGAAGCGGCGGGATTTGTGAAAAATAAAGTCTTAATTTTTATTAGAGACGGCGTTGTTTATGATTCGACCGGAAAATTGCTCATGTCGGAATTAAACGGCGGCTTGAATATAGACCGTAACGCGGCAGAGTTAAACTGTATCAGCGCTAATGTGCTGGGCCGGAAATTCAACGGCTGCGGGAAGGTAGGTTTTCCCGTCGGCGATTCCGTTATTTCGATCGAAGGAGCATTAAAAGGAAGTGGATATGCGTTAAAGGCGCGCTTAGAAGGCGCTGGCGGAAATATTGCGGCGAAGGGTTCATTTTCAGTTGAAGACAATTTAGGCGTGGATTTTGCCGGAAATATTATTACGAATAAAGGCGTGGTAGAATTAAGGGATTTTAAGCTGGGTAACAACTTTATATTAAACGGCTTATTTTATACCGAGAAAAAAACCTTTAATTTTGATCTGCGTTCTGAAAACGAGAAAGGCAATGTCGAAGCTTTGGGGCAGATAAGCAGGATTGGAGTTTCGGCTGATTGTTCAAAGCTGCCCTATTTTACCATGGATGTTAAGATTGACCATTTGAGATTGCTCGGTTTTGACGTCTTATCGAATTATAGCATTAACGGAAAACTGAATTATGATAATGACGGGAAATTTGATTCATTAGTCGGAGATTTCAGCACTTCCGGCTCAATAGTTAATTATGCGCCCATACGGGAGTTAAGAGGAACGTACGAATTTAAAGACGGAAAAGCAAGATTAAACGGTGTTAACTATGGCGATGTCATGCTCCTTAACGCTCTTTTTTCTTTTACTCCTCCCGAGGAGATTGATTTAAACGTCAAATTTAAAGGAACGCAGTTGGGAGGCTTGACGGATTTGACGCTTGATAAAGGAGCGGTCTCCGGATTAGTTTATGGCGACATAAATATCTGTGAAAAATCCCGCGCCGGACTTAAAATCGACGGCCAATTAAATTTTTATAACGGAAATATAAGCGCTGTCAAGTATAATTCAGCCAAGGTAAATTTTAAGGCAGAAGGATTGACGCTTGAATTTACCAACTCAAAGGTTTATACTGAAAGCGGGGTATTGAATCTTGAAGGGAAGATGGACTTGAGGGACATAGGCACGCCGCGAATCTTTCGCGATATCGCTATAAAATCTGATCTGAGCGCTGTTATCTGGTCAGGCGTAAATATGATAAAAAGAATAGAGGAAGAAGAAGTTATAACCGGAAAAGACATCAACGAGCAATTCAGGATTAATTTCAAGATGTACGATTCGCAGCGGACGCAGGGTAAAAGCCCTAAACAGGACGAGATGGAATTCGAGTATAAGCTCGGCAAGCCCGGCAGCGTTAAGCTTAAGATGAAAGAAAACGAGGATTTCTTTGGCTTGGAACGCAAAGTTGAATTTTAATCAAGAGTTTGAAATGATAAGACGGCGAATTCAAGAGCGCAAGAATAGCGACAAGCGGTATAAAATGGAGGAATTCATAAAGAGATGAATAACGGGATCTCAAGACTCGGCAAGCGCTTTGTCTCTTTTATACATTACGCGGGAGGAATTTCCGTTCTTTTTGCCCAGACAATATTTTGGGTATTTATTCCGCCACTGAGGAAAAGGCACATACTTGAACAGATGGTAAGGATTGGGGTAGCCGGACTTCCAATAGTTTTCCTGACAAGTATGTTTACGGGCATGGTCCTAGCTTTGCAAGCTGCTTACCAAATGCAGAGATTGTCGGCCACTTTGTATATAGCGAGCCTTGTCGCATTGTCAATGACCAGAGAACTGGGGCCGGTTTTGACGGCGCTGGTTATCGCGGGTCGCACCGGCGCATCAATAACCGCCGAGTTGGGCGCTATGAAAGTTACCGAGCAGATAGACGCTCTGGAGACGCTGGCGACCAATCCAATAAAGTATCTTGTTACCCCGAGATTTTTGGCGCTTCTTTTTATGCTGCCTATTTTAACTGTTTACGCAGACATAATAGGAATATTCGGAGGTTATGCCATAGGGGTTTTCAAATTAAACATTGCGCATAGCCTTTATATGAATGTTACGTGGAACGCGCTTACGCTGAAAGATATTATGACGGGCGTAATCAAAAGTTTCGCGTTTGCAATGATAATATGCACTGTTGCTTGTTATGAGGGAATGAGAGTTGAGGGCGGCGCGGAAGGCGTTGGAACAGCTACTACGAAATCCGTTGTCATTTCTTTTATTCTTATAATCGCCGCTGATTGTTTATTTACGGCGTTATTTTATTTTGGGTTTTCGTTTTAAATGAGGGCTTGAGTTATGGAGCAAAGCGAGATAACTCAATGTCCGAATTTAATCCGCCGAAGCATATCCTTTGTGATTTTTTATTCAGCGAAGGCGGATACAGGGGAATCAGGATATGATAGAAATAGTAAATTTATGCAAGGCTTTTGACGAGCATATTGTTCTTGAGAACTTAAATCTTACCCTCAGGGACGGAGAGACAGTAGTTATAATAGGCCGTTCCGGCGCCGGCAAGAGCGTTCTCTTAAAGCACATAATCGGCATTATGAGGCCTGATTCCGGACAGATAGTCATAGACGGGCAGGACATAACCGATCTCGGCGAAAAAGAATTAAATCAATTGAGGCTGAAATTCGGGATGCTTTTTCAGGGCGCAGCTTTATTTGATTCACTCAATGTTCGCGATAATGTCGCTTTTGGTTTGATAGAGCACACGAAAATGGATCAGAAAGCAACAGATAAAAGGGTTGCCGAATGCCTTGAGATGGTTGGCTTGCGGGGAATAGAAGAGTTAAGAATATCCGAATTGTCCGGCGGCATGCGAAAACGCGTTGGTTTAGCCCGCGCGATATGCATGAATCCAAAGATAATATTGTATGATGAGCCCACAACAGGGGTTGATCCTATAATGGGAGACGCTGTAAACAATCTTATAAGGGATTTACAGAGTAAACTTAAGACTTTGGCGGTTGTTGTAACACACGATATGATTTCGGCTTATAAAGTCGCCGACAGGATAGCCATGTTATATAAAGGCAAAATAATCGAGATCGGAACGCCGCTTGACATAAAGAATACCAAGAATCCGGTAGTCCGCCAGTTTATTACCGGCGCGGCGGTCGGGCCGATAACCGAGGATTCGTAGGACCATCGATCAATAAGGAGGTCAAATGAAAAAGCTTGATTTGGAATTCAAGGTTGGCATATTTGTGGCGATAGGCGTAGCTATCTTTATATCGATGATATTTTCTATCGGCAGTTTTAAGACTTTTGAACAGAGGTATAATATCAGAGTGCAGTTTGATTTTGCGAATGGCGTTCAGATTGCCGCTCCGGTCAGATTAGCAGGAGTTGAGGTTGGCGAAGTGAAGGATATCGATATAGTCTTTGATGCCGTCAAAAAAAAGACTTTTGTCCAGTTGGATATCTTTCTTAGCAAGAAAGCCGTAATAGAGGAGGATGCCGAAGCTTTTATCAATACTTTGGGGCTCATAGGCGAGAAATACGTGGAGATATTGCCCGGGACCACCGGCGGCAAAATACTTAAGCCCGGAGATATTTTAATAGGAAGAGAATCTATTCCTGTAGAGAAATTAACCGAGAAGGGTTATGAGGTAGTCGCCGGATTAGGCGATACGATAAAGAGTTTAAATAAGGTTATAGGCGACGCAGAGACTCAGGAAGCGTTTAAAGCGACGGCGCTGGATTTAAGGAGATTGATTGCTTCGACCAATGTTGTTATGGATAAGGTTAAAGCGGGAGAAGGCACTATTGGAAAGTTGTTTATGGATGATGGGTTGTATAATGAGCTTGGTGATTTTGTGAAAGATTTAAAGGCTCATCCATGGAAACTGCTCCAGAAACCGCGGGGGCAAAAATAGTTACGGGAGAGATAAAAGTGTGCGTAATTCTCTTGTCATTGCGAGGAGCGGCAGCGACGAAGCAATCTAAAAGAAGAGATTGCTTCGCTCCCGTTGGTCGCTCGCAATGACGTAGAGGGAGTATAGGGTTTATATGACCATTGGGTCAAATCTTATAATTGTAACATTTTATAACGCAATTATTTAATGAGAAAGGTGTTGACGATGACGTTAATTTTTATAAGGATTTTCTTTGTGGCATTATGCGGTTTAATGGGATATCAAGCCGGGGAATTTCTTAATTTAGGCAATTTTTCTCCTTATGCGGGTGTTGCCATAGGCTCCTTATCGGCTTTATTTATCGTGCTGCTGGAGTTATATTCAAAGAAAGTTTCGATAAAAGGGCTTTCGGCGGCGGTTTTCGGAATCGTGTTTGGGATATTGTTTGCGTGGCTTATAATAGGCGTGCTTAGGCTTGTTCCAATGAATGAGGATTTACGCTCTATCCTGAATGGATTTCTTATATTTATATTTTGTTATTTGGGAATGGTTATGGCTATGAGGGGCAAGGACGAATTTAATATTATCATACCCTATATAAAATTAAGAAGAGAAGACCAGAGGGAAGAGATAATGATTCTCGACACTTCCGTTATAATAGATGGCAGAATAGCGGATATATGTCACACCAAGTTTATCGAGGGCAAGCTCTTGATACCGAGATTTGTTCTGAGGGAACTGCAGCAGATAGCCGATTCCGCCGATAATATTAAACGCAATCGCGGCAGACGGGGGCTGGATATGCTTAATAAGATACGCAAGGGGGGGAATATAGACGTAAAGATACATGATGAGGATTTCCCGGAGCTTCAGGATGTGGATGCGAAGCTTGTGAAGTTGGCAAAAATTTTGAACGCGAAGATTTTTACCAATGATTACAATTTGAACAAAGTAGCCGAGCTTCACGGTGTTTCGGTATTGAACATAAACGAGCTTGCCAACGCCTTGAAACCCGTTGTGCTGCCGGGTGAAGTTATGGAAGTAAAGATAATTAAAGAAGGCAAAGAGTATAATCAGGCTGTAGCTTATCTGGATGACGGCACAATGGTGGTTGTGGATAACGCGCGGCACATTATAGGGCAAACAATCAGGGTGGCGGTTACGTCTGTTTTACAGACCGCGGCCGGCAGAATGATATTTGCCCGGGTTGAGTCTCAAAAGGCGGAAAGATAAATTACCGAGCTACGTATAAATAATTAAAATTTTATAGGCCTATGTGTAACTCAGTAAAAAGAAAGCAGAATGAAGACATCGGTTATAGTGGCGGCCGGCGGCAAAGGCGAGAGATTAGGATCTAAGGTTCACAAGCCATTCGTTCTATTGGGCAAGGAACCTATACTTGCTTATGCCTTGAGGGCGCTGGATAGCTCGAATCGGGTAAACGAGATAATACTTGTTGTAAATGAGTTCGATCTTTTGAAGGGCCGTTCTTTGGTGAAGAAGATAGGGATTAAGAAGATAAAAGATATAACCGCGGGCGGAAAACGCCGGATGGATTCCGTTAATAATGGTTTATTCCGCGTAAGCCCGGACACGGATTATGTTATGGTGCATGACGGTTGTCGTCCTTTTGTGGATGACAAGATAATCTCTGAGACAATTCAGGCCGCGGAAATTTTCGGCGGCGCCATAGCGGTCGCGCCCGTTAAACCGACCATAAAAGAGATTGAGAAGGGCGGGTTTGTCGTGACGACCTTAAAAAGGGAATTTCTGGTTGAAGTCCAGACTCCGCAGGTTTTCAGGAAGGATATCTTAGTCAGGGCTTACGAAAGAGCCTTAAGAGAGGAAACTGAGGCCACGGACGATTCTTCTTTGGTTGAGGCATTAGGTGTTAAGGTAAAGGTTATCAAAGGCTCATACAAGAACATAAAGATAACAACGCCCGAAGATTTAAAATATGCGAAAGCATTGTTAGGGTTATAGGGTTTTCGTGTGTTCTTTAAGGCAGATGTCGCGTGTAGGGGACGGGCATGCCCGTCCCCTCTATGAATTAAGATAAAAGGATTTGAAATAAATGAGAGTGGGTTTAGGATACGATATACACAGGTTAGTTGAGGGAAGGCCGCTCTTTCTTGGAGGAGTAGAAATTCCTTACGTGAAAGGCCTGGATGGCTATTCGGACGCCGATGTCCTTTTACATGCCGTATGCGACGCTATATTGGGCGCTGTCGGCAAAGATGACATAGGTGTGCATTTTCCGAACACTGACCCCAGCTTTAAAGGAATAAGCAGTCTCGAGTTGTTAAGAAGGGTTGTTCGTATGGCCAGGAATGGAGGTTTCAAGATAGTTAATATTGATTCAACTTTAATTATCGAGGAGCCTAAATTGCTGCCATTCAAGGATAAGATGAAAATCTCGATATCAAGTTGCGCGGGAATACCTGATAATTGCGTAAATATTAAGGCGACAACTCAGGAAGGCGTTGGCGCTCTCGGAAGAGGCGAGGCTATAGCGGCGTACGCGGTGGTTTTGGTTGAAGAGGCGCAATAAAGTTCACATATAGCGCTTCGCAGTTTATATATCGCTTTTGCAAGGTATTGGTAAGGGACGAAGCGTGGATTGCCGATGGCGGACGACAGGGCAGAGGGAAAAAGATGGTTGTTTTTTTTGTAATCATAACCGTTATATTTTTTATTGTTTTTGCGATCCGGTTTTTTTTTAAATCGGAAATCGCCGCTATTTTCGAACGGGATCCCGCCGCTAGAAATATTTTAGAAGTTATATTGCTATATTCAGGTTTGCACGCGATAATTTTATACCGGATATCGCGCCTTTTATATATAGCGAGGATTCCGATTTTACCGCGGTTTCTATCGCAACTCGGCCGTTTTTTTACGGGCATAGAGATACATCCGGGCGCCAGGATAGGCAATGGTCTATTTATTGATCACGGAATGGGAGTAGTTATAGGCGAAACCTCGGTCGTCGGCGATAATGTTACGCTTTTTCAAGGGGTTACCTTGGGCGGAACCGGAAAAGAAAAAGGCAAGCGTCATCCCACTCTTGGAAATGATGTTGTCGTCGGAGCGGGAGCGAAGGTTTTGGGGAACATAAACGTAGGAGATAACGTTGCCATAGGCGCTAACGCGGTTGTCATAAAAGACGTTTCTTCCAATTCAACCGTTGTGGGCGTTCCGGGCAGGATAGTCAAGCAGGAAGGAAGATCTTTCCCCGGCGCCAGACTGGATCACACAAGCTTGCCGGATCCTTTGGCGCAGGCAATCGATAAGTTACAAGACGAGATAAATCATATAGAAGGCGAACTAAAAAAGCATTCGAACGATTTGAAGCATAAAATAAGTTAAGTCTATCGGGTTTATAACCTCTATATATCAGTCTGTTTAATAATATGTCTATAAAAATCTACAATACTCTTACCGGAAAGACCGAGGAATTCAATCCTATAACGCCGGGTGAAGTAAAGATGTATGTCTGCGGCGTTACGGTCTATGATGAGTGCCATTTGGGTCATGCCAGAAGCGCTTTCGTCTTCGATTTTATAAGAAGTTATTTTAAGTATCGCGGATACAAGGTCATATTTGTTAAAAACATAACCGATATCGACGATAAGATAATAAATAAAGCCCGTGAGTTAACTGCGGATCCGGGTTCGCCTTTGTGCGGTTCCGATTTAAATAAGGCGGTCAAGGAGGTATCCGAGCGTTACACTAATAGTTTTTATGAAGATATGAACGCTCTTGGAATAGAAAGGGCCGATAAAGAGCCGAAGGCTACCGGACACATACAGGATATGGTCAATATGATAGAGCGCCTTATGGAGAAAGGCTATGCCTATGTTTCCGAAGGAGATGTGTATTTTGAAGTAAAGAAATTCGGTAAATATGGCCGCCTCTCTAATCAGAATCCCGATCAGATGCTGGAGGGCGCGAGAATCGAAGTCGGAGAGAAGAAGAAAGACCCTCTTGATTTCGCTCTTTGGAAAGCGGCCAAGGAGAAAGAGCCAAAATGGGATTCGCCGTGGGGGCCGGGGCGCCCCGGCTGGCATATCGAATGCTCAGTTATGTCGACCAAGTATCTTGGGGATAAATTTGATATTCACGGCGGCGGCAGGGATTTGATATTCCCGCATCACGAGAATGAGTTGGCTCAAGCCGAGTGCGCGGGAAAACATTTTGCCGAGCGCTGGATGCATAACGGCCTTCTTACGATAAACGGCGAAAAGATGGCAAAGTCTCTGGGTAATTACGTCTCTATAAAAGACGTGTTGAAGCGCTATCCGCCTGCTATTCTGAAGTTGTTTTTTTTGGGCGCGCACTATTCGCATCCCATAGATTTTTCCTGGGGGAAAATGGAAGCGGCTAAGAACGCTTATGAGAGATTCGCGATATTATTTAACAGAATTGATAGAGAAACAGGAACGCGAGAAGATATGTCAACCGCCGCCGGCGGCGATTCTTTTAAGGTGTTTCGGGACCGTTTTGAGGCGGCGATGGATGATAATTTCAATACACCTTTGGCCATCGGGGCGTTATTCGATTTGGTAAACGCCAGCCATAAACTATTGGATGAGAAACCTGCGGAAAACAGACCTATGTTAAGGAACGTGATTGATATTCTAAGAGAATTAGGCGGAGTTCTTGGCTTGACTTTTGAGGATATGCCAAGAGAAGCCTCAGATTTGGACATTGAGGTAAAAATTGCCGCGCGCGACGCTTTACGAAAACAAGGCAAATTCAAAGACGCCGACGAGATAAGACAGGGACTTGAGAAAGAAGGAATCCTTCTCGAAGACCTTAAAGGCAAGACCTATTGGAGGCGGAAGGGTTAAAGATGAAGAAGGCCAAAAGGATATTTATTACCATTGAGGGGCCAGAAGGTTCGGGTAAGTCCACTCACTCAAAGCTTCTTTGTGATTTCTTGAAAAATAAGGGGTATGAGGTTGTCCATTCCAGAGAACCCGGCGGCGCCGCGATATCGGAGTCAATACGAAAGATATTGCTGGATAAGGACAATAAAGATATGGATGCTAAGTGCGAGCTTCTTCTCTTTTTGGCGGCTCGCGCTCAAATTGTAAGCGAAATTATCAAACCGGCCCTCAAGAGAGATTGTGTGGTTGTTTGCGACAGGTTTCACGACGCGACTGTCGCTTATCAGGGTTATGGGGCCGGGATAGATCTTAAATTGATTGAGTCTATTGGTAAATTTGTTTCAGGCGGAATAAAGCCGGAACTTACGATCTTGCTGGATGTTAAAACAGAGGAAGGTCTGCGCCGGGCAGGCGCCAAGGATAGGATGGAGAGCAAATCTCTCAGGTTCCATAAGAGGGTAAGGCGCGGGTATCTGGCGCTCGCGAAAAAAGAACCGCACCGCGTAAAATTGATACGGACCGAGGGCGAGATAGAACAGGTGCAGGATAAGATAAGAAAAGAAGTGTCGAAGCTATTTAATAAAAAGACGCATTATAGATAATGCAAACCATTAATACAAACGTAATAAACGTCATTGCGAGCCCTGCACCGTATGGTGCAGGGCGAAGCAATCTAATTTGAAATTTAACGTCGAGCGCAGTCTGAATGACAAGTTAGTTATTGCGTTTGTACATTGCTGTCCAAATTAGCATTTGTCATTCCCCGATTTAATCGGGGAATCCAGAAATGTTAGTCGGTGTCTGGATTGTCCGGTCAAGCCGGACAATGACATTTTGGAATCGAATCTCAAAATGATATTACCGTCGGAGAATAGGCGCTAATTTGGACACGAGCGACGTTTGTATTAGAAATGAAATTAAGGCCGGTGCGGATATGTTTAAGAATATTATCGGACAGGAGTTTGCTGTTAGCTTGCTGAAGAAAGCTCTCGAATCAGAAAAAGTCGCGCATGCCTACCTTTTTTTAGGTCCGGCGGGAGTGGGTAAATCTCTATTAGCCGCGGAATTTGCGAAAGCGCTTAACTGTGAAAAAAAAGACGCGGCGCCTTGCGATGAATGCGTTTCTTGCGTGAAGATAAATAAAAAGATTCATCCCGATGTCAACTGGTTTTATCCCGAGGGACGATCGTCTCAGATCGGAGTTGATTTAATAAGAAAGCTCGAAAAAACGGCGTTATTTAAACCGTTTGAGGGCAGGAATAAAGTTTACGTGATGGACGGCGCCGATTGTATGACCGAAGAGGCGGCCAACCGCCTCTTAAAGACGCTGGAGGAGCCTCCTGAAGATACAATATTGATTTTATTGGCGGCTAATTTTTTCAAACTCATTCCTACCATAGTCTCGCGGTGCCAGAGAATAAATTTTTTTTCTTTGAAGGAAAAGGAGATTACCTTGGAATTAAGGCGCAGGTACGGTTTGGATGAAAGACGGGCTTTATGCCTTTCCCGTTTTTCTGAAGGCAGTTTCGGGAAAGCTGTTGAGGCGGTAGAGCAACAGGCTTTGACTAAAAGGGACAGGGTTGTGGATGAGTTTATCGCGCCGAAGCGGTTGGGATATGAGGATAGCTGGCTTTACGAAGAGACGAGAGAAGACATAAACAAGATATTAGACGCGCTCGCACTCTATTTCCGGGATTTATTGGTGTTCAATTTATCAGGAGACCCGGCTCTTTTGATAAATTCGGATAAAGAGGATCATATAAAGCGGATCTCACAGCTATACTCAGCCGAAAGGCTTCGACGCATATTGGAAAAGATAGCCGATACTCAGGAGCAGATAAGATTTAACGCCAATATTAAAATAGCTTTATCTTGTATGAGGCTTGGAATAACTTAAGAGGGATTTCGATGCATAAACTTATTCAGGTAAGATTGAGAGAAGGCGGCAAAGCCCGGTATTTTCAAACAGGCGAATTTAGCCCTAAAACGGGAGAAGCGGTAATCGTTGAGTCCGATAGGGGACTCGACTATGGAGAGGTTGTTTCATCTGATCCGGAGTCGGTTTCCGATGTGGCTTTTGAAGAGCCATTGAAAAAGATCGTGCGTATGGTTTCAAAAGCGGATTTGGAACAGATCAAGAAGAACAACGAAAAAACAAAAGAGGCTTTCACGACTTGCCAGAAGAAGGTACAGGAGCACGGCCTTAAGATGAAATTAATAGAGGCCGAGTATTCTTTCGACAGGTCTAAACTGATTTTTTATTTTACCGCGGACGGCCGGATAGACTTTAGAGAGCTTGTCAAGGATTTGGCCCGTATCTTTAAGGCGAGAATCGAGTTAAAACAAATAGGTGTCCGGGACGAAGCCCGCTTGTTGGGCGGATTTGGTCCTTGCGGCAAAAATCTTTGCTGTGCCACATTTCTTAAAGATTTTGAGCCCGTTACCATAAAGATGGCTAAAGAGCAGAATTTGCCGCTGAATCCGGCGAAGATATCGGGTGTTTGCGGCAGGCTTATGTGCTGTCTCGGATTTGAGCATAAGGCATACTTGGAGTTATTAAAGGGTCTTCCAAGGGAAGGGGAAAAGGTTGACGTTGAAGGCGGCGGGTCGGGTAAGGTTTTGAGCGTCAATGCGCTGAAACGCTCAATAATTATAGATGCCGGAGAGGGAAAACAGCTTGAGGTTCAATGCAAATGCCCGAAGATCTGCCCTATGCACAAGCGTAATCGCGCCGTTTAATCCTGCAGGACTAAAATAAATATGAAAAAATTTTATATTACAACGCCTATATATTATGTCAACGCTAATCCGCATATCGGCCATTCTTATACCAATATAGCCGCGGATAGTCTGGCGCGTTATATGCGGCGAGCCATCGGCGATAATAACGTGTATTTTTTGACCGGCAGCGATGAGCATGGCCAGAAGATACAGAAAGCGGCCGATGAAGCGGGATTAAGCCCTCAAGAATTCGTTGATAGGGTAGTCGTGCAGTTTAAGGATCTCTGGAAGAGGCTGGATATATCTTACGATGGCTTCATACGCACTACTGAAGAAAGGCATATAACTTTTGTTCAGAAGACGCTAAAAATTCTTTACGAAAGAGGTCAGATATACGAATCTCAATATGAAGGATGGTATTGCACGCCGTGCGAGACGTTTTGGACGGAATTACAGATAACGGATAAGATTTGCCCGGATTGCAAGAGGCCGCTGGAAAAGATATCCGAGACCAATTATTTTTTTAAGTTATCGGATTATCAGGGATGGCTTATTGAACACATCGAGAACACCCCCCATTTTATAGAGCCGCAAATAAGGCGCAACGAAGTCTTGAGTTTTTTGAGATCCAATAAATTGACGGATCTTTGCGTATCCCGCCCGATAGAACGGTTAAGTTGGGGTATTCCGCTTCCGTTCGCCAAAAACCATGTCGCTTACGTGTGGTTCGACGCCCTTATAAATTATATCAGCGCTGTAGGCGAATTCGATGCGGAAGATAATTATAAATCAAAATGGTGGCAGCCTGATGTCAAGGTTACGCATTTAATCGGGAAAGATATCTTAAGGCATCACGCGATTTATTGGCCGATTATGTTAAAGGCTTTAATGGATGCCGGCATTTGCGGAATAAGGCTTCCTGATACAATATTTGCTCACGGATGGTGGTTGATCTCGGACGCGAAAATGTCCAAATCTCTCGGCAATGTTGTTTCTCCGCTGGATATGATAGATAGATTTGGCCTCGATGCCTACAGGTATTTCTTATTGAGCGAGACGCCGTTTGGTTATGACGGTAATTTTTCAGAACCGGCGATAATAAAGAGGTTCAACGGCGATTTAGCAAATGACTTGGGCAATCTTCTTTACCGCGCCCTAACTATGATCGAGAAATACTTTCAGGGAACCATACCGGATGAAGGTATTTTGGAAAAACAAGAGTTGGATGAAGGTGGGCGCAGGATATATGAGAATATAAAGGCGATGTCCGCGGAGGTCGATGAGTTATTGAGCGCCGGTTCAGGATTTAATTTTAGTTTGGTTTTTGAGAGAATTTGGGTTCCGGTACATATGGCCAATAAATATATAGAGGATAAAAAGCCCTGGAATCTCGCGAAGGAAGGCAAGACCGAAGAACTCAAGGTGTTTATTCGTCTTTTAGTCGAGGCAATAAGAAAAGTAGGCGATTCTATCTCGCCTTTTATCCCTAAGACGGCCGAATCCATAAAAGAGCAGATAGGAAAAGAAAAGATAAATAAGGGCAAACCGTTATTTCCGAGGATAGAACAGAGATGAGCAAAATAATATATCTTGATAATAATGCGGCAACGCCGTTGCATCCGGAGGTATTAAATGCGATGCTTACTCGGGACTGTTTAAGAGATAAAGATTTTTGAAAGAAAACCCCTTCTTTTATCGTCTGTTTATAGTAAAGGAGGAATTTAAAAATTGGAGGCGCCAATTTGGCGCCTCCGTTGGAAAAACCGAAGCGGGTGATTGGGTTTAGAGTGGATTAGATGATTTTTGGCCGACGACTGTGTCGGCCCGTTGAAATTGACGGCGTTTTCCATTGATTTATCGGAAAAAGCGAATTCGCAGTTTATGCTATTATTGGCAAATTGCGAAATGTGGTAATAATTTTCGCGCTTGAAATAGGCAAATTAGGAATTGTAACGATATCAGGGCAGTGCAAAAACCCATAAATTACGAATTCGTATATTATATGTTAGAGGGCTATAATAACGGATCAACAAGCGGCAATTAACGGCATTAGAGAGCGGGACCCTGCGGCGGAATTGATAAAAAATAAAGCAATTTAAAAAATCAAAAACCCGCCGCTTTGCGATGCCGGCGAGCTTTAACGTTAGAAGCTTAAAGAAATACGACTTATTGTCAAAGCATGCCAGAAGGAGAGATACCATGAAAATTTTCCCATCAATTCTCATTATTCTGCTGTTTCTTCTTGGCATGTGTGCCGGCGCCGAAGAAATAAAGGATACTCCGCATTACGACGTTGTGAATGAATACATCCGGTCGCTTGGCGCAATTCATAGGATACAACAAGCGGCGCGTAATGAATTTGAAGGCGATAAAGATAACCCAACGAAGCAAATGATGGACGGAATTCGGAGTGGTGCACGTTTTAAGCTTGAACTCAGGTCAAGTATTGACGCTTTGAAAAGAATGACACTCAGGAAACCATTTGATGGTCTCATCACGAATACCATTTCCTTATATAACCACAAGATGGAGTTTTACGAAGAAATGAGCGAGATATCAAAGTATTTCTTAGATACAGCTCCAGAACCTGATGTTGATTATTCTAGAATGGTTGCAAGAGCACCAGAGATAACGGCATCCCTTGAATATATTGATGAAAGTATATTTCAATCAATGGTTCTGGTTTTTGCTCTGCTTATCGATGAAAAACCAGACAGCGAAGGACATATGAGCCGCCTAAATATTACCAAAGCTCAGAAACAAAAGCTTATCGAGAGTATAGATGCACTATTCGGTGAGAGTTTGGATAAACAAAATAAAAGCTGGACTGTTAGTTCGGCCGCTCTACTAAAATCATATCTGTTGAAAGATTATAAATGTGTGGATGAATGGCAAAAAAGAAGTAAAGGGGAATAACCCTCCAGCCATCGGCTGCAGTAGATCACCGAAAAAGCCAGCTCTCGCCAAAAAAAGAATGGGGAATAAGAAAAAAGATTAATCCAGTTATGCGGAGAAACAACGGGGTCAGTCCTTGAACTTGACATCGTATTTCTGTTATGATACAATTATGTCATAATTATGAAAAGCAAGACAAATCTATTAGAACAGTTAAAATCTTTGCCCTACTTTAGCAAAGATAGCTTATGTCAGCTCGGCAAACAGTTGGGACTTGCCGATGCCACAGTGGATACCTATGTTAGCCGTTTTCTGAAGCGTGAAGATATCCTTCAACTCAAAAAGGGGCTATACATATCAGCTGATTTTTTTGGCAAAAATAGAAGCGATATCTCCTATTCTTTCTACTTAGCGAACATTATCCGGACGCCTTCCTATGTCAGTTCATGGTCCGCCCTTCAATTTTATAACCTCACTACGGAAGTTACATACAACGTTACCTCCGTCACGCCGAAAGTAACAAGAAACTATAAGACAAAGGCCGGCGTTTTCGCCTACCAGTCTATAAAAGAGGAACTGTTTTCAGATTTTTCTTTGGTGCAAGAGAAGCCTGCTTTGCTTGCATCGTCTGCCATGTCGGTAGAAAAGCCGTTAGACGGACAGTCAGTGAAGCTCGGTTTTTTCATCGCTTCCCAGTCAAAAGCTTTATTTGATTTACTCTATTTCAAGACTTACCAGTTCCGCGGTATTCGATCGAAAGACATTAAAGCGCTTGTCGAAGAGTTACGGATAGATATCGATGAAATGGACAAAAAAGAACGGACCAAATTTTACGCAATGACAGAAAAACACGTTAACGATGAGTGAGCAAATTCTTGCCGTTTTAAAAAGGAAACTTGATGATCTTGCCCCGCATGGCGGAATGGATGCCGAAACGCTCCGTAATGCTCTTAAGGAAGAACTTCAATTTTATGTCCTTAATTTTATTTATCACCATACTAAATATAATAAATGGGTAATGTATGGCGGTTCCGCTCTTCGTATTATTCATGGACTTGATCGCATGTCGGTTGATTTGGATTTTGAGGTTTCCGATAAAATAACTGATGGTTTTCTGAATGAACTAAAAAAGGAGATCGAGGATTATTTTTCTCATACATATAGTACTTATCAGGGTTTCTTGATTGCCAAAATTGTTACTGGAAGGGGACTCTTACTTAAATTCAATGCCGGTAAAGCATTAAACCTTGCCCATCCATCAAATCAGGTGCATGTCAAAATCGATCTCAATTATTTTATCGCCTCCAAAACGGCGACCGAACGCTGGCCTATCAATCGCGACCAGCTGTCTTTTGTGATCATGACTTATAATATGTCAACGCTTATGGCCAGCAAAGTGGCCGCGATCTTCCTGCGCGGAACGCGCGGTGTGGGTAAGGCGCTTTATGAGGAGAAGGGCAGAGATATCTATGATCTCTTGTGGTATATGAACAACCGCATAGCGCCGGACATCGATTATCTATCGGCTAAAAACGTGAAAGAAGCCGAAGATTTACGCACCCTTTTCGATAGACTTACGGTCAAAATGAATCAGGTCAGCGATACTAATCTCAAACAGGATCTTCTGCCGCTTTTTGTGAATCGCACCTATATTGAAAATTGGCTCAAGAACTGGAGGGAAAGCTATTTGCGATATCTCAATGAGTATAAAATTTGCGTCGTAACTACGTTAGAAAGCATACAAGTGCAGCAAGATCATTATACGCATAACTTTTCGTTTACATTTACTTACAAAACCGAAGAAGGCAATGCTTGCCGAGTACAATATGTTATCAGCGACTATTGGATTGAATTTCGAGAAGGCGATTTGCCGATGACGATTAAAATAGATGAAAGTATAAATAATGTTGTTGAATTTATCCGTGACGGCATAAGCAGGCGACCGCTTCAGGAAGACAAACTTATGAGATACGCTAATCTTTTCTACCGGAAAACCGAAGATTATTTTCAAAAAACAAACCGGATCGTGATAGGCGGAAGTATTGTTACCAAGCACATCAGAATGACCGCGGATAATTTAAATCAAAAAGAGCAGATCGTCCTCAACAAATCGGCATTGTTGTCTTGTAAGCTTGAAGATTTATTAAAATAAGAGGAAACAACGGGTTCATTCCCTAAAATGGGAAAAGTTTTTGAGCCGGAGGGGACGGTTCTGGCGGTAATCCCCTTTTCCGCTATTATAAATCAAATACGAATTCCATTAACGAGAATTGTATTGAAAAAGCCGGATCGAGAGGTTATGCTTTAGCGCAGGGTAGCAAAAACCGATAAAAAGCGATAAAACGGATAAAACAAAGGCACATAAAAAGCTCTAACAATCGCATGCACCGGACACCGCTTCGCGGCGCCGGTGATGCGTAACGTTATATGGTCGCCAGCGATGAGTTTTGGCGTTACAGCTTCTAAATTTTTGTTTCCGCTGCAACATAAATATTGCGCAGGCTTATGTCAGTGCAGAAACAGGTTATCTTGAAATTTAATGTCGAGCGCAAAGCCGGTTTCCGCCTGAGGCGGGGGAAACGCGCCCTATATTCTGCGCGCAATGACCATAATTAAAATTCTGTAGGGGACGACCTCTGTGTCGTCCCGAATCATTTATCAAATGAAGATGATTTAACGCATAACGGGCGGATACGGAGATCCGCCCCTACAAAATACATTAACATGTCTGGATTCCCCGCATAAAGCGGGGAATGACGGTTTTATTTGAATTCGGAAATTACTCGAGGGTCCTGAGGGTAACGATAATAATAGTGTTTATATTACTTTAGGAATAATAAAATGACCCAACTTGTAGATACCCATTGCCACCTTGATTTCAAGGATTTTGACGCCGACAGAGAAGACGTTATCAGGAGGGCTTCCGAAGCCGGAGTCAAGTTTTTAATAAATGTCGCCGGCAGCCTTGAAGGCTCAAGGAATTCGGTCGCCCTTGCCGATAAATATGAGGCAATCTACGCTTCTGTGGGGGCGCATCCGCATGACGCCGCCCTTGTCAATGATAGCGTTTTTTTGGAATTAAAAGAATTAGCCCGCGAACGAAAAGTTGTCGCGATCGGCGAGGTAGGTTTGGATTATTACAGGAATTTATCGCCGCGCGCCGCCCAGCAAAACGTTTTTCGGAAATTCATATCTTTATCGAAAGAGATGAAACTCCCCCTAATAATTCATTGCAGGGAGGCGAAAGAAGACCTTTTAACTATACTTAAAGAGGAGAGGAAGCCGCCGATTGATGGGGTTATCCATTGCTTTCCTCCGGATGAGGATTTATTGAACGACGCGATAGAATTGGGCTTGCACGTCTCTTTTACCTGCAATGTTACCTTCAAGAACGCATCTAAATCCCGCCAATTAATAAAAGATTTTGTTCCGATTGACAGGCTGTTGCTGGAGACCGACGCGCCATTTTTGGCTCCTGAAAAATTTCGCGGCAAACGAAACGAGCCTTCTTATATAGTTTATCTGGTTGATGAATTGGCGAGACTGAAAGGCCTCGCGAAAGAGGATGTGGCCAGGATAACTTCGTGTAATTCGATGAGGCTATTCGGTGTCGGCGAAAATCCGCCGCCGGCGATCGTTTATTCCATAAGAAAATCGATGTATATAAATCTGACCAACAGATGCACTAACGACTGTGTTTTTTGCGTGCGCAACGCGACGGATTACGTTATGGGATATAATCTGCGTTTATCCATTGAACCCGCCGCCAAAGAAATTATCGAAGCTGTCGGAGATCCGAAAAATTACGAAGAGATCGTTTTTTGCGGGTATGGCGAACCCACCTCAAGATTAGATTGTTTGCTTGAAGTTGCCAAAGCGCTTAAAGCTAAAGGGGCTAAAATAAGGCTTACCACAAACGGACACGGCAATCTAATCAACAAAAAATCCATTGTTTCCGATTTGGCCGGGCTTATAGATAAGGTTAGCGTGAGTCTTAACGCGCCTTCGGCGGAAGTTTATAACAGGATATGCCGTCCTGTTTTTGGGCCGGGCGCTTTCGATGAAATAGAGAGGTTTATAATGGAATGCATGGAAAAACTTCCTGAGGTGGAGGTTACCTGCGTTGATACGGAAGGCGTGGATATGAAAGAATGCGAGCGTCTCTGTAACGAAGAGCTGAGGGTTAAATTCAGGGCGAGAAGGCTCAATGTCGTTGGTTAATATGCCCTTCGGATTTATAAAAAAAGAGCGGCTTTATATTTTAATGGCGTTGTTTGTAATATCCACGAATCTTTTTCTCGCGAGCGGCCATATCGAAAGGAATATAAAGCTTCCTTCCTGCGAAGCGATTAATTTAATGTCCGCTGAGGAGACGCCGGCGCGTGAAGAGCGGATTAAAGAAGCTTTGGAAGAGAATAAATTTCTCGCGGTTGTCGTCGCCGGCGTCTCTTTTTTATTCGCCATAGCGTTAATTCTGGGCTTGACGATAAGCGTAAAATGCCTTAGCGCGAAATTAAGCGGCCGCAGTTTTATGGCCGCCTATGGGCATATTCCGGATATTCGATGGAATGTTGCGGACGTTCTTAAGACGCTGGTTGTTTTTTTATTTCTGGGGTATATTCTGCAATTCGCGGAGATTTTTATTGCCTCTATCCTAAAACTAAAGCAGCCCGACGAGAAGCTTTTTACCGTTGTCTATGCCGCCCTTATGGATGTTCTCGGCATAGCGGTAATCTTTTATTTTGTCGTGAAGAAATTCAAAGAGAAATTTTCGAGTCTTGGGCTTTCTTTCAAGAATTCTTTCAGGAATATCAGAATAGGGGCGGCGGCGTATTTAGCCCTATTGCCTTTTCTGGCGATAACGGCAATAACTGTCTTGGCGGTTTTGCGTATGATAGGTTATGAGCCGCCGGGATCTCCCATCCTCGAGATATTTTACGAGGACTCAAGGCCTAAAATTTTATTGGTCCTGACGATACTGGTTACTATCTTGGGCCCGATTGCCGAGGAGCTTTTCTTCAGGGGCTTGGCTTATCCGGCGATAAGAAAAAGGCTGGGGATAAAGAGCGCTATGATTTTGGTCTCGGCGGCATTTGCAATGCTTCACGCAAATATCCTCGCCTTGCTTCCGATCTTTATTTTAGGAATTCTTCTGGCTTATCTGTATGAAAAGACCGGCTCGCTTATTCCCTCGATAACCGTTCATATAATACATAATTCGGCGCTTGTGCTTTCTGTTTATGTTTATAAAATGTTAGGCGCCGCAGCCGGTTATTAAAATGAGCCCTAAAGTCTCGATAGTGAGAGCGCGCGGATATGATTCAGGCGAGATTGAAGGCGCCGTTAAAGAAGCGGTTGATTTAATCGGCGGGATATCTAATTTTATAAAGAAGGGTGAGAAGATTTTATTAAAGCCCAATCTTCTTTCGGCGAGGCCGCCGGAGTCGGGGGTAGACACTCATCCCGAGATTATTCGCGCCGCCGCCAGGCTTGTAAGAAAAGCGGGGGCTGATGTTATTGTAGGCGATTCTCCGGGAGGTTTCGGATTTAGGGATCCGGGTTCCACTTACGAGGCTTCCGGCGCAAAGAAGATATGCGAGGAAGAAGACATAGAACTTGTCGAGTTTGACAGGGCGAGCAATATAAATGGAATTCCCATAACCGCTTACGCGGGGCAGGTGGACGGCATAATATCTTTGCCGAAGATGAAGACCCACAGCCTGACTACGATCACCGGGGCCGTAAAAAATTCTTACGGCTTGGCGGTCGGTTTTTATAAAGCGACGTGCCATTTTAAGGCGCCCCGGCCGAAAGATTTCGCCAAATACGTGGTTAGTGTCTTTGAATGCGCCATTCCGCGGCTTGTGATAATGGATGGCGTTATCGCGATGGAAGGCGACGGGCCGGCATCCGGCGGCACATTAAGAAACGCGGGTTTAATATTGGCAAGCAACGATTGCGTTGCCTGCGATGCCATTTTTGCCCGCCTCATAGGACTTTCGCCGTTAGATGTGGAGATTATCGCCGAGGCGCGCGATAGGAAGTTGGGAGAAGCGCGGCTTTCGGCCATAGAGATGTTTGGCGAAAAGCCGGAAGATGCCGCGCTGCGCGATTTTAAACTGCCGAAGACCTCGATAATCTCAAAGATTCCGCGGCCTATATTTAAACTTATCGCCGGCGGGATAAAGTTTCGTCCGAAGATAAACGACGCGATTTGTAAGAAGTGTCAGCTTTGCGCGACGAGTTGTCCGGCAGGATGCGTCCAGATAAGCGATAAGGGTTCAAGCATAGATTATAAAAAGTGCGTAAGCTGTTTTTGCTGTTTTGAGGTATGCCCTTACAACGCCATTTCGATAAAGACGAGTTTATTGGCGAAACTTTTGGGGCAGTAGGGGGCATCTTTTGGATTATCCCGAAGTTTTAACTGGTTCGGGCGAGGTGTAGGGGACGGGCCTGCCCGTCCCGTTAATGCTCGATTTTCCCCACCGAGGAAAATCTCGCTCCGCGAAAATTTTCGCTCTGCCTCGTGTAAATTAGGGGCAACCATGGCTGCTTACTTGCCTGCCGAAGCCTTGGCGTAGGCAGGAATTTTCAATGTGCGGCTACAGATGAAAATCTTTATTTTTGGAAATGTGCCATCAATGTAGGGCGCGTTCACCGAATGCAACAATGCATGTCATCCCCCGGCTTGACCACTGTCCGCCTTTGGCGGAGGGGGATCCAGACACGCAAATAATGCCCTTTGACATGACTGGATTCCCGCTTAAAGATTGCGGGAATGACGATGCTAATTTGCTGATTTGGATGTATTGCATTGTAACATAAATTTTATACTGTTCGAGCGAGGCCATTGGCCGAGTCGAGAACTATGGATATGCCCGCCACTTAACATATGGTACTGTAGGGGCCGACCCCTGTGTCGGCCCGTTGGTATTGACGATTGTAATGGTATTGGGACGGCGCGAAGTGCTATAAAAAACAAAGTTCGCATATTGTATGTTATAAGGAGAAATAGTTAAAATATGTTTAATCTCGGCTTTTATCGTAAGTTACGCAAAATAGAGAAAGAAATTAGAAAAAATAATAAGTTATACGATGAAGCCGTTGCCAAAGAAAAAAAAGGTAAAAATTTACCCCAAACATTACAAGAACTAGCTCAAGAATTTGCACAGCATCACTTCGAATTAGAATCCCAAAAAATGCAGTTACTGAAGTTTCGATATTTAATGGATACGCCTCTAGCGTCGGGTAAACTGTATCCATTATTTCGTGAAACTTCAGTAATTACCCGACAATTAATATCCCAAATTGATAGATTGCTGTTGCCAAGGCCAGACAGACAAAATAAACAATATTGGGAAAGTAGCTATGATGATTCCAGCAAAAACCTAACAAATGAAGGAATAACCTATGCAAGATCACTAATCCGGAAAGAACAAAAAGATCGCCTAGAGACTTTTAGTTTTTGGATGGTGACGATTACAGGCATGATAGGCGCCCTAACTGGATTGTTTGCAATACTATTTAATAAGTAACCCTATAACAATGCGCTCCACCTGACTTTTTTCGCGGCTTCGCTGCTCCAAAAGCAGGTGAATTTGAACGTAAACAAAAAATCAAATGACCAAATATCCCATAAGAAAACCGACCAGATTAACCGAATACGATTATTCGCAATCAGGATATTATCACGTAACGGCCTGCGCGTATGAACGTGGATGTATATTTGGAGATATAATAGATGGTTGTATGCGTTTAAACAACGCGGGGCAAATGGTTTCCCAAACAGTAGAAACATTGCCAAAATATTACCCGGACATAACGATCGATAATTATATTATAATGCCCAATCATATCCATATGATTATACAGATAACCAATACCGTAGGGGACGACCTCTCGCCAGAGTTCGGCGAAGTCTGACGACCGTGTCGTCCCGAATCGTTTATCAAATGAAAATGATTCAACGCATAACGGGCGGATACGGAGATCCGCCCCTACAAAACAATTATCTTTGTCAAATATAATTCAACGGTTTAAGATGATAACGACAAAACAGTATATAACCGGCGTTAAAGAAAACCACTGGCCGCCATTTGATAAGCATCTCTGGCAACGGTCATTTTATGATCACGTGATTCGTAACGATGCGTCATTGCAAAGTATCCGTGAATATATTGTAAATAATCCCTTAAAATGGGACGATGATGAAAATAATCCTATGAATTATAAAGTAATGGTTCAGGCGGGCATGAACCCTACATTTCTACATTTGCATTGAAAATCTAATGTTTAAACGGTAGAATTTACGTGTCTGGGATTTCCGAATCCAAGCTAATTCCAACAGCGATTATTGAATAAAAGTAACTTTTTAACGGAGTAAATATGGCTATTTCAACAATCAAATGGGACAAGGATGCGATAAGGATAATAGACCAAACTCTGCTTCCAAATAAACTTGTGTATTTGAAGTTTGAGGATGTTGGCAAGTTTTGGCACGCGATAAAAAAATTGCAGGTAAGGGGCGCTCCCGCTCTTGGGGTAGCGGCCGCTTACGGGGCTTATTTGGGGATAAAAGATTGCCGCGCCAATGGTTATAAGGCTTTCGCGCGTGAATTGAATAAAGTCATAAATTTTCTGGGATCGGCGCGCCCGACAGCCGTAAATCTTTTCTGGGGATTGGAGAGAATGAAGTCTGCCGCGGAAAAGAATAAAGACAGAACTGTCGCGGAAATAAAGAAAGCTATGCTCAAGGAGGCCCATTCAATATTTGAGGAAGACAGGGCGATTTGCAGGAGAATCGCCGATAACGGCTCAAAGCTTATTAAGGACGGCGAGACGATTTTAACTCATTGCAACGCCGGAGCGCTGGCGACGGCGGATTACGGAACCGCTCTTGGGGTTATTTACAGGGCCAAGGAGCAGGGTAAGCGCATAAAGGTTTTCGCGGATGAGACGCGGCCTCTTCTTCAGGGCGCGCGCTTGACCGCGTGGGAATTGATGCGGGAGGGTATAGACGTTACTCTTATCTGCGACAATATGGCCGCCTGCGTTATGAGTCAGGGAAAGATAAGCAGGGTTTTTGTTGGGGCCGACAGGATAGCCCGTAACGGAGATAGCGCCAATAAAATAGGCACTTACGGCGTCGCGGTTTTGGCCAAATATCATAAAGTGCCTTTTTATGTTGTGGCCCCTGTGTCAACGATAGATTTTAATCTAAAAAGCGGCGCCGGGATACCGATAGAAGAAAGAGGTTCGGAGGAGATAACTGAAATAAACGGTAAATTACTTGCGCCCAAGAATGTCCAGACGTACTGTCCGGCGTTCGATGTTACACCGGCTAATTTAATAACAGCGATAATTACGGAAAAGGGAGTGTTTAAGCCAGGTGAGATTAAGCGAATTAGGTGAAAGCGGTTTGATAAGGCGGCTTGCCGGAAATATCAAGCCCGGAAAAGATGTCATAAAAGGCATAGGCGATGATTGCGCCGTTATCAGGATAACGAAAGATAAATATTTACTCGTTACATCCGATATGTTGATCGAAGGCGTCCATTTTGACTTAAAAAATGCCAAAGCCGCCGAGATAGGCTGGAAAGCGCTTGCCTGCGGGATAAGCGACATAGCCTCTATGGGCGGCATAGCGAAATACGCGGTTGTTTCACTGGGCCTTCCCTCCGGATGTAAAGTCGAATTTGTGGATGGTATATACAAAGGTATGCGCTTGCTCGCAAAGCGTTTTGGGGTAGAGATAATAGGCGGGGATACCAATTCATCGAAAGAGCTTATTATTGATGTTGCTGTTTTGGGATTCGTAGAGCCCAATAAAGTAACTCTTAGAAGCGGCGCAAAACCCGGCGATGCCATATGCGTTACGGGTGCGCTCGGCGGTTCGTATAAAAGCAAGAAACACCTTAATTTCATTCCGCGCTTAAAAGAGGCGCGCGCGTTGACCGGAGATTTTAAGATAAATGCCATGATAGATATTTCCGACGGATTGTCTACGGATCTAAACCATATAGCCGATGAGAGCAAGGTTGGCGCTTGTATATATGAAGAGCTGGTGCCTGTTTCGAAAGATGCCGATTCTTTGGATGCCGCTTTAAACGAGGGCGAAGATTTTGAATTATTGTTTACGCTGTCTGCCGGAGAGGCCCGCGCGCTTATAAGAAAAAACCTTTTTGGGGCAGGCCTTCCGGTTTCCAGAATAGGAGAGGTTGCTGTCAAGGGCAAGGGCGTTAAAATAATAGACAAAGCTGGCAATCAGAGAGAACTCAAGCCGAAAGGATTCAAACATTTTTAATGGTTGTCGTAACGAAAAATCCAAAAGAGACAGTAGAATTAGGCGAGAGGATCGCCAAGCGCCTTAAGCTTGGAGATGTGGTCGCGCTTTCCGGCGATTTGGGAGCGGGCAAGACTACCTTTGTCAAAGGTATCGCCAAAGGTCTTGGAGTAAAGGACTACGGGCGCGTTAACAGTCCGTCATTTGTTCTTGTCAAGGAGTATAAGGGCAGGATTCCGCTGTTTCATTTCGATGTATACAGGTTGGAGAATCTTAAGGATATCGAAGATATCGGCTACGAGGATTATCTTGGAAGGAAAGGTGTGGTAGTGATAGAATGGGCGAAGAAGATGGAGCGGATATTGCCGAAAGATCATCTGGATATTTCATTTAAGATAAAGAGCGAGAACGAGAGGGTCGTAAGCATTAGCGAAAAATTGTCAATGTAAGGCGCGTTCGCCCCGTCTGAGGCGGGCAGGCGAACACGCCGAATAGATGCCGGCGATGATTTTATTTGTAGGGGCCGATCTCTGTATCGGCCCGATAAAGTTATCAAAATAACGGGTTTCATAAATATAAAACAAACTGTCATTACCCGCCTTGTGCGGGTAATCCAGACACGGCTTTTACATATTTTGCGCTTTAACCCGCTCGTCTTTAAGGAAAAAATATATGGCTGAATTTAATTTAAGATGTCAAATGAGATACCCTAAAAGGTGCGATTTGCCTATAGCGGAAAAAGAAAGGCTTGAGGGGCCAGAAAAATACAAAGCTTTTCTAATGTATCAATTTGACAATAATGATGGATATTTAAAAGAGACGTTAAAGGAATATTTTAAAACGCCTTCATACTTTTTATACGATGCGGATGATATTAGAGGACTTGGAGTAAAATTCTGTAAAATATGCAAATTAGCCCAAGCCTCTGATTTTGGTATAGCAGTTTTAAGTCCTGAAAATGAAAATGTTTTTATGGAAGTAGGGTTATTAATCGGAATAGGGAAGCCCTGTCTTTATATCGTTAATGAAAGCAAATTAAAATACAGGAATATTAAACAATTACCTTTTGATATTTCAGATCAGATAACTGTTAAATACGATTCTAAAGAGAAACTTTTAAGTGAGCTGGAGAAAGAAGTTCCGATTTTTACGATGAAGGTTCAATTGGTTTTCGGATGTGAAAAAGCCGTAAGAGAAACTGTTAAGAAAAAAATTGGCCAACTTTCTACGACAGCGAGGGATGTTTTAAAGAAATTTGTTAGTTTAGGCGAAATAGAGCTTTTGAGAAACGAGGTCAATGATAATTTAGGCATTTTGCTCAAGGAACCTAAAAGCGGGGCTATAATGGAGGAATTACGACGTAGTAAATTTGTTAAGGTAGGACATTTTCCCTCAAATTCATTTATGAATGAGCAAGAGATTTATAGTATAGAAAAAGCATATAGGCTAATTTTACAGGAACTGTTATTTAATGATTAAAGAAATTAAGATTTCATAGTTTTGTAGTTAATATGGTAACCAGTGTCCTCCAAACCTGATATAATATCAGGTGAAAAAACCAACCAAAAAGGAGGACAGATGGTTACCATAGCTGCTGATGTTCATTTAAAAACAAGTACCTTTAGCGTTGTTGAAGGCA
>JAZDOX010000031.1:0-36447 GCA_043798215.1 Candidatus Omnitrophota bacterium | reverse complement strand
TTTTCCTTTCTCAAATGCAAGGATTTTGCCCGTTTTTTACTGTTTCTCTTGCACTTTTACCCTCTTTTCACTATGTATTTTACACCTTTTCTCGTCGGAAATATAGCCTTTTCTTGGCTTTTTCAGCGCCCCTTATTTATCCAACGGTTTATTTATCCAGGCATTAAAATCGGAGGAGCCGGTAATCTCTTTGGTTATAACCCCTATTCTTTCCCCTATATAAGGGTGAGTCCGAAAATAAGAATACGGCCTTATATCAAACTTCTTGGCTTCTTTCATCGTTCTCATAAAAGAAACAACCGCGTTTGGATCGTAGCCGGCGGCTTTCAGATATATAACGGATCTCCTGTCGGCCTCAAATTCATCCTCGCGCGAATAGGCCATCATAAGCGAGGTAATCGCCATATCCGCGCCGTTTGCCACATCACCCTGCTGGCTCGCCGCCGTCAAAATCATCACCATATTAGCTATAGCGTCAGACTGAAACCTCTTGACTGAATGCCGCGCGGCGATATGCCCAATCTCGTGGGCAATAACAGCGGCTAATTCATCGTCATTTTTGACTTTCTCCAGTAGACCTTTGAAGATATAAACCCAGCCTCCGGGAAGAGAAACCGCGTTTATGTCGTCCACATCCAAAACCTTAAAATGGTAGATAACGTCTTTTCTGTCGCATATTTGCGCGAGTTTTTCTCCTATAAGCTCCACGCGCTCCTGAATCTGTTTATCTTCAACAAGTTTATAATGTTTTTCTACTTGCTTGGCAATTGAATCTCCCATACTCGACTCCTGCTGAGATGATATAAACAGCATATCTTCCTTTCCCGTAACGGGATTATACTCCGCAAATAGATCCCTCGCAAGCGGAGATAAAAAAAAGAAGACCGTCATTAATATCAGCCTTATCTTCATATTAATAAATTAACATATTGCAAAATACAAGTAAAGCATTTATAATAAGTTATCGAAAAGAGGCGAGATTGAAAAAATCCAAATTTATAATGCTATTTTTGATTGTCCTTATTGCCGCCGGCGGATGCAACTCGAAAAAAAGTGAAGGCGATATTATCGCAACTATAGGCGATTACTCTCTTTACAAAAAAGATTTCCTGGCGGAAGCGGAGTTATATCCAGATGCCTATAGAAATGAGGTAACCAAGGAAGAGCTTCTAAGCAACCTTATCCAGAAGAAGGTGCTGCTTATGGAAGCGCAGCGCGAGAAGCTGGATAAAGAGCCTGAATTTACTAAAACAATCCAGCGGTTCTGGGAGCAGAGTCTGCTTAAGGTTATGCTTGAGAAAAAATCGAAAGAGATTCTCTCTTCGATGCCTGCTTCGGATGGGGATAGAACCCAAAAAGCGGGTAAATTAATAAAAGAGTGGTTTGACGGGCTTGAAAAAAACACTAAAGTCCGCGTAAACAAAAAAGCCCTTGAAGGGATGGATCCTTCCTTATAAGATTTAGCAAAGACCGCCCTTTGGGGCAAGGCAAAATATGAACAAATTCCCTTTACATAAAAAAAGAAAGAAGTATCTGGTAAAAAAAAGCCTGCAAATCAACCTCATTTTAAGGTCTCTGGCGTTATTAATACTGGCCTGCCTGATTATGGTTATGTCGGTATTTATGCTGACCAAAAAATCGACAACCGCAAATTTTGAAAACCTGCGGCTCACGGTAAAAAGCACGCCGCAATTTATACTGCCCGCGCTGATAATTAGCGGATTGATATCAATGGCCGTCGCCGGCGCGGCTGCCATATCGGTACTTCTATTTGTCTCTCATAAAATAGCCGGACCTCTTCACCGGATTGAAATATCGCTTTCTGAAATAGGAAAAGGCGATCTCTCTTCTGAAATCAGGTTAAGAAAATCGGACGGCGTAAAGACACTCGCGGCGGGGATAAACAATATGAAGCATAAATTAAAAGATCCGATTCAATTATCACAGGTTAAGATAAAAGAGCTTGAAGAAGAAATAACCGCCGTCAAGAGCGCTTTGACGGCCAAAGGCATTCACGAGGAAGAAGCTGGCCATATACTTTGGTCAATTCAAAAAAAGATTCGGGACATAAAACATCACCTGTCTTATTTTAAGATTATGGCTATAGCGGCGGCGTTTCTGGCGCTGTCATCTTCTACTCCGGCGCAAGCCGGCGGCCCGGAAGAAATCGCGAGTCCCTCAATCAACTGGATAACCAAAAAGAGTGTCTTCTGCGCGATAAATTTCAGGCATGATGTAAATATCCCGCTTGTAAACGAGAAGATAGACACCTATGGAATTGACTACGGCCTTATGGAAAAACCGCCACGCCCGGGGCGAGACGACAAAGAGCAACTCGCTTATAAATTCGACCTTATATTCCTGAAGGTTCAGGAAATTCTGGATATGCGCCCCAAAGGTTTGTCTTTAAACGTGAACATATACCATAGCCGTCAAGACCTTGATAAAGTTTATATGGCGATATTCAACGAAAAAAATGAGTTCATAACTTATTACATATTTAAATTAAACACGTTATACTCGGAAGAAAACGCGGTATCCGCTAATATCATAGCTCACGAGATAGCGCATTGCGTCGTTGACCATTATTTTTCTGTGACTCCCCCGACAAAGATAGCGGAAATGATAGCGCAATATGCCGACGCGCATTTAAGGAATTAGAAAAACTGCAGGATAGGGATTACAAATAAAAAAGAGCGAGATTTTCAAGTCTCGCTCTTTTTTATTTATTTTATAGATTATTGCCCTAAAAACTAAACCAAACTACTTAGCTTCGGAAGAATATACGAATTCCGGTTTTACTATCGGCTCATACCCTTCCGGTATAGGAAAAGGAAACGTAACCGTTTCATAAATACCCGCTCCGGTGCGAACCAAGCCCATTCCAAAACCCTTTATCGTTCCAACGGTCAGCCCTGTGAACACGTTGCTGGCTTTGGTCTCATCGACAATCCCTTTGGGGACCTCCAGCCATCCGGTAAAGGTATTCACTACTCCGCGGCCCAATTTCTTAAAGGCGTCTTGAGCATACGAGGGAGTACTAAACGCTAAAAGCCCGACTACCACTAAAACCGCTATTACCACCATCAATAATCGACTTTTCATCGCCGTCACCCCTTTCTTTTATCTTTACCCAGTATAATTAAGCAAGAAGGTTTTGTCAAGAAAATTATAAAAATAGTAGTGTCAAGCAAAAATAGAATAATGCTCTTTTTTAAATATCATCGGCGGGCTCTTCTATATTATTAGACGTAATAAGAAAGGGGATTTCTTTTAAATATTTAGGCTTTGTCGGTTATGCGGAGTGGTTCCTCTTGGCACATCTCCATTTTCTCATTTTCCCGTATTGTATTTTTTCAAGTATTTATTTCATAATATTTAATAAATGTGCCCCAATCTGAAAAATCATTCCCACTCTTAAGGTAAGAACACCGCCACGAAGGAAAGCTTGCATTAATTACATATATCTCGGATGGCAAATTACCGCATGAAAATTTTTCTTTGATCTCTGAAAATGCTCTATAAATTCCGTCCCAATCATGATCGATTAATTCGAAAAGCAGCACAGTGTTACAATTTGCGTTAATATAAGATAACAGTTTTTTGTTCTTTTTTTGTAGCGCCTTTTTAACTATTATTTCTTTTTGTTTATCCAAATCATCCGAATTATGCGCAAATTTTGATATATAAAAATTTCCGTCCAATTTGCCATTTAAATTATGCCGGCAGAGGTAAAATTCAAAAGATCGTTCTACTTTTACCTTTGAAGATGACAACCGACCCGATTTAGGTAACTCTAAGATACCTGCTTTTTTTATTACCTCATTACGCACGTCATCCCTAAATTTATTCCACTTTATTCCTATAGGCATATGACAATCCGCTGGAATAACTAAGGAATAATATCCTGGCATAGGAAGTCTATTCTTTAAGTCATCTTCCAGGGGACCTAAAGCTTTTGCGAACTGCTCTTCTTTTTTTCTTTGATCAATATAACCATCTAATGAAGTATGTTCAATGGCAATAGTCTTACCGTCATCCTTGTAAATAGCGTCAATTCTCTTGTCTGCTGGTATTTTTTTATCATCTTCAGGGTAATGGTAAATTACAAAATTAGCATTATTTCGTTTATTATAAAATCTCACAAATTTCCCAATAACTTCTCTTTCATGTTTTAAATCAGACATCTTATTGTCTCACAGGTTATTATGTGAACGAATTTGTTGCAAATTTGAGGATGTGTCGATCAGGGGGCACTCCGTTATTTCAAGGTCGCGATTTTCTCATTCAAAAACTCTTCATAAAATCTTGGCTTGGATTGATATTTCAGCGGCAGAAAATCAGGCAGCTTCTCCTGATCTGATCAATTCCTTCAACACCGGTTTTAATGTATATAGACAACACGAACTCTTTATGTTTATTATCCAACCCCTTTATTACCCCATTTATTACCCCATTTGAGAAGTTATTACCCCATTAAAGTCTCTTCCACTTAGCGCTCTTGCCTTTTCCGAGGCATTTAATCTTTTTTGCTTTCTGTAATTGTCTAAAAATGATTTTTATCATATCCCGGCCGGCGCTTGGACACTCTCGCTCAATATCGCCTAAACTGAACTCCCTAACCTGACGATCAATCACCTGTGTTACGATTTGCGTTTTAGCTCCCCTGGCTGGTTTTATATTTGCGGCCCGATCCTCGAACTCTTTATAAGCCAATAGCACCGTGCCGAGGAAATAATTTAACCACGGCATTACATCGTGCTTGGCTTCATGCCATTTTTGCGAGCTCTTATTGAGCGTCTCATAATACGTCTCTTTTGACTGTTCAACGATGCGCTCAATACTGATATACTTCCCGACCATAAACCCGTGTTGATACAATGCCAGTAAGGTCAAAAGCCGCGAGACCCTGCCGTTACCATCACGAAATGGATGAATGCTCAAGAAATCAAGCACAAGGCAGGCGACCGCGTAAAGGTCAGGATATTTTAGCTGTGAAATGCTGTGTTCATACGACAAACATAATTGCTTCATCATTTCCGGTGTTTTAGCGGCGCTGACCGGTTTAAAGATCGCCTCAGCGCGGCCATCTGGATGCTTACGAATAATATCGTTGTCTTTTTCTTTCCATTTACCAGCATCCCATGACTCGCCACGGCATAGCCGATGCAATTCCTTGACCGTCTCTGGAGTGATTCTTAAACTTTTATGCTTCGCGCGGCTTTGGCTATCGGAAGCCAAACCACCGGCCCCTGCCTTGTGAATCAATTCAAGGGCTTTGCGGTATCCCGCAACTTCTTCCTCTGAACGGTCGCGCGGTTTACTATGGCCGATGATGAGCGGCTTTAAGCGGGCGCGATCTACTGTTACGCCTTCAATACGGTTCGACGATTCCGCGCTCTCAATAAGCGCCGTCTCAAGTAATGTCTTTAATATCTGCGGCGATTGCTTCGCGTAGAGTTCCTGTTTGCCCTTATATTCGGCGATCGAATTAGTAAGCCAAACCGCATTTAAAGGCAATTCTACATTTTCTCGTTTAAAGGAATTCATTTTGACCTCTTTCATTTCGCCATGCGCTCTTCTATCAACTCGCGCATAATTGCAACCTGATAGAAGGTATTCATGCCACATCCTTTCTGCCTGCTTTAGTTACGGCATTACATTACTTTGGCCGATTGGAGAGAATAACTTTTGCGGGCATTTCATTTAAAATACTGGCGTTAAGCGACTACTGAGTTACGTATAAATAATGGAAAGATTTAGAGGCTTAGATTTGAGCCTGACGCAAGGCGCGACGACGAAGGCGTAGTCGGCGCACTACGCCGAGAAGGAGTAACGCCGCAGCAGGCCAAAGATAGGCCTATAAAATTTTCATTATTTATACGTAGCTCAGTAAGTTCCGCGGCTTGCCCTCAAGATAGCTCTTTATATTATCAACCGCGCATATCAAGATCTTGCTTATGGCTTCCGCGGAGTTAAAAGCGATGTGAGGCGTAATAACGACGTTATCCCTCTTAAGCAATATGTGGTTTTTAAACAATGTGCGCAATTTTTTAACCGGAAAATCTTTAGATAAAAGCTGGCCTTCCTCTTTTATCAAATCTTCCCCCCTCGAGAACATCAAGCCCCGCGCGGCTATTCCTTTTATCTCAACTTATACTTCTCAAAGCCCGTTTTCACTTATGCCGCTTCTACCTTCTCTATCTCGGGCACGCTCTCTTTGATCGCGCGTTCCACGCCCATCTTAAGAGTCATCTGAGCCATCGGGCAAGATCCGCAGGAACCGGTAAGCTTCACCTTTACAGTCTTGCCAACAACATCTATTAATTCGACGTCTCCGCCGTCCGCCTGAAGCATAGGACGTATTTTATTCAACGCCTGCTCTACCCTGCTCTTTAATCCCTGATTCTCTTCCATCGCGTCTTCTCCTGTTTTATCAAAACAACCCGATCATTTGCTTATAATATTCGTTTATTGATTTTAAGGCGTTTGAAAACCATACCCATAAAATATAACTTACGACAATTACTGCCGCGCTTATAACCCATTTCTTCGCGCGGCTGTAATTTGGATTGAGCCAAATCAAAGGAAGCGCGATAGGCCCCACGCACAGAAAAGCGACAATAAACGAGGACGTCTTTAAATACCATTTCGTCTGAGGCTTCTTGTTTAAGAATTCCCCGCAATGCCTGCACTTTATTGCTTCATCCTGTATCTCTTCGGCGCAATAGGGACATTTTTTCATCATATTCTTTTATCCGCCTTTTTACTTGTCCGGATTAGCATATATCACTGCCTCCGATGTTGTAGGGCCTGTTCCCCCCGCCTGAGGCGGGCAAGCGAACAGGCCGAAATCGTTAACGCGGCGCGCCTGCGTCGACGCCTTGCGGCGCGCCTGCGTCGACGCCTTGCGGCGCGCCTGCGTCGACGCCTTGCGGCGCGCCTGCGTCGACGCCTTGCGGCGCGTTCGGTGAGACTGTGTCGTAATACCATTCTGAGCGTTAGCGAAGAATCTCGTTTTTTCTGTTACCGACGAGATTCTTCAGTCCTCTTCGCTATGCTCAGAGTTCTTCAGAATGACAAAATGAGCGTTTTTCGGCATTATGACACAGTCTGGGTAAACGCGCCCTATGAATTATAGAATAACGGTTCAGGCAGGCCTGAACCCTACAGGACAATTTTAATGACGTAAAAATAGACAAACCTATAATATATGTTATGTGAAAAAATAAATTTAAAAATTACAATAATCCCTGCCTTGCCGGCAGGCTGTAGGGGACGGGCCTGCCCGTCCCGTTAATGAAATGTAGGGCGCCGTTCCCCTGTCTGCCGCAGGCAGGCGAACAGGCCAAGATCGTTGATATTTTCAACGTTGTGTCGGGACAGCATTTCATATTCATTTCTTCGCGCTCAATATCGAGATAATCTGCTCAAGCTGGCCGGATACCTTCTTCAGCAAATCCGTCTGTTCGCGTTGAAAGCGTTCCTGTCTTTCCTGAGCCTGCTTTGCTTCGCCGGCGAGCTTGGAGATGTCGCCTAATTTACCGAGATCAAACATTCTTATTGTCCTTTCCTTTCTTTTTGCTGTATAAACAACCGCAGTAATCCTGACGATAGAGATTCGCTTCTCTTGAAAGTTGGGCCGATATCTTAAAACCATCGTTTTCCTTGAAATCCGCCGCGTAAAAACTAACCGAATACATCTCCGACACCAAATTCCCTACGCTATTTATCGTGTCAACATCTTTGTGTGGACTTATACTCAAAGCGGTGGCGAAATAATCAAATCCGTTGGCGGCGGCAAAACGCGCGGTCTTGCCAAGCCTTACCCTGTAGCAGATCTCGCAGCGACGGCCGCCTTCCAGTTCATTCTCCAATCCGCTTACTTGCCTTAACCAAATCTGCTCGTCGTAATCTCCCTCGTGGAATTTTACACCCGTTTCCGAGGCATACCTTCTTGCTTCTTCTAAACGAGTTTCATATTCTTCCCGCGGATGTACGTTGGAATTGTAAAAAAACGCCTCCACCTCAAACTTATCCCTAAGGAGTTTGATTGGATACGCCCCGCAGGGAGCGCAACAGATATGCAATAATAACCGCGGTTTATCTTCCATCTTTAGTAAAGCAACTGCTCCTATCTAAAAATCATACTTTGGAACGCTCCACTTATGCGACCTGTCCCCCTTCCCGCAGCCATTATAAACTTCAATCTCTTCCTTTAGATAGCGCGATCATTTTTTCAACGCTTTTAACAGTATTGGTTGGAATCAATAGAATACTTGGATGATTTCGTTCGAATACCCTAAAAATTTCATCTGCAAATGCTCGACCGATTGAATTCACATCCTCAAAATCGAGAATAACTGTCTTAAACCTGTCGACTCTACCCAGCAATCTCTTAGCCTGAGATCTAGACACCAGGTTTTCAACACCATGTCTCACCAAGCGTACCGGAATGACTGTTTTCGTAAAACCATAGCCCTCTTTCTCAGAAGCAAAACATTCAAATACCTCCTGAGCGGTGCGTGGACTCTGATTTGGTAAGGACATAAAAACAGAGGTTCCTGTCCCCGGCCGTTCTCTCTCTAAAATCCAATCCTCCTCTTTGCCAAATTTATGTGAAAAATAAACTTCCCCGGAGAGAATCGCAAAATCATCTAACATTCGAGATGTAAAAAAAATTCCTTCCCCCGTATGGCTATCAGGATCTGTAGTAAGCTTACCTTTTGCTAATTCCAAAACAGCATGTCGCTCATCTTCCAGCTTGCATTCTTCTTTAATCTTTCTAAAGATACCGACACCATCATCATGTATGCTGATCGTAGCAAGAAAACCGTTCATCTCCACAGCAACAGTTAACTCTTTTCCATTAGAATGATCTATGGCATTATTAACCATTTCCGTAAACGAATAATGCCATATGTCCAAGACATTTGTAGGCAAGCCGTTGAAAATATCGACAATCCGCTCTTCCCAAAGCCTATCTTCTTCAAGTCCGGCTAAAGGCGCCGAAAAGTTACTCTTATGAATAATTCGAAGAGAATATGTACGTTGTCTGGTGCGTCCCTCAGCAGAAATACACCCCTCTGCAAGAAGTTTTTGGACGTACCGGTTCGCAGCTTGCCTGGAAATACCAAAACTATTGACAACCCGACTAACAATATCTTGAGGGTGATTAGAAATGGAGTGGAGAATAAATTCTCTAATTTTTCGTCCGCGTTTGTAGTATTCACCCACTATTTGAATGCTCCTTTGCTAATAATACAAATTGCCAAAACTCGGTCTGCGCTTTATTAAGATGAGTCTGTCATATTGTAAACATAAACAGAATTATTTGTCAATATTTCGAGACTTGAAGTAAGCTTACTTTTTCATAACTACTTGGAATACAATAAGTTAATTGACAACATTTTATTAAGTATGAAGCGTGCCTTAATATTATAATGCACAAATTCGCTTTTTATGGCGCTTATCACTACCCTGTCGCCATAGTCTAACATTCTAAGTCGATTTTTCAACACAAATTTTATGCGCCAATTTCCCTGTCTGCCATCGGGCGGATTCGCCATAAGACCTTGGCGAGCAAGTATGAAATATAGGGAACGGCCGCGAACATTCCCGGCGGAATTATTTATCTATGCGCATCCGGGATAAATCGTGATTATCGCGCTGTACCCTGCGAGATGACGCCGATGGCCTTCTGATAATCGGCCAATGAAGAGAGATAGCCCGCTATGGCGGAGGCGCGCGTCTGTTCAGCCGAGACAAGCGATGTCTCGGCGTCGCCAACATCTATTATCGAGCAAAGCCCTTCTTCATAGCGCGCTTTCGCTATCTCAAGATTTTCTCCGGCTTCCTGAAGAAGTTTCGCTGCCGTCTTTACCCGCTCTCCGGATTCACCGAGTGTTAAGACCGAACTCTGCGCCTCAAGGGCTATTTCAAGAGTCATATCCTCTATGCCGAGCTGCGCCATCTTTAGGCTTGCCTCGGCGGCCTCTATCTGTGATTTGGTCTTAAGCCCGTCAAGCCACGGCCAGCTTACCTGCGCGCCGGCGTTCCAGTTCCTGACGTTCCCAACGCCCGGGGTGTCGGTATGACTCATCTGTTGGCTGCCGCTCAAAGATACCGTTGGCCAATTACCCTTCTTCTTGGATTCAAGGTCCGCTTGCGCGGCGCGCGCCTCAGCCTGCAACTTCAATAATTCCACTCGATTTGCCGACGCGGCTTTAATAGCGCTCTCAATATCTGCTTCTACCGGCTGAAATTCTCCGGCTTCGACTACTTTATAATCCGTGCCGCCGGTATTCGCCATCACATTATTTAAGGACGCTTTAGCCAATTCAAAATCCTTGTTCGCGCTCACAAGTTCAAGATTCGCGTTGGACGCCGACAACTCCGCCTTTGTAACATCGTGGGACTGCTGATAGCCGACCTCATAAAAACCTCTTGCGCGTTCAAGATGCGTCTTTTCCGTCTCAAGTTTATCCTTAGCGGCTTCAAGAAAAAGCTGGGCGCGCATAACATTAAAATAGGATTTTTCGGAATCCAATATAGTCTTATCCTGCGTTTCGAGAAACTCATACTGGGCGGCCGAGAGCGTCTCTTTCGCCGCCTTTACGCGGTTTAAAGTCTGCCCAAAATCCCAGATGAGCTGGCTTACGCCGGTATTCTCCGAGATGACATTATATCTCTTATCGAAACCGGGCAGGGAACTCGCCAGAGCGCTGGATATGGCGAAAGAACCAAAAGCAACTTTCGAGGTATCATAATGAGAGTACCCGCCTGTGGTCGAAGACTGGGGAAGATAAGCGGATTTCGCGGCAGCAACATTGGCTTTGTCCAAATCCACTTTGTTTGCCGTCTGCCGCAATTTGGGATTATTGGCAAGAGCCGCCTTGACGCAATCTTCTAAAGTTAAAACCGGCGGTTCCTCGGCGTAAGCCGACAACCCAATAACCAGCAACCCAATAAACCCAATAAACTCAATAAACCCCATAACCCGTTTACCCGCTAACCCGCTAACCCATTTCATTACATCGTCCTCTTAAACGTAACGGTGGCCGCCGATAACATTATCGCCGTAAAGACAACGAGAAAAAGAATATCTTTTTGTATAGCCGCGAAACCCGCGCCCTTAAGTATCAATGCCTTAAGAGCGTGAACCGCATAGGCTTCGGGATTTACTTTCGCGAAAGCCCTCAGCCAACCCGGCAAACTCTCCACAGGATAAACCGCGCCGCTTGGAAAATAAAATATAACATTAAGAAATCCTATCACCACTCCGACTATTCTGGGGTGGTCAGCTCTTCCTAAAATTATGAATATCATACTAAGAAGCCCCAGCGCGGTCAAAGAGATAGTGAAAATAAGCAGCGCTAAAGATGTAAAAGCTCCCGTAAATTTTATGCCGGTTATAAACATTCCGCCTATCAGGACTAAAAAAGACATCGTGGTTGTGATGAATACACCGCTTATTATCGTGCCTACGACTATATCCATCTTGGTAAGAGGCGTGGATAAATAACTCTCGTGCACACCAAGAAACTTATCCATAACCAGACTAAAAGCCCCGGTAAAAGTGGTTCCCATAAATATTGCCATAACGATAGCTCCGGGAACAAGCGAGGCATCGTAATCTATCTTCTTGTATAACTCAACAGCTCTAAGTTTAGCCTTGGCGCGATCCGGACGAACCGCAACATACTCGGATTCCAGATAGCTCATCGAGCGCGCGACTATATTAGAAATACCGGATGCGGAAATCCCGTCGGTGTTATCGAGAAACAAGCCTATTTGAGGGTCGATTTTCTTTACCATATCTTCGCTGAAGCGCGAAGGTATTATAAGCGCGCCTTTATAAAATCCATCGCGGACGTTCTTTACCGCTTCTTTCTGATCGTTGGACATAGTAACCTTTATGGTGTCCGGGCCATACTGCATCGCCTGTAATAATTCCACGACGCGCCTCGCGTAAGGGCCGTTGTCCTGATCCACAACCAATAAAGGAAGGCGTTTAAGCTCGCCCTGAAAAGAATTTCCGATTATCACAAGATATACCAGCGGCAGAAAAACACTGGCGATCATCAAAACAGGGTTCCTTATAAAACGCCTTAAATCTCTCTCTGTTACCGCCAGCGCTCTCATATGCGCGCCCCCGGCATCTGCCTCGGAGCCCCTGCCCCGAGAAAAAAATTAACTTTTTGCGCTTCCGTCTCTCTTATGGTTTTTCCGGTATAGTGTATAAAAACATCTTCCAGCGTCTGCTGGTGAATGGCTAAATATAATATGGAGACGTTTATTTTTTTAAATTCTTCCATTAAAACCGGCATAGCTTTAGCCGCGTCCTCGACATAAATCCTCAAGCCGGATTCTTGCTCGGTTACGCTCTTGATAAAAGCCATAGATCTCACCTTCTCCATAACTGCGGGCGATATATCGCTTAAGGAAACCTCGATTATATCGAAACCGCCTATCCCCCTTTTTAAATTAGCTGGCGAATCAAGGGCCACAATTTTACCATAATCCACTATAGCCACCCTTTCGCACAATATATCGGCTTCTTCCATATAATGCGTGGTTATGAATATGGTCAACTTCGTCTCCGAGCGTATCTTTCGCAACAGTTCCCAGATAACGCGCCGGGATTGAGGGTCCAAACCGATTGTCGGCTCGTCGAGAAAAAGTATGTACGGTTTATGAATCAGTCCGCGGGCTATCTCAAGACGCCGCCTCATTCCGCCGGAATAAGTTGCAACCAAATCGCGCGATCTATCCTTTAAACCGACCGTCTCAAGAAGATAATTTATCGTCTGGCGCCTTTCTTTCCGGGGAATATCAAAATATTTTCCATACACATCAAGATTCTCCCATCCGGTTAAATCCAGATCGCTGGTCATAGCCTGCGATACAACGCCGATATTTTTTCTCACACAAGAGGGATGCTTAATTACGTTATATTCTCTTATCTTGGCTAAACCGCTTGTGGGTTTCAAGAGACAGGTTAGTATCCTTATGAGTGTGGTCTTTCCCGCGCCGTTAGGGCCCAATAATCCGAATATCTCGCCCTCTTCAACGTTGAAACTGATATCGTTGACGGCTGTAGTTGAAGGAAATTTTTTAACTATATTCTGGACATCAACCGCGTATGGCATATTCTAACCCAAAAGTGTAAAATGCAAAGTGAAAGTTTTAACCCCGAATTCGATCTATTCATTACTCTCCAAATTAGCAGATGTCATTCCCCGCGAAAGCGGGGAATCCAGTCACGCTATAAGATATATTTCATGTCTGGATTGCCCGGTCAAGCCGTGCAATGACAATGTAAAATTAAATCTTAAAAGTGATTTACCACCGTGAAAAAATGATTAATTTGGACACTCGCCCTATCTTACAATAAAAGTAGCCGTTCCCGTCATACCTTGTTTCAATATCCCGCGCGGCTCTTTTATCTTCGCCTTTACCCTGAAAGTCTTGATATCCTGTCTGCCGCGCCTGACGTCCCTCTGCGTGGCGAATTCGCCTTCGCTGTTTATCTCTGACACCACTGCCTCGAATTCCTGTTTAAGAAGGGAGTCAATCTTGATTCTTGCCTTGTCGCCAATCTTTATCTTGGAGACGGCCGTCTCTTCAACATCAGCCCGCGCCCAAACATCAGCAATATCAAGAACGGTAAGCACGGTCGAACCCGCTTGCGCCGTCTCTCCCGGCTCAAAGGCTTTTAGCGCTATCACTCCGGATATCGTGGATTTCACTACGGTATCCTCAAGATTAATCCTGGCGACTTCTAAGGCCGCTTCCGCCTGCCCCACGCCGGCTTTTGAAAACGCCTCCTGCGCTAAAGCCCTATTTAAATCCGCAACCGCTATGTCATAATTTGTTTGCGCCTTATCTTTATCGTTCTGCGAAACTAATTTTTTATCAAGCAGCCGCGTCATCCTGCCTAAATCCCGCGCGGCGTCTTCCATTTTTACCTTCGCCTTATCTATATCCGCGGCGGAGGTAAGCAAATTCGCCTTAGCCACCTCAAGATTGGCTTCCGCCTGTGAATACTCCGCTCTTCTCTTTTCATTATCCAAAACAACCGCTATCTCACCTTCTTTAATATAATCGCCTTCCTCAAATTTCACTTCCTTTACACGTTCGGTTATTTTAGAGCTTAGGTTAACCTCGGTGCATTCTATTATCACCGGCGTCTGTATTATGCCGTCGGGCGTTTTCTTAGGCATAAGATAATAGACCGCCGAGATCAGAAAAATACCCAACAAAGATAAAATTATTAGGCTGACGACGCGGTTCTTCATCTCAGGAGACCTCCGATAAATATATTCTTCACATTCTCTCTGGCGGCATGCGCTGAAAATTTCTCGGATTCAAAATGCAGGGCTATCGCCGGCAGCTGCATCATTCCAAGCAGGTTCAGGGCCGTTATCCTTGGGCACAAATTCTTGAATTCTCCTTCCTTAATCCCCTGTTTTATAAGCGTCTCGATTATCCTCGAGTAAGGGATTATCGCAATCTTAAGGATATTCTCCATCATAATCGAAGTATCCGCTCCTCTGCCGAATATGACCTTAAAGATGCTGCTTTTGCCCGTGAAATACTCAAAATGAAAATCTATAAGCTTATTCAGTTTCTCCTTCGGATCGGCGTATTTATCGATCTCCTTCATAAGACAGCGCCGGAATTCTTCGGCTCCCTCTTTAATCATATTATGGCAAAGGTCGTATTTATTCTTAAAATAATGATAGATTATGCCTTCGGAAACACCCGCGGTCCTGGATATGCGGTTGGTTGTAGCCTTCTCGAATCCGTCCTTGGCCGTAACCAAAAGCGCGGCGTTCATTATTTTTTGACGCGTATTTACCGCGGATAACATTATTTCAGACATCCGATCTCCTCCCGTTGATTTCAATGTAACGCCATTATTGAGTGAGCGCTCACTCAATGTTATTATAAATAGTAACCTTTATTTTGTCAAGAAAAACAAGAGGGAGATTGAAAAAATCGAAAACGGTATATTGCGAAAATTACAGAATGGTCGACTGCGCTTCTTTTAAAACTTCTTCGACGGTAGTAATTCCGGAGTAAACCTTATTCAGTCCGTCTTCCAACAAGGTCGCCATCCCGCTTTCAACAGCGGCTTTCCTTATTAAAGCGGTATGCGCTTTATCTATGACCATAGAGCGCACCTTCTCATTCATAATCAGGAGCTCATACAAGCCTGTTCTGCCCTTATAACCGGAATTATTGCATTTAACGCAGCCGGCTCCCCGATAAAATTTCTTAGTTTTGGCTAACTCGGGAGAAATGCCTAAATCCGCCAAGATATCGGGTTCCGGCATATACTCTTCTCTGCAGTTCTGGCATATCTTCCTTACAAGCCGCTGGGCCAAAATCGCCTCTAAAGTGGACGTAATTAAAAAAGTCTCCACCCCCATATCGATAAGCCTTGTTATCGTGCCGGCAGCGTCATTGGTATGAAGAGTGGAAAAAACCAGATGGCCCGTTAAAGAAGCCTGAATGGCGATTTGCGCGGTATCAATATCTCTTATCTCGCCTACCATTATAATATCGGGATCCTGCCTTAATATATGCCGCAGCGAAGTGGCAAAAGTAAGTCCTATCTTGGCGTTTATCGGCACTTGTATAATGCCTTTTATGTCATATTCAACCGGATCTTCGGTAGTAATAACCTTGTAGTCAATCTTGTTTATTTCCCTGAGGGCGCCATACAACGTCGTAGTCTTTCCGCAGCCGGTAGGGCCGGTTGTAAGTATAATACCGTTGGGTTTCTGGATAAGATAGCGCAGCTTTTCTTTCATATCGTCAAGCAAGCCAATCTCATCCAGAGATAAGCTCACCGTGCTTCTGTCGAGAACTCTCATAACCACGCTCTCGCCGAATATCGTCGGAAGAGTCGAGATTCTTAAGTCAACGCACTTACCCTCGATTGTGATCATAATCCTTCCATCCTGGGGCAGCCTTCGTTCGGCTATATCTAAATTAGCCATAACTTTGATTCTGGAAGACAAGCCAAGACTCAGGTTCTTTGGCGGCCGGGCTATCTCATAAAGAACCCCGTCTACTCTATACCTTATCCTATAATCCTGTTCAAAAGGTTCGAAATGAATATCCGAAGCCTTCTCTTTTACTCCCTGCAATAAAATCATATTTAGCAGCCTTATGATTGGCGCCTTTGAAGCCAATTCCTGCAAAGTGGCTATATCGCTAACCTCTTCTCCAGAAGTCATAATATCCATCTTCTCGCCAAAAATATCCAAAACCTCTTTTATGGTCTCGCCTTCGGAACCGTAATGCTTATGGATAGCTTCTTTTATATCCTCTTCGCTTGCCACGGCCCCTTTTACATTCACATCCAGCGTGAATCTCAGATCATCAAAAACCGCCACATTCAAGGGATCCGCTATGGCTATCGTCAATAAATTAGGCTCGTAACTTATGGGCATTATCGTGTAAATCTTAGCTACTGAAGCTGGAACTTTATCCAGCGCGTCCTTAGGTATATTCATATCCTTGAGCTTGACGACCGGAAAACCGGACTTTGAGCCTAAAACCTTTAATATATCGTCCTCTTTAACAAAACCCATATCAACCAAAACTCTCCCGAGAAGTTTGCTGGTTAATTTCTGCTCATCGAGAGCCTGCTCCAGCTGCTGTTCGTTTACAAGCCCCTTCTCCAGCAAAATTTGGCCTATCCTTTTATAGCGTTCGTGTTTTGGATGTTCATATTCAGCCGGCATATCTACTCCTCGTAACCATGCGTAATGCGCACAATTTCTGACATCGTCGTAACGCCTTTTAGCGCCTTTATTAAGCCATCTTCACGAAGTAATCTCATCCCGCCTTTTCTGGCGGTTTCTCTTATCTCAGGCGAAGGCGCTTTCCGTACTATCATCTCGCGTATCTCGTCGTTGCTTATTAAAAGCTCGAATATCCCTATTCTGCCTTTGTAGCCGGTATGAACGCACTCTTTGCAGCCGCGGCCGCGGAACAAGACGGCTTTCCTGGCTTCCTCCGGCTTTAACCCCAAAATATATAGGTCATCCTTAGTAGGAGCGTAAGATTCCTTGCAATTATCGCATATCTTCCTTACTAATCTTTGGGCCATTATCGCCTGCACAGTCGAGCTTACAAGATAAGGCTTAATACCCATATCCACCAAACGCGTAATCGCCCCTGCCGAATCGTTTGTATGAAGAGTACTAAAAAGAAGGTGCCCTGTTAAAGCCGCCTGAATCGCGATAGAGGCAGTCTCGAAATCACGTATCTCGCCCACCATAATCACATCCGGGGCCTGCCTTAACATTGTCCTTAATCCAGAAGCAAAAGTAAGCCCTATGGAGGGTTTTACCTGAACCTGATTTATTCCTGAAAGCTGGTATTCGACAGGCTCTTCGACAGTAATCAGCTTTTTATTCGGTTTATTTATATAACTCAATGACGCATATAAGGTCGTGGTCTTTCCACTTCCGGTCGGCCCTGTTATAAGAACCATTCCATAGGGTAAATGAATAAGCCTCTCGAATCTATTCTCGTCCTCCTGTAAAAACCCCAATTCCTTAAGCCCTAACATAAAGCTGGATTTATCTAATACCCTCATTACAACACTTTCACCATAAAGCGCCGGCAAAGTCGAGACGCGAATATCAAGATCTTTGCCCATGCCGTGTATTCTTATCCTTCCGTCCTGCGGCAACCTCTTTTCCGCGATATTCATTCCCGCCATAATCTTAAGTCTGCTTATGATTGATGGTTGTAATTTCTTGGGAGGACCCGGCACCTCATGCAAAACACCGTCAATCCTGTATCTTATCCTGAATTTATCCTCTAATGGTTCAACATGAATATCCGAAGCGCGATTCTTGACCGCCTCGGAAACAATTTGAGTTACCAATTTAATTATAGGAGCCTCGTCTCTCTCCTCTTTCTTGATCGCCTCGGCGGCGGCTCCCTTAAAAGAAACCTCGAGTCCGGCGCTTCTGCCGGCGATAGAATCCAAGATATTCCTGCTGCCGCCGTAATGCTTCTCAAGAGCAATGTCCATTTGAGGCTCCGGCGTAAAGAATAGGTTGATCCTGAACTTAAGCATCTCTTCCAGATTAGACTGCGCCAAAAGATTGATAGGATCATCCGTAACAACGGTCAATACCTCATTCTCAAATTTTATCGGCAAAAGCCTGTGGCGGTAGGCTATCTCCGGCTGAATCTTTTGTATTAAATCAAACGGAATCTCGATATCAAAAACAGGCTTGTATGTAATCGCGAACTGCGAGACGATCAAATCCCTTAACTGCTCTATCTGATTAAATCCCATACCGGCGAATATGTCGGCAAGGCGGTTTCCGGATTCAGCCTGAGACTTAAGGATATCGGCTATTTGGGATCCGCTTAGAATTCCTATAGATTTAAGATATTCCGCCACTAATCGGTATTTCTCGATCAAGATCTTGACCTCTTATTTAATATTTTGGCAGCGGCGGATTCCGCTTCTTTAAAGGCCGCTCGAAAAGAAATTCCTTTCGAGCCGGCTATCCTCTTGCAATCATCATACTCAGGCGAGATTATCTTCAGTTTATCTTCAAGATAACCCAATTTTACCCGCGCCTCGCCATAACCGGTCTTAACTTTTATCACTCTGCGGTCTAACTTCTTCCTTAATACGGGGTAACGCCTTATCCCAAAAGTCGTGGTCTCTTTAAACATTATCTCAGAAACAGCTTCGGCTTTGGAAGGCTCCGCTAAAATCGTGACGACACACCCCGGACGCGATTTCTTCATTATAACCGGCGTAAGATACGCGTCCAAAGCGCCGGCGGCTAAACAACGCTCGATTAGATATTCATACGTTTGCGGACTCATATCGTCAATGTTGGTCTCTATCACCATAATCACATCGGAATAACAGGCCTCTGTCTTTTCGCCGATTATCGAACGCAAGAGATTGGGTTGATTCGGTATTTCATATGTACCGGCTCCATAACCGACCTTTAAAATTCTCATAGAGGGGATCTCGCCGAAATCTTTTGATAAAGTCTTCACTATGGCCGCGCCTGTTGGAGTAACCAACTCGTATTGAATTTCCAAAAAATCCACCTTAGCTCCCTCGAGAAGATACGCCGTAGCAGGCGCGGGATTGGGAAAACTCCCCCCGTGAGCGCTTATTCTGCCGGAGCCGGAGCTTATCCTTGAGGAGTAAATCTCCCCTATCCCCAGCTTCTCAATCCCCATACAGGCTCCGACAATATCCACAATTGAATCTACATCGCCCACTTCGTGAAAATGAACTTTATCGCGGGAAATCCCGTGAGCAACGCTTTCGGCTTGAGCCAAATTGGTAAATATGCGGACAGATTTTTCTTTTACCTCCTTCGAAAGAGCGGAATTACTTATTAGATTTACTATCCCGCTAAAAGTCTTTTCCTCTGCGTGCTCATGCGAATGCCCCCTGCCGCAAACCACATCAAATTTCGTTCCGGCGATGCCATTGCGTTTTACTTTGCGGCATTCCAGCTTATAATTTTTAATCTTAATCTTGCGAAGCTCAGAAGTCAAATAATCAATGTTAAGCCCTAACTCTATAAGCGACCCCAAAAACATATCTCCGCTTATTCCGCTATAACAATCAAGATATAGTATTTTTTTCATTTGTTTATCAAATTGGCAAAATAGCCGGCTCCAAAACCGTTGTCTATGTTCATCACGCAAACCCCCGGCGAGCAGGAATTAAGCATAGTAAGAAGCGGCGAAAGCCCGTTAAAAGAAGCGCCGTAGCCGATAGAAGTCGGAACCGCTATAACCGGACAAGGCGAAAGACCGCCTACCAGCGAAGCCAAGGCTCCCTCCATCCCCGCGATAACTATAATAACTTTGGCTTTTCTTATCAAATGCAATTTATCTACCAAGCGGTGTATTCCGGCGACGCCCGCGTCATATAATTTTTGCGTCTTATTTCCAAAAATATCCAATGTTAAAGACGCCTCTTCGGCAATCGGTATATCGGAGGTGCCGGCGGTAATAACCAAAACCATGCCTTTCTTTTTCGCAGGCTTTCTCTTTTGAAAATACACCATTTTCGCAGCATCGTTAAATTTAACCCCTGGAATTATTTTTACCAAATGTTCATATATAGAAATATCCGCCTTTGTTACCAGTAATGTGCTTCCGGCGGAGACAATTCTCTCCGCGATCTCCGCTATCTCCGCGATCTTTTTTCCGGGAGCGTAAACCGCTTCTGGAAATCCCCTCCTCACCGATCGATGAAAATCTATCTTGGCAAAACCTATATCTTGAAAAGGAAAATATTCCAGATTCTTAAAAGCCAAGGCTCTGGAAATCCTGCCTTTCTCAAGATCCAAAAGTGTTTTCTTAATAGAATTTTTGGAATAATTCATAATCCTGTCTTACTGCTGTCCATAAAATTATTAGCGGATATCATAAAAAATGACGCGTACGATCCTATTTCTTGTTTAACAAAACAAAAACCAAAAGAGAGATTAAAATTAACGATAGTACATAGAAATCATTCAGGCAGAAAAAATCCCTTATCCAATCCCAAATAGAATATCTGTTTGTCTCTTTCGCGCCGCCAATAGGAACCACTTTCCCTGCGGATGCACAACGCCATTTAACCATATCTATATTTTCCCGCAAAATCTCCAAATGTTGTTTCCTGAATCTTAAGAATTCTCCACCTATCTTATAAGCCGGGATTTTACCTGCAGAAACCAGACTGATCACTTCGGCTTCCGTCATATTCAGCAAATGCGCCGCTTCTCTCGAAGTAAGCAATCTGTCTTTTGAGATTACGCCGCTCTCCGTATCGCCAAAAACCTCATTTAACTCGCTCTGACGCGATCCACTCATCTATCTTAGCCCTGTCGAAATGAAATCTATCGCCGTCTTTAATAACCGGCAGTTTTCCGCTCGCCGCCCACTCATTAACAAGCAAAACTTCCACATCAAGATACCTGGCCGCCTCCTCAGCGCTTATAAACTCAGGCGCCATATGCCTTGCGGATTTGACGCCTGAGGTCATATGGCAATTGCCGTTTAATATAGCGCCCTCTTCTATGGAAAGCAAAGGCGTCTTTATATTCCCGTCTATCCGGGCAGACGAAATAAGTTTAAGGGATTTTTTCGCCATAACTTCGCCCGTAATTCTGCCGGAAACGGTTATCTCATCTCCGACTATATTGGCGTTGACAAACGCTTTTTCTCCAATGCTCAATACGCCTTTTGTGTCAAGAGTGCCTTCAAATCTGCCGTTTATCTGCAAATTAACCGGATCCTTAAACGACATTGTCCCCTGCATACTGGCGTCAACATCTAAGATCTTCTCCTCAACCTTTTTCCTGTTTCTGCCTAACATCGCAAACGCACCTCCTTTCGCTTCCAAAAAGGCGGCCTTAAAAAAGTGAGACCCAGCTTACCTTCTTAATCCCATCAAGCTGTCGCATTCTTGAAAGAATCTCGTTATCGTATTCGTTGGTTAGAAGCTTTAGACTAATCTTCAATATCATATCGCCCGAAGAAGATTTACAAATCTCGAAATCCTTTATCTCAATCTCATATTCGGAAACAACCGAGCGTATCTCCTCAAGCTGCGAAACGCCGGTTTTCGTCTCTATTTCCAGCACTTTATACCAATCTTTCCTTATCAGCATCTTCTCGACGCGGTTAAGAAAAAAGAGCGTCATCAGGACTATTATAGTAGTTGTAACCGCCGGCAGGTATAAACCGCTCCCCACCGCAAGCCCTATTCCGGCGACCGTCCATAAGCTGGCGGCTGTGGTTAAGCCGCGAACGGAAGCTTTAAATCTTATTATGGTGCCGGCTCCCAAAAATCCTATCCCGCTTACAACTTGAGCGGCAATCCTTGCCGGATCCGGCGTAACCAAGCCTCTGTATACATCAAATATGTGCATCGATGTCAGCATAATTAAAGTAGACCCGACACAAACAAGAATATGAGTTCTGAAACCGGCGAGTCGGCCGTGTATCTCGCGCTCATATCCGACCAATCCGCTTAAAAAAGCCGCCAACAACAGCCTCAGCGCCATATCGAACTCACTTACTATCATTTCACAATCTCCTTTAATGAGCGCGTAATTTACGAACACGAAGTGCGAGTAAATTATAAGCGCGAATTAAACCCAGCAACTCAGCTTAACGCCTTCCTGATTCTTGTTTTAAGCGCGCTGATTGCTTAGCCGGAATTCTTTATTTTTATTTCCCTTGCTGGGTGCGGGGTCAAATTCAGCCACGGCCTTCGGCCTATAATTTACCTTGCTTACGCTCCGTAAATTATGGCTTCATTCGACCTCCTTTAACGAGCCCAAGTTAGGCTTCATTCGATTCCTAAATTCGATTCAGCCGATAAATTCAAATCGGCCTTGACACCCTTCTTATACAACCTGTAACCCATTGCCGCAATCATAGCGCCATTATCAACGGAAAACTCAAAAGAAGGAAAAACGACTCTTGTGCCATTTTCTTCTCCGGCGCGCGCCAACGCCTGCCTCAAAAACTTATTGGCGCTTACTCCGCCGCCGACAACGAGCGTCTTAACTTTTTTAGATTTACAAGCGCCGATCGATTTAATAACAATGGACTCTATCGCCGTCCTTTGAAAAGCGGCCGCTATATCGGCACGAACGGATTTACTTAACCTTTTAGAACCCGCGAAATTCTTCCTGATATAATATAATACCGCAGTTTTAATCCCGCTGAAACTAAAATCGTAAGAGTCCTCATCAATAACAGCCGCAGGAAAATTTATTAAATCCGCGTCGCCTTTCAGCGCGGCGCGTTCTATGGCGGGCCCGCCCGGATAACCTAATTCCAACACTTTTGCTATCTTATCAAAAGCCTCGCCGACGGCGTCATCTTTAGTCTGTCCAAGAAGTTTGAATCTGCCATCGTCTTCGCAAAAAACGATAGCGGTATGGCCGCCTGAAACGACCAGCCCAATAAATGGAAATTCGATCTTGGTTTTATCCGCAAAAGCGGAATAAATATGGGCCCAAAGGTGATTAACTCCCACTAAAGGAATTCCAGAAGAATAGCTGAGAGATTTAGCAAAAGATATGCCGACCAAAAGAGCGCCCACAAGGCCGGGGCCATAGGTTACGGCCATAAGGTCGATATCGCTTAATTTTACGGCGGCTTTCTTCAGAGAATCCTTTACCGCGTAATTTATAACCTCGAGGTGATATCTTACGGCTATTTCCGGAACTACTCCGCCGTATCTTTTATGAAATTCGAGCGAAGAAGCGACTATGCTTGAAAGAACTTTCTTGCCGCCTTCAACCACGCTCGCTCCGGTCTCGTCGCAGGAAGTCTCAATGCCCAGAACCAACATATTAGATTACCTCGCAATAACTAAAAGTGTAAAACCAAAAACGAAAAACGTAAAATTTAAGTGAAAAATTTAAAGTTAAACTCGTAAATATATTCTTTACTATCCAAATTAGCATATGTCATTCCCCGATTTGATCGGGGAATCCAGTCACGCAAGTCTGCCCTGAACCAGAACAAAGTTCAGTTCAGGGCAGCTATGAATCAATCTTTGATTTAGTTCATAGCTGAATTGTTCTCCGCCGGAGGCGGACGGGGGTTAAGCCCTCGGCTTCGCCGCGAGGCGAGCCGGACAATGACAATGTAAGTCAACTTACGCGGACTTACTCAACGCAATTTGATAGATGAGTTAGCTCTATGCCGTTTGCTTCAAATTCCGGTATCATATCCTTAAAGACAGCGATAGTATTGGGCCTGTCATGGCCTATCCCTATGGCGCTGCCCGTCTTAAGCGCCGCGCTGATTAGCTGTTCGAACTGCCCTTTAATATACGCGGCATCGCTATCATTATCAAGAAATACAGATCTCTTGGCAAATTTTATTCCTATTTGCCTGGCAACGCGCTCACACACTGTTTTACTAGTAACAACGCTATCCAGAAAAAACATATCCTTATTCTTGATCTCGCCAAATAGCGCGCGAATAGACCGCTCATCCTCGGTAATCTTTGAACCCTCATGATTCGATACCCCGCGCGCTCCGGGAACAGTCGCAAGAGCTTCCGAGAAAATATCTCTTATCTCATCGTCGCTCATCGAAAATAATATAGTGGTCGGCTCAAGTTTTATCTTACTTTTAGGCTCCATAGGCATATGCAAGATAACCTCTATGCCATTATCCATAGCTTTCTTGGCCACAACGGCGGAATACGTTAAGCCAGGAAGAACAGAAAGAGTTACGGGCTTATTTAACTTTAAAACGGCGTCAAGATTTTTAAGGTTATATCCCCAATCATCCAAAACAACCGCCGCGCGCGGCTTTCTCTTATCGGCTATGGCGACTACAGGAGTTTTTTCTTGAATAGTAACGGCGGAAGTCTTCGGAGGCGGGGAAACTTTACGTATTAAAGTAAGATAAAACAAAGGCTGTCTTGAAGAGCGCTTCGATATAGGATATGAGATCTCCTGCCTTAATTCTTTCTTGCCGTCAGAGACGCTTTCCGTGGTCGATTTAAGAACGGGCAATAATCTAAAACCCGCTTTATTCAATTTTCTGCCAAGGCTCTTCTCAAAATCCTCCGGCGAAAATGAATCCCCCGCCCAATATCTCTTCTCGGTATAAGCGCACCTGCTTTTTGCTATAAGATCTCCTTTCGAGATTTCCGATTTCGCCAATTCACCGGAGACGAGTTTATCCAGCGCGCCGCCACGCGAAAAAAAAGCAATCGGCCCAAAGATAAGGATAAAAAAGATCACAGCCGCGATAACTACGACAAGATTACGGGTTCTTTTTTTTCTCACTTTTCCCCGATAAAGGTTTTATATATCTTTATGGTTTTTATGGCATCTATGGCGCTGGCCAATTGATTATCGCGCTCTTTTGTCTCAACTTCCGGCTTTGGTGACTTGTCTATCTTCTCGAATATCTCTTCAGTATTCTTTTCGTCCTTTTTCTTATCCTGCTGGCGTTCAACCACGATATCCGGCATAATTCCTTCACCGTGTATAGAGCGTCCGCTTGGAGTGTAGTATTTGCTTGTGGTAAGCCTAACCGCCGAACCGTCAGGCAAAGGAATAACCGTTTGCACGGAACCTTTTCCGAAAGTCTTGACGCCTATAATTATTCCGCGTTTATGGTCCTGAACGGCGCCGGCCACTATCTCCGAACCAGACGCCGAACCCTGATCGACGAGAACCGCCAATGGGTAATCGGTCCTTGGTTTTTTATCGTTGGCCCTAAATTCCATGTCCTGCCTTTTATCCCTGCCCTTTGTATAAACAACCATCTCGCCTAACGAAAGAAACTTTCCGGCCACCTCAGCCGCAACGTTAAGAAGGCCGCCTGGATCATTTCGCAAATCCAGTATCAAACTATTCATGCCCTTCTTCTCTAAATCAACGAGAGCGTCTTCCAAATCTTTCGCGGAGCGCTCCTGAAAGACGCTAAGCCTTACATACCCAATGCCGTCTTCCAGTATCTTGGCATCCCTGATTGATTTAACCTTAATCAAATCCCTTGTTATGTCAAAATCGAGGATCTTGCCTTCATCTTCTCTCAAGATGGTCACGGAAACTTGAGTAGCCGGTTTGCCTCTAAGTTTCTTTACAGCCTCTAAAAGAGTAATGCCTCTGGTAATTTCTCCATTTATCTTGACTATTTTGTCGCCGGATTTTACGCCGGCTTTATATGCGGGAGTGTCTTCGATCGGGGCGATGACCGTAAGAAGGTCGTCTTTTATGGCTATCTCTATTCCGATGCCGCCAAATTCTCCCTCGGTCTCAACCTTCATCTCGTTATAGGATTCCGGATCCATAAATTCACTGTATTTATCGAGAGATTGGATCATCCCCTTCATGGCGCCGTAGATCAAATCTTTCGATTTTACTTCGTCCACGTATTCGGAACGCACTATCGAGATCACTTCGGAAAATATCTCAAGTTGCCTGTATATATCGCTTTCTTTCTCGACTTCCTGCGTTACGCTCTCTTTGTCGGCTTTTTGCGATGTCTCTTCTTTGGCTATCTTGGAATCCGCGGATATCAAAGACATTGAGGCCGCCAAAATAAATATTGCCATAAAAACGTTTATTATTATTTTCTTGCGCATCTTTTTCTCCTTTTCAAGCAATTGCTTCTGCTATAGATAAATAAACAATCAGTATTTTGTTACTTTTGAGTTACTTTCCATGGGCTGCCTTTGTCTAACCTCTTGCCCTAACTTCTGTTATAGATATTTTATGCGTTGCCGGATTTTAACAAAGTACTGAACAATTTATTTAGCTGTAACCACGCTACTGCATTGTAACATAAATTTTATACTATTCGAGCGAGGCCATTGGCCGAGTCGAGAACTATGGATACGGGCAGCAACAGAACTTCTCGACTCACTCCCTGCCTACCGGCAGGCAGGCCTGCGGAGAGTTCGCTCGAAGAATAAGTGTTTACTGTCTCCAAGGACTACCACGAATTAATGTTACAGAGCACTACATTTGTTATTCCCTCCGCCTGAGGCGGACAGGCGCCTTGAGCGGGCAATGACAGTTTTCAGCTACTTCGCCAGCTTGCGCCTTAAAATCTCGTTGATTGCGGCAGGATTGGCCTTCCCCTTTGTCTTCTTCATAACCTGCCCTACCAAAAACATAAGAGCGTTATCCTTGCCCTTGAGAAAATCATCCGCCGTTTTTTTGTTTTCCGCGATAACATAATCGGCTACCGACTCAAGTTGAGAAACATCGGAAATCTGCTCAAGCCCCTTCTCTTCGATGATCGCGGCGGCGGCTTTCCCGGTCTCAAGCATCTCTAATATAATATCCTTGGCTATCTTGCCGCTTATCTTTCCCGAATCAATCTCCTTAAGCAAATCACCAAAATTGCGCGGCGTAAGTTTCCCACTTACATCTCTAATCTGCAGAGCCCTGTCATTCAGAAAAGCCAAAAGATCCCCCATTATCCAGTTGGCGACAACCTTTGGCTTGGAATAAAAACGCAGGCATTCCTCAAAATACCCGGCCAACTCTTTATCTTGTGTCAGCGCTGCTGCGTCATACTCAGATAGCGCGAACTGTTCCATAAATCTTCTTTTTTTGGCTTCGGGAAATTCGGGAAGATTATTTCTCTCTGAATCTATCAATTCTTTAGGCAAAATAAACGGGACTAAGTCCGGCTCGGGGAAATACCTGTAATCATGGGCTTCTTCTTTCGATCTCATAGACGCGGTTATTGCCTTATCGGCGTCCCAAAGCCGCGTCTCCTGAACAATTCTTTCCTCATTCTCGAGACATTTTACCTGCCTCGTGAATTCATATTCCAACGCGGCCTTAACAGCTTTAAAAGAATTCATATTCTTAACCTCGGCCTTTGTCCCTAATTCGCTCTCGCCTTTTTTTCTAACGGAAATATTGGCGTCACAGCGCAAACTTCCTTTCTCCATATCGCAATCGGAAATATCCAAATACTTAAGCAATAATTTCAAATTTGTCAGATATTGATAAGCCTCTTCCGGTGAATTAATATCCGGTTCGCTTACGATCTCAAGCAGCGGCATTCCCGAACGATTGAAATCAACCAAACTAAAACCCCCGCCCTCTTCATGAATAAGTTTTCCGGCGTCTTCCTCGAGATGAACCCTCTTTATTCTTATACTCTTCTCCAACCCGTCTATTTTTATAGTCAAACTACCGTTGGAAGATAACGGCTCGTCATACTGGGATATCTGAAAACTCTTGGGTAAATCCGGATAAAAATAATTCTTCCTGTGAAATTTTAATTCCTGATATACGGAACAGCCAACGGCTAAAGCCACTCTTATTGCAGAGCTTAAAGCCTTCTGGTTCAAGACCGGCAAAACTCCGGGAAAACCAAGGCAAACCGGGCAAGTCCGTGAATTCGCCGCGCCTCCAAATTCCGTGGAGCATCCGCAAAACATCTTCGAAACAGTCTTAAGCTGCACGTGAACTTCAAGGCCCATAACCGGCTCATATGTCATTAAAGACCCGGCCTCCTCTTGTGCCAATCTGTTTTAGTTTCATAAGCATAAGCGGCCTCAAGCAGTCTATCTTCTTTGAAGTAGCCTCCGATAAGCTGCATACCTATGGGAAGACCGCCTTTGGTAAAACCGCAGGGAATAGAAATAGCCGGCAATCCCGCCAAATTAACCGATATAGTGAATATATCGGAAAGATACATAGAGAGCGGATCGCTTTTTTTCTCTCCCCGCCTGAAAGCCGCGGTCGGAGAAGTAGGGGTTAAGATGCAGTCGCAAGTATCGGAGAACGCCCGTTCAAAGTCCTTTTTTATCAGCATCCTAACCTTCTGAGCTTTAAGATAATAGGCGTCGTAATATCCGCTTGACAAAACATGCGTGCCGAGTATTATTCTGCGCTTGGCCTCGGGCCCAAAACCTTCACCACGCGTCCTTTCATACATATCAAGAAGATTCTCGGGATTTTCGCACCTGTATCCGTATTGCACACCGTCAAAACGCGCAAGATTTGAGGAGGCCTCGGCAGTTGCGATAATATAATAAACCGATACCGCGTATTCGGTGTGAGGCAGAGATATGTCCACAATTGTGGCGCCTAAATCTTTAAATAAAGCTGCGGCTTCCTTGACTGAGCATTCAACTTCCTTATCCATTCCGGGAACAAAGTACTCTTTTGGTATTCCTATTCTCAAACCTTTAACGCCTTTATCGAGGGAACTTAAATAATCCGGCGCAGGCGCGTTCACGGAAGTGGAATCTCTTCTGTCAAAACCGGCAATAACGCTAAGCAGTAAAGCCCCGTCATAGACATCTTTGGTAATGGGACCTATCTGGTCAAGGCTTGAGGCAAAAGCAATTAGGCCATATCTCGAGACTCTGCCGTAAGTAGGCTTCATTCCAACTACACCGCATAAAGCCGCCGGCTGTCTTATAGAGCCGCCGGTATCAGAACCAAGCGCCATTATGGCCTCGTCCGCCGCGACCGCCGCGGCCGAACCGCCGCTTGAGCCGCCGGGTATGCGCTCAAGATCCCAGGGATTCGATGTGGGAAAATATCCGGAATTTTCACAGGAGGATCCGAAGGCGAATTCATCCATATTTGTCTTCCCGAATATTATAGCGCCCTCTCTTCTCAACTTTTCAATAACCGTAGCCTCATACGGCGGCCTGAATCCACTAAGCGCCTTAGAGGCGCAAGTAGTCAACTCATCTTTAACGCATATATTGTCTTTTATCGCAACGGGTATGCCTTTAAGCCTGCCGCCGGAACCGGCGACGACGGATTCTTTCGCCTGTCTTATGGCACTTTCCTTATCCAAAAAAACATAGGCTTTTATTCTTTCGTCTACTCTTTGCGCCCTTTCAAATAAAGAATCTATTATACCTTCGGACGTTACGGCTTTACCGGCTAATCCGGAAAGCAACTCTTTAGCGGTCTTCTCGCATAAATTATTCATATTCTCTTATCTTAAATAAAGTTATGGTTATGCAAATTGAGAACCCCTACTATTACAAACTATTTCGGAAATGCCATTGTTTCAAGCTACAAGACGCCATTCCCAGCAAAGGTTGGGATCAAAATGGGCAATAACACAACAAGAAAACTGTTTACCTTGAAATTTAATGTTAAGCGCAGAGCCGGTTTCCGCCTGAGGCGGACAAGTATGACGCAGTCCCGAAACTTCGGGACGAGTAATAAAGCAAAACCAAGCGAGACTTAAATTTCAAGGATGGATTGCTTTGCCCGTAATAACTGGATTACCTCCCGCTATCGTGGCAAGCCGAGTAATGACGAGCTGCTATAACAAGTTATGAAATTGGCTCTAATCCCTGATCCTCTATTATTTTCGGAACCTTGAAAAAACCGTTCTTCTCTTGCGGCGCGTTCTTAAGAGCCGCCTCGCGCGGCAAGGACTGCGTTATCTCATCCTGTCTATAAAAATTTGCGGCTGAATGCGGGTGGCTCATAGGCAAAACACCGGTTACATCGAGTTCATTTAATTTTTCCACGTAAGCAAGAATATCGTCCAGCTGGCGTGAAAAAAGCCCGGCTTCTTCTTCACTTAATTTAATTCTCGCCAAGCGCGATAAATACCTTATCTTATCTTCTTTTATGCTCATATTACTCTATAAATTATCATAAGCCGCGTTTATTGTCAATTACAGTACCGAGGCATCCTGTCAAGAACTATGCTGACTTTAAGATAGCTTGAAGCTACAAGAGTAGCTGCAAAGCGAAGCTTTGCTTATTATTGTCCTGTAATGTATTTTGCAGAGCTTACGCTCTACGGCTACATAAAAGCCCAAAAGTCAGCATACTATTTTACGTTATCACCGAGGCACGCTGCGCTCCTCGTCTCCTTGTCTCGCTCCAAAATCATCTCAGCCAATGTGCCCATTATTTATCGAAGGCTCGGTAAGACTGTTGGCAATCCTGGCAAACTCCTCCAGTGAAAGATCCTCGGGCCTCACAAGCGGATTTAACTCAAGGCGCCTTAAGAGAGAGGCAAGAGCCGCTTTATCAATGTCTATAAACTCCGAATAAAGCAACGAATTCAATATGGTCTTTCTTCTCTTGCCGAAAGCCGACCTTATGACTCCAAAAAACTTCTCCGTATTATTGACCTGAACAGGGGGCTTCTCTAAAATAGACAATCTAAGAAAAGAAGAATTCACTTCCGGTTGAGGATAGAAAACGTGTTTATCTATCTCAAACAGAATAGAGGGATTGGTATGGAATTGCACAAAACATGATATAGACCCGTAATCCTTGCTGCCGGGCTTAGCGCATAGCCGATGGGCAACCTCTCTCTGCACGGTAATGAATACCGCTTCCAGCCTGTCTTTGCTCAAGATCAATTTCTCTATTATTGGCGTTGTGATGTAATATGGCAGGTTGCCTATCACCTTTATTTTACCCTGCGCTTCTATGAATATTTTTTCCATGTCCAATTTGAGAAAATCGCCGCATATCAACTCGATATTATCCGAGTCTTTTATTAACCCGCCGAGCGCGGCGCATACCGCCCTATCCTTTTCAACCGCAACCACTCCATTAACCACGGATGAGATACGCTGCGTCAGCGCTCCCAGTCCGGGACCTATCTCCAAAACCAAATCGTCGGCAGAAAGTTCGCACGCTTCCACGATCTTAGCCGCCATATTCTTATCAACAAGAAAATTCTGACCGAGATATTTTCTTGGCGTAATGCCGTGCCGTGATAAAATAGATTTTAGTTCAGTAGCGGTTAACAAAATTGATTATCCTCGCCCGGACCATATCATAAATTTACTACGCGCATTCCTTGCCTCTTATTGATTAACTTCGCGTTATGCATATCTATCGCCATCTTAATGGCCTCTATCATAGATTCAGGGTTGGCTGTTCCCTTTCCGGCTATATCGAATGCCGTGCCATGTCCTGGTGAAGTACGAACAAAAGGCAGACCAAGCGTAACATTCACACTCTTATCGCGGGCTATCATCTTAAGGGGAGTCAGCCCCTGATCATGATACATTGCTATCACGCAATCCAGCCTTTTCCTGAAAGCCTCATAAAATAAAGTCTCGGAGGAGACCGGTCCCGTTATATTCCTAAACCGCCTTCTGGCTTTGCGCACAGCGGGTCTTATGACTTTAAGCTCCTCATCTCCGATAAACCCGCTTTCTCCACCATGAGGGTTAAGGCTGGCAACGCCTATCCTTGGCGAAATGATTCCAAAATAATCTTTAAGCGTTTCATAACTTAACCGCACGCATTTTAATATCTCCGACTCGGTGATGGCTTTTGGAAGATCGCGTATGGGTAAATGCCTCGTCGCCAGAGTAACTCTCAATGGCCCGCCCAAGAGCATCATCGCGAAATTTTCAACCCCAAATTCCGCGGCAATATATTCAGTATGGCCTGAGAATTTTATTCCGGAAGCGGATATCGCTTCTTTACTTACGGGAGCAGTAACAAGACAATCGGCTCTTTTGTCTTTGATAAGATCAAGGGCGCAATCAAGATATGCCAATGACGCTCCGCCTGAAACGGCATCTGGACGGCCAAATCTAATCTCGCTCTTCCTTTTTATGATATTAAAATCGCTTATTAGCGCCTGAGTATCCAGCCTGAAGGCCGGTTTCAATAAAGCTGAATCCGCGGAGATTACCGCCTCATCGCCGACTATCAAAAAATTGGCAAGCCGTGAAAATTTACGGCTTGCCAACGCTTTCAAGACTATCTCCGGCCCGATACCAAAAGGATCGCCGATGGTTATCGCTACTGTCGGCAACTCTGGCTTAAGGAACCTATTTGATTTGTATAAAGGCATCTTTCTTTAATTTTTTCATCCATTCCTTATATTTCTCTTCAGCTTTCTGTCTGAATATGATATTTTCCAATTCGCCGCGAATCTCTTCGAGGGAATAAGGGTGCCCCTCTTTAAGCTCTTCGACCTTAAATATATAGTAACCGGTATCCACCTTAATCGGAGAGGAAATTTCGCCCGTCTTAAGTCCGAATATCGCCTTGTCGAACTCCTCTCTCATCTGGCCTTTTTCGATAAAGCCCATATCTCCGCCTTCACCGGCCTTAGGCCCCTGCGAATACTGTTTCGCCAAATCGGAAAAATCCCTGCCTTCCGAGATCAAGCGCATTATATCTTCTGCCTTTTGCTTAACAAGCTTCTCGGTATCGCTTTCATCGAAATGAAGCATAATGGTTTTTACGCGAGCTGACTCGGGAGATTCTAGTTCCTTGGAATGCTGTTCATAATATTCATTTATTTCCACTGGAGTAACAATAATATTTTCCTTTATCTCATGAGTAACAAGCTTGCTCATCATAATGTTGTCTTTATAACGTTTCTTTAGCATATCTTCACTAACTAACGCTTTCTCCAACTCGGTCTCAAAATCCCGCGCGGAATTAAATCTTGACTTAACTTCCCCAAGCCGCTCTTCAATCTCGGAATCCTCGACTTTAACCCCGAGACGTTTGGCCTCCTGCAATATTAATTCATCCTCTATCATCTGATTAAGAAGTTCGCTGCGCGTCTCCTGCATCTTTTCTTTTAACTCGGCGCCTGAGTATTTCTTCTCAAATTCTGACATTATTGACTTGAGCGCCGTGTCGAGATCGGCCTGTGTTATGACATCGTTGTTTACAACTGCCGCGATCCCGCTGCCTAAATCGCCTACCTCTTCGCAATATAGATGATTAACGCAAGAAATTGCGAAAATCATAAATAAAAAATAAATAGCCGCGCGTATATTATTCACTCTCTCCTCCAAGTAATTTATCGTTTATCTTTATCTTGGCTTTAGCCTTAAGCCTCTTTACTAAGTTGCTCAAAACCTCCTGCTGAGCATTGTCCCGCAATTGTTTTTCTATAACGTCCCTGACTTCCGCAAGCTCGATGGCGCGCGGCTCTTTTCTATCGGTAAGTTTGATAATATGATAACCAAAGCGCGTTTTAATAACATCGCTTACCTGACCCGCCTCCAAATTAAAACATACGCCCTCTATCTCCGGCGCCAACTGACCTTTTTCAAAATACCCGATATCGCCGCCCCTATCTTTTGAGGAATCCTTCGAATACCGGCTCGCGACTTCGCCAAAATCCGAGCCTGCTTTAATCTTCTGCAACGCATCTTGCGCTTCTGATTCGGTATCAAGAAGTATGTAGCTGGCGCGCAACCTTAGAGGCGTAACAAAGTTTTCCTTGTTAGCTTCGTAAAAAGTCTTTATATCGCTTAAGGCAACCGCGGCCTTTTTATTCGTCTCAACCTCCATAAACTTGGCAACCAAAATCTTGCGTTCGGCTTCGTCAATAAGCTCCCTTACCTCCATCATCCTGCTTAATCCTCGCCTAATAGCTTCTTTATACAACAATTGTTCGGCGATCATATCCTCGAGAAAATCCTTTTTTCGCTTGTTCGCCAAAGAACTGTAATACGGCGGCAATTTCGCTAACCTGTTCTCAAAATCCCTGACGGTTATGGCCTTGCCGTCTACCTTTGCTAAAATCCTGGATTTCGCGTCTCCGCAACCAAATAAAGCGCCGATAGCGATAACGAGCAACATTACAAATAATTTTCTCGTATTCATTCCATTAATCCCGCAATTCATTTTAATTTTAGGGTATACTTTAAGTCGAGAAAAGAGTCTTTGAATCCTTTTAATAATATACCATAATAAGTTTGGGGCGGGCAAGGCCTTTCTTCTCGAAGTAATCGCGTAAGCAAGGCATAGGAGTAGGAGTCAGGCATGCCTGATCCTGTAAGTTAAACCAAACAGGTCAAATTAATGTAGGGGCGTAGTTTCCCCGCCTGAGGCGGGCAAACGCGCCCGATTCATTTATTTTCACCAGGGCGGGGAGTGAAATGTTAGGGTTTTATTTCATATCTTTTAATATTGCTTCGATTGTATTTCTTAATGCTGGAATTTTATTCTTGCATACATCATAAACAGCTTCGGCGTTAATATCAATATAATGATGTGTGATGATATCTCTTAACCCTTTTACTTTTTTCCATTCAATTTGAGGGTATCGGCATAAAACTGAACTATCGGTAACTTTATCAAAGTTTTTCAGTCCCTCGCCGATTACGATTAACTGCATACAAATAGAATCTAGTTTTTCCATCCCCTCGGGAGTATCTGTAAAATCGTTGACAGTTTTAATCGAGCCAAACCGTTTTAAAATAACTTCAATAGCGCGGCGTATTTGCTGTAATACTTCCTTGGCGAGTTCTTTATCATACATAAATAGCCTCCTTATCAATTCGTTTTTTTAAAAATGAATTCATTTTTTCTCTATAGCTGACAACATCTACGGGAGATTTTAAACTTTCTTCCAAGCTTTGTTTAATGCCGATGATTTCAAATAAATCCTGCCTTGTCAGCACTACAACAATGTCTATATCGCTGTCGTCATTCGCTGTATCTCTGGCAACTGACCCAAAAACTCCAAGTCGTTCCATGTGATATTTATTTTTGTTTTCTTCTTTGAATTTCCTTAAATGTTTTATTATTTCTTTACGACTCATTGTTAGATCTCCTATATTTTGTTGGATGTTTCTACTGTTTTTCTGCAACTAAAAATATTCTGTTAAATGCTAAATTTGAACTCAGCGGCTGAGCCTTTAAACAGGACGGCTGGCGCAGTCTGCTGCAGTGAATTGTTAGACATTTTTATTTCTTCTCAACCTCTAACTGCTCTAACTGCTTTTACAGTTGCAACAAGATTTGGACTAGAGAAAGCTTCGTATACCGTTCTAATAGATACCTCTTCTGGAGTTTCATATTTATTTTTATACTGATCTGATAAATCAAGCAATTGGGTGGTGTTATCATAATAGGTAGAATAGGCTTGAGCATCTTTACTTAAATTGCGAATTTTAGATTTCGCATCAGAGCCCCTTGTATTCCTCCAATGACGCGGCCAATCCAAAACAAATCCTCCAAATTTATCTTCATATCCTTTTTTGAGATGCTTCGTAAAGGGCAATTTAAATCGTGCTGGAATTGTCTGTTTAGTAATAGATGGACAAAAACTTGCTCCGATAAATTCTTGACCGCGCTCAAGTTCATGAGACTCTATTAGCGGAGCTCCTAAAAATACTCTTTTTGTTTCATCAAGAATTGCTGTGCCCATAGATAACGAGCCTCTAAGCGGAAGCTCGACTTCTATGCTATGACAAATTAGTTCATTACAAGTATTCAAGAACACATCACAGGGTATTGTTTTATAAATCCAACCTCTTGCAGGGTCTTCTGCAAGCTTATTGCGCTGATCGGCTGTTTTATCTCTAGCCTCTGGCCATAAACTATGAGACCAAACTAGAATCGTATCGCTTGAATAGGCACCGTAAACTTTATTGAAAATTACTATCTCGCCTCCTGCTGCCCAATAAGCAGATTCACTAAATCCTAAGATGCCAAATACTCTATCAATATGTTCATTATGTTTATTTACGGCTTCGATCAGCAATTCATATATTGCAGCAATTTTTGGCAGACCGAGATTATTAAATTTTCGTTTAAACCCAAGCACGTCAAATAACGCAAGATAGTATTCTGAGGATATCATCATTTTATATGTCTAACAATTAATAGACGAGTGTCGTAATTTATGTTATTGAATTGAACCCTAAGATAAAATATACACTGCGCCTTTACGTTTGTAAAGGAATTTGTCGGGCGAGGCGACCTCGCCCCTACGGTATCGCACGTAAGGGTCAGGCATGCCTGACCCTATTCGGCTTGAAATTTAATGTCGAGCGCAGATAGAAATTAAGAATTTTGTAGTTAATATGGTAACCAGTGTCCTCCAAACCTGATATAATATCAGGTGAAAAAACCAACCAAAAAGGAGGACAGATGGTTACCATAGCTGCTGATGTTCATTTAAAAACAAGTACCTTTAGCGTTGTTGAAGGCA
>JAZDOX010000004.1:0-17125 GCA_043798215.1 Candidatus Omnitrophota bacterium | reverse complement strand
ATTGTAACATAAATTTTATACTGTTCGAGCGAGGCCATTGGCCGAGTCGAGAACTATGGATATGCCTGCCTGTCGGCTCGCCTCGCGGCCCGCTTCGCCGATGGCAAATCGAGGCGAGCGAAGCCGAGGGCAGACAGGGACTAAAGCAGAACTTCTCGACTCATCCGCCTCAGGCGGATTCGCTCGAAGAATAAGTGTTTGCTTGTCTTCAGAAACTGCCATAAATTAATGTTACAGTGCATTACTTAGATCGGAGGCGTATGAATATTTTTGGTGTAAGCGCAGCTAAAGATAAAGAGCTTAAAGAGAGAATGCGTCGTTTCGGAGTCAAGGAGAGCGATATTTCGGAGCGATTCATAAAATCGCGCGGCCCCGGCGGTCAGAATGTGAATAAAGTCGCGACGTGCGTGTATTTAAAACATAAGCCCACGGGAATTAAGGTAAAGTGCGCGGTCGAGCGTTCACAGGCCCTTAATCGTTTTTTTGCGAGGCGGATATTGACGGACAAGATTGAGGAGATAACGCTTGGCAAGATATCGGAGGAACGAAATAGAATAGAGAAGATACGCCGCCAGAAGCGTAAACGATCAAAGCGCGCGAAAGAGAAGATGTTTGCCGATAAGAAAGGGCATTCGGAGAAAAAATTGCTTCGAGGAAGAATAGGGAAATGGGATGAATGATTATTGTGTTTTCCCATTGAATTCCGCGCCGGCGGCGCGCGCCCTGATTACAAGCTTATTGTTTATGCTATTCCTATTTTCGTCGTCCGCTTCGGATTTTTCTGTGGATGAAAGATGCAATGACTTGCTTAAAGAGATGACGCTTAAGGAGAAAATAAGCCTTTTGAGCGGAAACGATATGGATACCGATTCAGTGGAGAGGCTCGGCATCCCATCTCTAAAGATGGTTAACGGGCCTTCCGGTGTCGCGGAAAGTCAGTCCAGTTGCTTTCCTTGTCCTATGGCGCTGTCGGCTACTTGGGATCTTGATTTGGTGAATAAAGTGGCGGGCGCGATAGCCAAAGAAGCCAAAGCGAAAGAAAAGGATATATTGCTTGCGCCCTGCCTTAGTATTGAGAGAATGCCTTTAGCCGGAAGGAATTTCGAGAGCTTCGGAGAGGATCCTTATTTGGCTTCGCGCTTAGCCGTAAGTTATATCAAGGGCCTTCAAGAGGAGGGGGTATTCGCGGCTGCCAGAGACTATGTGTGCGATAACCAGGAATGTGACAGAGATTCGGTGGACGTAAGGGTGGAAGAGAGGGCTTTAAGAGAGATATATCTTCCTCCTTTTGAGGCTGCGGTTAAAGAAGGCGGAGTTAGGGCGATTATGACCGGGCGCAACAAAGTCAACGGTTTTTATTGCACCAAGAATAGCTATCTCTTAAATGATGTATTAAAGCGGGAGTGGGGCTTTGAAGGCGTTGTGATTTCGGGATGGGGCGCGACGCGCGACGCCGTAAAATCGGCAAATGCCGGGCTTGATATCGAGATTCCGCGCAGAGCCTATTTTGACGAGGATTTGCTGGATGCCGTCAAGACCAGTAAAGTTAAAGAATCGGCGATAGATGATAAGGTCAGGCGGATATTGCGGATGCTCCTAAGCAGAGATCTTGCTGAGGATAAGCAGAAATTAAGCGGCAAGCCCGTGGGTTCTTTCGATCAAAGGCAGACAGCTTTGCAGGCCGCCAGAGAGAGCGTCGTTCTTCTTAAGAACAAGAATAATACCCTGCCTTTAAACCCTAATAAGATAAGATCAATAGCTGTTATAGGCCCTAACGCGGCGGTTAATAGATACGCGGCCGGAGGAAATTCTACGGCGACCCCGTTTTATTCCGTGGATTTTTTAAAGGCGATTAAGTCCAGGCTGGGAGATAAGATCGCCGTGAATTATTCGCTTGGATGCAGATTAAACGATGAATCTTATGTGATAGATTCGGCCTATCTTTACGTGGTATGCAATGGCGCGAAGATAAAAGGATTATTAGGGGAATATTTTGATAACGGAGAATTAAAAGGCGAGCCGGTATTAAGAAGGGTGGATGAACAAATTGATTTTGATTGGGCGCAATTGTCTCCGGTTCCAGATATGCCGAATGATAAATTTTCAATAAGATGGACAGGGAAACTGGCAGTTTCTTTCAGCGATAAGTATGAATTGAGCGTGACCAGCGATGATGGGGCGCGCTTGTATCTTAATGGAAAACTGCTGATAGATAACTGGCGCGACCAAGTGGCGACGACAAAGAACAAGATCGTCGAGCTTAAGACAGGGGAAGAATACGATTTATGCGTTGAATATTATGAGAATTCCGGTTTGGCGGGCGTTAAGCTGGGTTGGGTTAGGCCCGGTAAGTTACTCGATGACGCTATTGCCGCCGCCAAAGAATCTGATATAGCCATAGTGTGTGTTGGTTATTCAAACCGTTACGAGGCCGAGGGCTTTGACAGGCCGGATGCGAATCTTCCTTGTTGTCAGGATGAATTAATCGAGAAGGTCCTAAGAGTAAACAAGAATACGGTTGTAATTTTAAATAATGGAGCCCCTGTTTCAATGAACCGGTGGGTAAATAAAGTTTCCGCTGTTGTTGAGGCATGGTATCCCGGACAGGAAGGAGGCAACGCTCTCGCGGATATTCTCTTAGGAGACTATAATCCTTCAGGTAGGCTGCCGGTTACTTTTCCGCTAAATTGGGAAGATTGTTCCGCTCACAGAAATTATCCCGGAAAAAATGACGAAGCGCGTTATTTAGAGGGAATTTTTGTCGGGTATCGTTATTTCGACGAGAAAGAGATTGAGGTTCTTTTTCCTTTTGGATATGGCCTTTCTTACGCGACTTTTGATTACAGAAATATTCAGGTAAATCCGCTCATTGTTCCGGAGGGCGAATCAGTCGAGGTGAGTTTTGAACTGCGAAACACCGGCAAGTATGAAGGCGCCGAAGTAGCCCAGCTTTATATTAGGGATGTTAAATCAAGCGCTGAAAGGCCTCCCAAGGAATTGAAATGGTTTCAGAGAGTGGACCTCAAACCAAATGAGACAAAGAAGATTAAATTAACACTGGACAAAAGAGCCATGTCTTATTACGATGTTAAAAAGAAGGACTGGGTGGTTGAACCCGGGGAATTTAAAGTTCTGATAGGCGGATCTTCCAGAGATATACGTCTTGAAGGAAGATTCATAGTTAGGAAGGGATTACGGGTAAATTTTATCAGGTATCGTAATAAATAGCGGTTTTTCAAAAGATTAAGGGAGGGGGAATGATCGGAAAAGCGCAAAAGATATTGTCTTTATTGTTTGGGTGCGCGCTGTTTTTATTTTTACACTCCGAGGCGCATGCCATTTCCTGGAAATATGATCTTCAATCGGCGCTTAATGACGCTAAAAAACTCCAGAAACCGGTGATGGCGGATTTTTACACTGATTGGTGCGGATGGTGTAAAAAATTAGATAGCGACACGTATTCCGATAAAAAAGTCAGTGAGCTTGCCGATAAGTTTATATGCGTAAAGGTGGACGGCGACAAGTACCGCGATTTGGCCGCTAAATACGGCGTGTCCGGTTATCCGACAGTGATTTTCTTCAACAGTTCTGGAAATGTTGAAGGGAGCATACGCGGCTATGAAGGGCCGGCCGATTTCGCCCGCGATATGAACGCTATTTTAGCAAAAACAGGCGGTTCTGCTTCCACCGGCAAGAAGGCCTCTATTTCAAAAACAGCTGCCAAAAATATCAAGCCGGCGCCGCGCTCTCAATTAAACAATCGGGATCTTATATATAATGGATATATGGAAATTGCGGGGGAGGATTTAATCGCTCAGGTAAATTATAAGGGAAACACCAATTTTATAAAGAAGGGTGATAAATTTTTAGGATACATCGTGTCTTATATTGATAAAGGGAAAGTTACTCTAGATAGCCAAACGGATCAAATTGTCATGGAATACAAAAAACCCGTCAGAATGGAGATTTCTTCCGGGCAGCCTTCCGCGACCTTGGGAGGATTTATAAGCGGGGACGCAGATAGCGAAATTATGGCTGGCGAAACCGGAATCTTCAAAGGAATCGGCGCTCCAAAAATTTCCTTATTGTTTTTAGCTGGACCTGTTATTTGGTTTTTTATCGTTTTGTGTATTTATTTTATTATTTGTCTGCAATTTATCGCCGAGAAAACGAACACGGCGCATTCGTGGATGGCGTGGCTTCCGATTGTCAATGTCTTTCTTATATGCAGAATAGGCAGGATAAGTTACTTGTGGGCATTGGCGCTGTTGTTGCCGGTTATAAATATCTTTGTTTCGGGATTTATGTGGCATAAGATCGCAAAGGCAAGAGGCAAATCAGGTTGGATAGGGATTTTAATAGGTGTGTCCATTATTCCCCCAACGAATATTTTGGCTTTAGGTTATTTAGCGTTATCAAAATAACCGCTGAATGGAGTCGAATATGTTTTGGAAAAAGTTTTTTATATTAGCAGGGTTATTGGTCATTGTTATTTTTATAGCCCAGCTTATGGTTGCGCCCTACGCTAAAAGATTGATTATTGAAGCGGCGAAAGAAAATTTAGGAGCGGACATCTCCATAGGCAACTGCGCTCTTAGCTTGCTAAATAGGAGGATAATACTGGAGGATTTAATAATTCCGAATCCCGATAATAAGAATGATTATTTGGTAAAGGCAAAAGAATTAAGCGCGGATTTTTATTTATTTCCGCTCTTATTTAATAAGCAGGCTTTGCGGTTTGTCTCTTTAACAGATGCGGAGATCATTCTCTGCCGCGATAAATCAGGGGCATTAAAACTGCCGCAATTTAAATTACCCGAAGTCTCCAAGCCGGAAAAGAAGCCTAAGCCGGCGATTTTATTCGGGAAATTATCAATAAATAACGGCAACGTCAAATTTATAGATCAGTATGTCTCCTCTCCTTCCACTATTACGACTTTCTCTGATATAAACTGCGTTATTTCCAACTCGTTTTCATTGTTTGAAAGGCGGGTTATGACGGATTTAACGGCAAAGGGCAAGATCGAGGAACAAGGCAGTTTTTCTTTAAACGCAAAAGGCGACTTTATTTCCAAGCCGGCGAGTTTCAAAGGAGACTTAATCATTAAGAATGTCTCATTGCCCAAATTTAGTCCGTATTACGGGAAAAATCTTTCAATTGAGGTAAAAAGTGGAGATGCGAACATTGACGCCGCGGCATTATGCGATAAAGGGCAATTGAATGTTAAAGGAAATGCCCAGATAGACAATATTTATTTGGAACCCATTGGCAACCCCTCTCAGAGCATACTTTTTGAGTTGAAGACGAGCGATGTCATCGATCTTCTGAAAAACGAGAACAATTCCGTTATCTTTTCGTTTGAGGTCGCAGGTGATTTACATAATCCCTCTTTCAGCTGGGGTCAGGAAGTTCTGCGGGCTGTAAAAAAATCTATGTTTCGCGCTATAACCGAAGGCGTTGGGCGGTTATTGCTGCGCGCGCCGGCCTCGGCAGGCGAGAAGATAGGAAATATAATCGGAGGAGAGGCCGGAGAGAAGATAAAGGGAATAGGACGGGAATTGCAGAAGATATTGGGAAGATAAATTAGCCGCAACAGTATTTTACAAGAAATTTTTCTGTAATCGGTCAGCGAATGGGGGTGAATGGTAAAATTTGTGGTAATACTTTGGAGAGGAAAGCATTTATACTTCGAGCGAACGACTGCAGGCCTGCCTGCCGGTAGGCAGGGAGTGAGTCGAGAAGCGTCTGCTTTAGTCCCTGTCTGCCCTCGGCTTCGCTCGCCTCGATTTGCCATCGGCGAAGCGGGCCGCGAGGCGAGCCGACAGGCAGGCATATCTGTAGTTCTCGACTCGGCCAATGGCCTCGCTCGAACAGTATAAAATTTGTAGGACAATGCGTTATCAATCCCCCTGTTTACTGACGCATTACATTTTTCTGGACTTTTTTCTGGATTTATTGTAAATAAGTATTATATAATAATGTCGTTTGTTATGCCGAGGTAGCTCAGATGGTAGAGCGCGGGACTGAAAATCCCGGCGTGGGCGGTTCAATTCCGCTCCTCGGCACCATTTTCTTTGCGCTAAAGCGGTTTCCGCTTTTTGATTGCAGGCGGGTAGATTTAAAAAATGGTTTTAATTTAATCCCGCATTTTGCCTGCCTGTCCGGTAGGCAGGCATTAGAAGTCTTAGTGGGATTACCCCGATGAGCGCGATTAAATCCATTCGGATTTAATCGATCGGCCCTACGGGTAAATTTTGCTAATGCAAAATTTGGGTTAATGGGAGAAAAGGGTTCATTCACAATGAAGCGATGAGATATGAGAAGAACATAGCTCATTACTTTTCTTGGAAAGGAGGGTAATTGTATGGCAAAGACACAGACAAAAACGGCAACAGTGGTAAAATCGAGCGCGAAAACGACAACCTTCAAGCTTATAGCCCCATACGCTAATAGCGTGAGTGTTGCCGGAGATTTCAACAATTGGGATACCAGCAATCATTCTATGAAAAAAGATTGGAAAAATGATTGGACGCTCGACATCAGGTTAAAGCCCGGTCGTTATGAGTATAAGTTTTACGTTGACGGAGCCTGGCAGAATGATCCAAACTGCGATATTTGCGTTCCTAATCAGTTTGGCAGCGCTAATTGTGTGATAGAAGTTAAGTAGTGAAGTTCACAGTTTACCCCGTTAGAGAAAATTCATCCCGTTAGAAGTTTATTTCTAACGGGACAAGCCGATTTTAATCGGTAACCATTTCCTTAAAGCCAACGGTGATTCAATACTACCGTCGGCGCAGATTGTTAGAGAATGTAATTCTCTAACGGGGTTTACGGATTTATAGTTGACAGAGAGATTTTTTCTCTGTCAACTATAGGTTGTTAATAGCTATCTGAGCGCGCTGGCGTGGTTTTTGCCTTCGCCAGAGAAGAGATTCTGGTAGATATGCCTCGGTGTCTGTCCGTCGTCAGGCAGGAACAATACGCCGCGCAAGTTAATAGTTGACAGTAAACAGGTTACCAAAAATTTCTGTTAACTGTCATCAGTTAACTGTTAACTAATTATGCTGGCGTAGCTCAGTTGGTAGAGCAGCGGTTTCGTAAACCGCGGGTCGGAGGTTCAATTCCTCTCGCCAGCTCCATAATTTGCTCCGTGAGGAATTGAAGGGAGCGAATGCCGACCGAATAGGGAGAAAAAGCAAGCGCCACGATAGTGGTGCGTAGCGGAAGTGAGCGGGTGGCCGACCCGAGACGACGATAGGAGTCGAGGGCGCCAATTCCTCACGCCATCTCCATTTTGGTTAGATGGTTTACCCCGTTAGATAGTAAACATCTAACGGGGCTTACGGGTTGGATAGTTAGCTGGTTAAATTGTTTTACTTGTCCAAAGCCGCCGAACAGGCTAACCAGCAAACCAACTAACAGGCTAACCAAATATGCCAAGATTTATAGAAGTTTTACAAGAACGAAACTTTTTTTTACTTTGGCTGGGCCAGATAATATCGCAGTTTGGCGACAGACTTAATCAGATGGCCCTCATAGCCATAGTTTACAGCCGGACTCCCGGCTCGCCTTTTGAACTCGCCAAGTTCATCTCTTTTACCATCATTCCCTCATTTGTCGTAAGTCCGATAGCGGGAGCTTTTATCGACAGGTGGGATAAAAAGACGACTATGATCGTTTGCGATATTTTACGCGCTTTGATAGTTTTATTCATTCCGTTGGCGTTTCTTGATCTCAGTCCATCGCTTCCGATATACGTTTCAGTATTCCTTGTTTTCGCGGTTAGCTGTTTTTTTCTTCCCGCCAGACTTTCGATAATTCCTGATATAGTATCCAAAGATAAATTACTGGAGGCTAATTCGTTATTTACGGTTACCGGGATGATTGGAGGGATCTTTTGGTTTGTTGTCAGCGGCATACTAATTGAATTTTCAAAGGTCAAAGGCGGTCTGTATCTTAATTCCGCCGTTTATTTTCTTTCGGCCGCGGCCATTTTCTTTATATCCGCCAAAAGATATAAAGGGGGTTTGGATTTTAACTCGATAGACATAAGAAGCGTCATAAAGACTTCGCTATTTGAAGAAATAAAAGAAGGGTTGAGTTATTTAAAAAATCACAGAGAAGCGAGATTTGTTTTTGGCGTGCTGTTTGTCCTTATGGCCGGCGCGGGAGCAAGCTACGCGGTTATAATCGTGTTTATACAGGAAGCAATGGGTTCGGTTACGCGCGATTTAAGTTTGTTGGGAATGTTTCTCGGAGGAGGGTTTTTTATTGGTTCGCTGGCATACGGCAGGTTTGGGCATAGTCTCTCAAAGGCCGAGGCAATATTCGGCTGTCTTATTTTAAGCGGGATAGCAATGTTTTTCTTTACAGCTTCGCTTAAATGGACGCAGTCATTTATGGTGGCTTCCATAATTGCCATGGCGCTTGGAATGGCGATTGCCCCTATCGGGATATCGACAAATACGTTGATTCATGAAGTCGTCTCTGATCGCATGCGCGGAAGGACGTTTAGTTCGCTGGGCATAGTTATGAATTTTGGTTTTCTTATTTTTATGCTTATAGCGTCAAAGTTATCTGAGCGAATAGACAGGAGCTGGATTCTTTACGGCGTAAGCGTCTTTTACGCGGTGTCCGGTTCACTCGGGTTGTTATTAAGGAAAGGACAAAGATGACCGATTGCGATATTGTGATTGTCGGTGGCGGGCCGGCAGGCTTGACAGCCGCGATTTACGCCGCGCGCGCGGGGTTTAAGACAATAATTTTGGAAAAAGCTTTTCCCGGAGGGCAGATATTGACATCATCTCTCGTGGAGAATTACCCCGGTTTCCCTGAAGGGATAAGCGGCGCTCTGATGATAGATAATATGGTGAAGCAGGCTGTTCGTTTTGGGGCGGAGATAATCTGTGAGACGGCGCTCTCGATTGAGGAGGCGCGCGACGGCCGCAAAACCGTCAATACGGGAAAATCCCCGCTTAAGGCCATGGCGGTTATTTTGACAATGGGCGCTCATTACGCGAAATTGAATATTCCGGGCGAGGATAAATTAAACGGCCGGGGCGTTTCATATTGTGCCACCTGCGACGGGCCTTTGTTTAGGAATAAAGAGGTTGCGGTTATCGGCGGAGGAGATACGGCTGTTGAAGACGCCATATTTTTAGCGTCATTTTGCGCTAAGGTAAATGTGATTCACAGGAGGGATCGGCTGCGCGCCATGAAAGTAATTCAGGAGCGCGCTTTTCGGGATGGAAAGATAAATTTTGTCTGGAACAGCGTTGTTACAGAGATAGCGGGCGCGGAAAAGATATCGGCGCTAAATCTCAAAGATGTCAAGACCGGACAGAAGAAAACTTTATCCGTGGACGGCGTGTTTGTCGCCATAGGATTGAAACCTGATACGGAAACAGTCAAAGGCTTTGTGGATATGGACGAGCGAGGTTATATCCTAACCAAAGATGATATGTCAACTTCGCGCGACGGCGTATTTGCGGCCGGCGATTGCAGGAAGAGAGCTTTTTATCAATTAGTAACCGCTTGCGGTGAAGGCGCGACAGCCGCTTTTTCCGCGCAGAGATACGCGGAGGGCCTAAAGGTTTAATTAAAGGAGCCGTTTTTGTTTGGTGTGAGAGGATATTGCAAAAAACCGACAAGGCGGCATGCGTGTCTAAAAAAGGCTGTAATAAGGACGTATGGTGTCAGTTCTCGACATGATACATATCATGCCTTATGGCACGTCCCTTACGTTAGGTATTACTGTAAGGCTTATGGTAAGAAATACTACCAGTGTGAAAAATGCAGGGGCATAAATCATTGATGGAAAACCGCAGATTTAATTTTTGCACCCGCCTTATAATTTTTTGTGACGTTTCCCTGTTAGTCAGGGCAGTTAGCTTAAACTCCTTAATTTGTTAATGGGGAGCAGTATATTTGTGTACATCTCGTGACTAAGTAGATACAAACTGGCATGCTTTGTATACATTATTATGATTGCCATTGACAGGGCAAGGCGGAATGTGGTAATTGTATTTTTGGTAAAAGATTTGTTGTGGCAAGTGGCGCAGTTCGAAGGGGTAAATCCGCCACTCTTCCGCTGAAAGCGGAGCGCCGCGCTTCTCGCGGTGAAAAATAATAAAAACCTTCGTTGGGTTTATTGGGCCCGGCGAAGGTTTTATGTTTTAGAGGAGAAAAAATGGTGTTAATAAAAAAAGAGCCCGATCTTAACGAGAAGCTGGATATCCTATCGCGTGATTCTCAATACGACCTTGCCTGCGCCTGCGGTACGGCTCGCGATGAGCATCGCCGGCGTTCCAAAGACGACAAGTGGATTTATCCGGTTGTTCTTCCCAGCGGGAGAACGACGTTTCTCTTTAAGACGCTTCTTTCCAATGAATGCGTCAATAATTGCAAGTATTGCCCGTTGAGGGCAGGGTCAAACGCCGCGCGCTGTTCGCTTACGCCTGATGAGATGGTAAAAACTTTTCTTTCTTATTATAAAGCCCGCAAAGTCAGCGGTCTTTTCTTGAGCAGCGGAGTCATCAACGGCCCCGATGCCACGATGGAGCGTATTAACCGCGTGGCGCTTAATTTACGCAGGATGCGGTTTAGCGGCTACATTCATTTAAAGGTTATTCCGGGCGCTTCCGATGCCGCCATTCGCCAAAGTCTCTCGCTGGCAAACGCCGTCTCTGTGAATATAGAGACGGCCGGAGAAGATAATTTTAAATATCTTAGTTCGACAAAGGACTATCTTGGCGATATCATCCGGCCCATAAAGCTTATAAGCAGGCTTACCGCGAGGGGGTCTTGTTATAGCGGGGTTAAGCAAACTACCCAATTTGTCGTAGGCGCTTCGCGCGAGACCGATAGAGAGATTATCGATTACTCTTGGAGGTTATACCGAAACTTAAACTTGAGCCGTGTTTATTTCAGCGCCTATCAACGGGGCGAAGGCGATCCCGAGCTTCCCGGAGAGCGGTCGTCCTCAACCAACGGTGAGCTTCTAACGCGCGAGCACCGTCTTTATCAGGCGGATTGGCTTATCCGTAAATACGGCTTTCGCGCGGATGAAATTCCCGTTGAGCCCGCGGGAAATCTGTCTTTAACCGCGGATCCTAAAGAAATGTGGGCGAGACTACACCCCGAATTTTTTCCGGTGCGCGTCAATGACGACGACAAAAGCCGCCTGCTTCGTGTGCCCGGTTTAGGGCATATTATGGTTGAGCGCATAATCGCATTGCGGGAGGAAGGGGTGAGAATCCGCTCTCTTGAAGATTTGGGAAAACAGAATAAAACGCTCAATAAAGCCGCCCAATACCTGGCGTTTTAACCCGCCTTCGCGGAATTTCCCACCTGTAAGGGTAGGGATGGAGAGCGAGAAATTCCGCTTCGGCGAGGTTTTCGCTTAGTCGAAGCGAGGAAAAAGATTCCACGCCTGTAAGGGCGCGGAGCTTCAATAACCTTAACTGAAATTTTTAATTGACACAATTCTAAATACATTATAACATACTATTCATACATTTCATATAAAGGTCGGAGGGGGTTTATGCACGGCATCTTTAAAGGAAAAGTTTACGGTGCGGTAACGGTGGGAGAGAGAGGGCAGCTTGTTATCCCTGCGGAGTTAAGAAAAGCGCTCAATATTAAGTCGGGAGATCAGCTGATGGTATTTGCCAAACTCGATAAGAAGGTCATTAGTTTAATGCCGGCAAAAGATTTCAGCCGGTTTCTCGAACGGGCTTCAAAGGCTATCTCCAAGTTAGAGCGTGAAATTTCAGCAAAGGATTAAGCGTATAATGATCCGATATTTCAAGATTATTTTGGCGGTAATATTATTATTGTTTGCCGGATTTAATGAAGTTATGGCCGGAGAAGTCCTTAGCTGGGAAGATTGCATTTTGGAAACGCGGAAGAATAATCCCGACCTCATCTCTTCGGCGGAAAGTGTTAAACAGGAAAATTCCTTAAAGGCTATTACCGCAAGCGGCCTATTTCCTCAAATTGACACCAGCCTTGGGGCCTCGCGCGCTAAAACAGCCGGAAGCTCCTCTGCTTCGAACTCTGCCGCGAGTACTTATTCCTATAGCGTTTCGGGAACACAGCTTATATTTGACGGTTTCAAGAAGATTAACGACGTCAGGGCCGCTTCCGAGAACGTCAAGTCCGCGCAACAGGCCTATCGATTTACCTCCTCCGATGTCCGATTAAGTCTTCGCAGCGCGTTCGTTAATTTGTTGACGGCGCAGGAATTGATAAATGTCGCGGAAGATATCCTAAGGATAAGGCAGGATAACCTTAATTTAATAACTTTACGCTATCAGTCGGGACTGGAGCACCGGGGCGCCTTGATGACCGCGGAGGCGAATTTTGCCGACGCGAATTTCGGGCTTTCTCAAGCTAAAAGAAATCTTGAATTCGCCCAGAGGCAGTTAACCGCGGCTATGGGGCGCGGGGAATTTATGCCGATATCCGTAAAGGGAGATTTTACGGTTTTGCAGCCGGCCGAAGAAAAACCGGATTTTGAAGACCTGGTAAAGACGAACCCTTCGGTTTTAGAGGCTGCTTTTAAGAAGAACTCCGCTTCTTTTGGCGTTAAATCCGCCTGTGGGAATTTTTTGCCGGAGCTTACAAGCGCCGCCGGCGCCGGCAGAAGAAGTTCAAATTGGCCGCCGCGGGGCGACCAATGGGATCTTGGATTAAGCTTAAGTATGCCTATTTTTGAAGGAGGCTTAAGGCTTGCTCAAGTCTCTCAGGCCGAGTCTCTTTATCGTCAGAGACAGGCTGATGAGAGAAGCGCTTATGATGCCGCGATTGTCAATCTTGAGCGGACTTGGGCCGCTTTAAGAGATGCCGTAGAGTCGGTTTTTGTTCAGCGCAAGACACTGGAGGCTTCCGAGGAACGCTCAAAGATAGCGGAAGCGCAATATTCGACTGGTTTTATCAGTTTTGATAACTGGATTATCATCGAAAATGATTTAGTCACGGCCAAAAAAGTTTACCTGCAATCTCAAGCCAACGCTCTTTTGGCCGAAGCGAATTGGATTCAGGCGAAAGGAGAGACATTAGAATATGCGCAATAAAAAATTAATAATATTCGTAATCTTGATTTTAGCGGTTGGTGCGGTATTTTTACAGCAGAGGGCGAAACGTTCCGCCTCAAACGGCGAAATAATCAAAGAGATAAAACCGTTTACGGGCGCCATAGAGAATGTAATTTCCACGACGGGAACGGTCCTTCCGAAGAACAGGCTGGAGATAAAGCCGCCTGTGAATGGCAGGGTTGATGAGATTCTTGTCCGGGAGGGCGAGAAGGTCAAGGCCGGCCAGGTCCTGGCATGGATGAGTTCTACCGAGAGGGCCGCGCTTCTTGATGCCGCGCGCGGCAAAGGAGAAGAAGAATTAAAATACTGGAGAGAAGTCTATAAGCCCATCGCGTTGATTTCTCCAATTGATGGAGAGGTGATTGTGGCAACGACCCAGCCGGGCCAGACGGTTACGACGAATGACGCCGTTGTTGTTCTCTCGGATCAGCTTATCGTAAGGGCGCAGGTTGATGAGACCGATATCGGAAAGATAAAATTAGGACAAAACGCGGTCATTATTCTTGATGCTTATCCGGATACTAAGATTAAAGCCTCCGCCGACCATATTTACTATGAATCAAAGACGGTCAATAACGTCACTATCTACGAGGTGGATTTAATGCCCGAGACCGTCGCGCCGTTTTTCCGTTCGGGGATGAACGCGACGATAAATTTTATCGAGACAAGTAAAAATGAGGCTGTTCTTGTGCCTTCGGAGGCGGTCTTTAAAGAGAAGAACGAGGCTTTTGTTTACGTCAAGGGCCCTAATGGCCGGGAAGCTATTAAACGCAGCGTTAAATTAGGTATGACAGATGACAAAAATGTCGAGATTCTTTCCGGTTTGGATGCCAATGACACCGTTATCCTAAAGACAAAGAAATACGAGCTTCCTAAAAGCAACGGCGGCGGTAATCCTTTTATGCCCGCGCGCAGAAGGTAGGAATGACACAACAAGGAAACTATTTACCCCGTTAGAGAAAGCCGCCGATTTTAATCGACGATTATCCTCACTTAAAACCGATGGCGGTTTAATACCATCATCGGCGCAGATCGTTAGAGAATGTAACTCTCTAACGGGGTTTACCTTGAAATTTAATGTCGAGCGCAGACGCTATGATCGAATTAAAAAACGTATCTAAAGTATACAGGATGGGCAATGTCGAGGTAAACGCCCTTAATGATGTTTCTCTGAAAATTTCGCCGGGGGAATTTATCGCTATTATGGGGCCTTCCGGTTCGGGCAAGTCCACGCTAATGCATATCTTAGGCCTTTTAGACAGGCCCGATTCCGGATCTTATTTGTTTGAAGGCGGAGAATTAACGAGATTATCCGACGAAGAATTAGCCATTATGAGAAACGGGTTTGTCGGTTTCATCTTTCAACAGTTTCATCTCTTGCCGCGGCTTACCGCTCTTGAGAATGCCGAACTTCCCTTGGTTTACGCGGGAAAGCGGCATTTAAAGCAAATAGCGAGGGATAAGATTGAACTGGTTGGTCTCAAAGATCGTCTCTTGCATCGGCCTAATGAGCTTTCCGGCGGACAGCAGCAACGTGTTGCTATCGCGAGGGCGTTAGTAAACGAACCGCCGGTTATTATGGCGGACGAACCTACGGGAAATCTTGATTCCAAGAGCCAGGAAGAGATCATAGCTATATTAAAACGCCTGAATCAGGAAGGCAAGACCATTATCGTCGTGACTCATGAAAAGGAGATTGCTGAACGCGCCGAACGTATTATCCATATGAGGGATGGGCAGATTGTTTCCGATGAGCGTTCAACCGCCGTCTTAAAACAGCCGGTTATGATGATGGCCGATAAGGTTTCTGACAATGCGCTCTTGGCGCGCGGCGGCCGCGTCGGAGGAGCTAAATTTCTGGATTATTGCCGCGAGGCGGCTTTCGCTATGATCTCACATAAGATGCGTTCTTTATTATCTATACTGGGAGTTCTTATCGGTGTTGCCGCGGTTATCGCTATGCTCGCGTTAGGGCAAGGAGCTAAGGTTTCAATCGAAAGGCAATTGGCATCGCTGGGATCAAACCTCTTGGTCCTTCGGCCGGGATCTTCCAGAATTCATGGAGTGGCTTTGGAGGCGGGTTCGGTAACGCGGTTTACTTTTCAGGATGTTGATGTCATAAGGAAGCTTGATGAAGTAAGAAGGGTAAGCCCTTCGGTTTCCGGGCGCGGGCAGTTTGTTTCCGGAAACAAGAACTGGAACACGCAGGTTGAAGGTGTAGACGTGGATTACGCCGATATGCGCGCTTCAACGCCGGCTATAGGAAGATTCTTTACGGATTATGAAATAAAGATGAGGGATAAGGCGGTTATTCTGGGCACTACCGTGGCGCGCGAGCTTTTCGGCGAGACCAACCCTGTAGGGGAAACTGTAAAGATAAATCTTATTAATTTTAAGGTAATCGGTGTTTTGCCGTCAAAGGGAGCTAATTCTTTTCACGATCAGGATGATATCGCGCTTGTTCCGGTTACTACCGCGATGTACAGGCTTCTGGGCAAGGATTATATTGATACCATTTATGTGGAGGCGCAAGATCCGGGATATTTGGATTCGCTCACGGAATCAATAACCAAGCTTATTATAAAGCAGCATCATCTCAATAAGAATGAGGAAGACTCCTTCCAAATTCGCAATATGGCCGATATCAAGAACGCGCTTGAGTCTGCCACGAAGACGATGTCTCTGTTATTGGGATCGATTGCGGCCATCTCGCTTCTTGTGGGCGGCATAGGAATTATGAATATTATGCTTGTTTCGGTAACCGAGCGCACTCGCGAAATCGGATTACGCAAGGCGATAGGGGCGAATAACAGGGATATTATGACGCAGTTTCTTATTGAAGCGATTCTTATGTCGTTATTGGGAGGGATAGGCGGTATCGCTTTAGGCGCCGGAATATCAATGCTGATAACTTTTTTTGCCGGTTGGGAGGTAAAAATTTCGGCATTCTCGGTCGCGCTCGCTACCATCTTTTCGTTGATGGTGGGAATCGCCTTCGGCCTTTGGCCGGCAAAACAGGCCTCAAGACTTGATCCTATCGAAGCTTTACGGTATGAGTAAATGCGGGGTCGGAGAATGGCATAGTAAGGAAGATGCCTGCCTTGAAATTTAAGTCTCGTTTAGAATGTCGATTTTTATCTTCGCCGCGCCGCTTGATTTTGCCAATGTAGGGCGCGTTCCCCCTGACTGTGTCATAATCTCTTTCTTCCGCTAAATGCATCAACATATTGTAGTTGCTCGATTTATCGAGCACAGTATATCTGCCCAATATCATGCCTGAGGCAGACCTGCCTATGGTGGGGGGAATTGGGCAACTACATTATGACACAGCCTGCCCGAACACGCCGCAAGAATAGGATACTGTAGGGGCCGACCTCTCGCCAGAGTTCGGCGAAGTCTGACGACTGTGTCGGCCCGATGGAATTGACGGTGGTGTAGGGAACGGGCCTGCCCGTTCCGTTGATTGCAGGGCCTGTTCACCCTGTCTGCCGACAAAAAAGGGGAGACAGGTCGCCTGCTATTGATTTATTGGAAAAAGCGAATCGCGTAATCTGTGCTATTATGGGCAAAATACGAAACGCGGCGATCAAATTCCTTTACAAACGTAAAGGCGCAGTGTATATTTTATCTTAGGGTTTCAATTCAATAACATAAACTGCGACACTCGTCTATTAATTGTTAGACCCAAAAATAAAAATGGAAGAAATGCAAAACATTATTGATAAATATAAAAAAATCAACTTAAGCGAAGAATTGTATTCCTTGGATAGAATGAAAAACTTTTCTGTGATATTTTACGGTGACATAGCTGAAATTTATGATTCTATAACAAGAATAAAAAATATTAAAAGAAATCCCTCTGGATATAATTTTAATGACGCAGCAATATCGGAATTTTTTTTCGATTTTTTCAGCAAAATGCGAAGGAGTTGTATACAACTTCCAGCCGAGTGCCTGATTTTTGCTCTCTTACCTTTGTCTTACACTCGTAATAATACGCCAATCTCTCCTTTCTCGCAAGTTTTAA
>JAZDOX010000119.1:0-4024 GCA_043798215.1 Candidatus Omnitrophota bacterium | reverse complement strand
CGTGTCACAGTAAAATGTCACAGTAGAATTAGTCATTACCACGTTTATTACCACGTTTAATGGGTTTATTACCACGTTTCTCCCAGAGGGCCACGGCCGGTGCCTTTGCTCATAATATGGCCTTCCTTGCGGAGGCGGTTTAAGATAACCCTGATCATATCACGGCTCACCGAGGGGCAGAGCCTCTCAATATCCGAAATACTGAAAGTCTGCGGGAGATTATCAATCGTTTCTTCCACAATAGACGTCTTTGCTCCCCGAGCCTTGGTGATCGTGCCGACACGGCGTTCAAATTCCTGATAGGCCCCGATCAAGACGCCAAGCGAATACTCCCACCACGGCTTGAGGCTGTGTTTGCCTTCTTGCCAGTTCTTTGACGATAACTGCAAAGCCTCATAATATGTTTCTTTTGATTCTTCGATTAAGCGTTCAATTGAGATATACCGCCCGACCGTATAATCAGCTTGGTGAAACATTAAAACCGTCAAGAGCCTCGACACACGTCCGTTGCCGTCGCTAAAGGGGTGAATACACAGAAAATCAAATACAAACGCCGGTATGAGAATGAGCGGGCTTGTTTGCCTTTTATCCATTAGGCGGTTAAACCTGACGCACAATTCTTTCATATAACCGGGCGTCTCACGTGCCGAAACCGGCACAAATCTTGTGATCCAACGTCCATCAGAAAGACGCTCCTCAATAGAATTATCCCGCTTCTTCCACTGACCAGCAGGGACATCCGTGCGTGAATAAATCTGCCGGTGCAAGTCTAAAATCGTCTTTTCATTTATAGGGAATGACTCTGGCTTGGTATGAATTTTTGACAACGCCTCACGATAGCCGAGGATTTCCGCTTCCGAGCGGTCTTTCGGTTTAGACGGATGCGCCATAAGCTCCTTAAAACGCTTTGACGGCACGGTCACGCCTTCAATCCTGTTCGATGACTCCGTGCTTTCGATAATGGCCGTCTGTTTCAATGTCGCCAAGACTTGAGGCGTCTGATGCTGAAATAAATCCTGCCTGCCTTTATACTCACCGAGCTTCTGAAGCAATCCGCCCATCTCAATGGGGATCGCCTGTCGGCTCAAAAAATCAATGTCTAATGATTTCATCGGTCACCTCGTCTATAAAGCTAAATTTTTCCAGTTATCATTGCTGGTCGATAATTCCTTGCCGTCTTTATTAAAAGAAATCCACCGGCCTGTAAATTTGCGAGGGTCGGTGCTTGTGACTATTCCGCCGAATTGAAGTTTGGGGACGGTTCTCGTTGACATCCCAGAGGTGTCCCTGCGAAACATATTAGACCTGTCCCTTTGAATTATCAAGCAATTTCTACCGCGAGGACTCGGCGCCTTCGGCGTCCGGAGGCCGCCTCCGTCGCCAGCTCACGGCCTGTCGTCCTGAGGCCTTTTCCTCCCGTTGGTCGGCGGCCGCTCGCTTCGAGTTCTTCTACAGATGAGCCAAAATGAAGCTCTCCGGGCTAAAGCCCGGAGCATCCATTCGCCTTTTGGCGGAATCCTCCGAAGCAGAAAACCTTTTGGCGCAACGTCGGTCACCGCCGCAATCTGCGCATTCATTCCCGAGCTTGTCCCTCGCTTCGCTCGGGATGGCTCCCGGGGATGGTGAGCGCAGTCGAACCAAAAGCTCGGGGTTTTCTGCGAAGGAGGATAAAAAAACACAGCCCTACGCAGACATTACACTCGCATAGGGTTATGTTTAGGCACATTATTTCGTTTTATCTAACCCATCCAACTTTTCGATGAGATTGTACACAATCTCTCAGATACATATTAATTAAAATCTGATAGGGCACATCCGTCTCATCTGCCAGATGTTTGAAATACGCTATAACATCGGAGCCAATCCGTATCGTTACCGGCTTTTTTAGCCTTGCAGCATACGGGTTGCGCTTACCATGTAATTTTGAAAAATCATATTCCGCTCTCATATTTCACCCTTTCGATAATTATCAGCTTCGCGGCGGGTTGCTTTTCTCGCTGAAATTATCCTTATAGTGCTTCCTTTTCTTGTACAATAACACACGACCAACATCCGTAACTTAAAGCTAAAACCCAGCATTATAAATCTATCCTCATCCTCTGAATGATCCGGGTCAAAATATTCTATTGCATTCTCATCATAAAAAACGGTTTGGGCTTCTTCAAAAGAAACGCCGTGTTTTCTTTTGTTAAGCAATGCTTTTGAATTATCCCAACTAAAATGAATATCATTCATATGTACAATATAAATATACCATAAATACGGATAAATGCAAATGTTTTTTTGAATATCATTACTACGGCGAGGACTCGGCGGCTTCGGCGTCCGGAGGCCGCCTCCGTCGCCGGCTCGCTTCGAGTCCTTCTACAGATGATCCAAAATAAAAAAGCCCACCGATTTAACGATAGGCTTTTTTATTTTGGCTCCCCGTGCAGGTATAGGAAATAACTATACCTCTATACCTAAGGCGCCTTTATTATGTAGTAATATCGCCGAATATCGGGAAGGTTGCGTAGATCAGAGAGGCGAGTTTTGGAGATATGTCCGGACATGGACTTGTGCTCAAAAACTGTCCCAAATGTCCGCTATTTTGGGTGGACAATTGACACAACTCTTTTAACCATAGGAAGATACAAAATGTCCGGGGTCGAGAGGCGGACATTTGTATATTTTGTTTAAAAATCTTCGAAAATTATGCGGCGGTAAGAGCTTCTTTGGCGCGTTCATTGTATTCTACAATTTTCTCCGTAGGCATCCTTGAGGCCTTGGGTAATGGAAGATTTCGTATGAACTTTATGAGGTTCTCGAAGCCCTCAGGGATTGCCACACTATCTTCTACCATTAGCCTACATTGAGCCCTTATGAATCCCACAAGCGGAGAATTTGTTTCGCCGTCAATGTTGGATGCAGCAAGCGCTATATTCACCATGCCAGTTATCCTTAAGGCATATTCTTCAATCTTAGCACCTTTCGATATGTCTATATCCACAAAGCCTTTACCTTTGACGTTGCCGCCGCGATCTTCCCTATATACGGTAATCAGCGTTTCCTTGGAATTTCTGGCACTCGAGAACCCTATAGCCTCGAATTTGCTTTTTGTCTTATCACTTAGCAGCCTTACATATTCTTTGATTATTGCTATCTGGGATTCGCTTAATCTCGCGGCATCATATTTGATCTTGTAAACATTGCCCTCTTCAAGGGACTTATTAAGAATATCAAACCACAGGAATTTGAACATGCCAGCATCGTATAAGTCTAGTGTAGTATCATATAAATTTGCCGCTTCTTTTGTTTCCTCATCAAGATGATATCCTCTAGCGATATCGTTTGCTTCATGGTTTATTATCTTCTTAAAGTCATCTTCCCGATCGGTTTTAAACGCAACCTCCAGTGAATTATATCCTGCATATATAGATGTGTAAGGAGTGCTTGTCTTTTCACCTTTTCCTGAATGCGCTATAGGGTTTGTGCATGGATCTTTGAATACCATTGTGGGTAGGTTTTTGTCTTCTATCACTACGCATAGACGAATAGGCTTATCTTGGGGCAGGGGCTTGCCTTTAATCGAATCACTCATAAGCATAAATCCTTTAAAAAGTTTTTCTCTAAAGGATACGTCTTGTAGATATCTTAGAAGCTTTTGCCTTGTCGCGGGTGGAGAACGTAAATGAATCAAATTAGAAATCAACAAGTCTGCTAATGCTTCGTTACCCACCTGCTGTAATTTACCTACCCGATCCAATGTTATTGCAAACATTCTGCCATCATTCGCCGCTATATCCAATGCGAGATGGGTTTCTCGCAATTCATCTATCTGACCGCGGGAAAGGTTTTTATGTTTATCAGGGAAATCTTCAATTTCATCGCTTAGACTTATAGTACTACTGACTTACGCATAAGTAATAGAAACACTATCTCCAGGGCAAATCCGATGCTCTGATGCATGACCACAGGAGACGCTGCGAATCGCGAATCCTGCACAAAGGTGATAAAAGAGAATTTTTAAGATGCTCCAGATTCT
>JAZDOX010000106.1:0-13678 GCA_043798215.1 Candidatus Omnitrophota bacterium | reverse complement strand
TACACTAAAAACCTCGATTTTTGTAATACGTCAGTAAATAGGGGAAATTGATAGCGCGTTGTCCCGCAAATTTTATACTGTTCGAGCGAGGCCATTGGCCGAGTCGAGAACTATGGATATGCCTGCCTGTCGGCTCGCCTCGCGGCGAAGCCGAGGGCAGACAGGCCTGCCTGTGCGTGGCACGCAGACAGGGACTAAAGCAGAACTTCTCGACTCATCCGCCTCAGGCGGATTCACTCGAAGAATAAGCGCTTGAGTCTCCAAGTATTATCACAGTATTATCACAAATTTTACCATTTGCCCCGCCCATTCACTGACCTGTTACCGATTTTTTTAACTAAAAATTAATATACATTTAACGCGTTTGTAACATGCGCCATTATAATTGATATTGTGATTATAAGCTGAACTGTAATCCTTTCAAAGGCGAAAGCCGCAAAATCAATGTCAAAGTTGACTATTTTTGTTGTTTCGCGACAAAGATTGTTCCGCAAAAATACAACACTCAAATGTTAACACGGGGGGTTCAAATGAGAGAATTGTTAAAGAAAAGCCAATTTTGGTTTTTTATGATTTTTCTGTTGCTTACGGCAATCGCTACCGTGGTAGCCGCGGCGGAAACTGCGCCCGCGCTAAAGGTTGACACAGGCGACACCGCGTGGATACTGACTTCGGCCGCGCTGGTCTTGATGATGACACCTGCTTTGGCGTTCTTTTATGGGGGCTTGGTGCGCAGAAAGAACGTACTTTCGATATTGATGCAGTGTTTTATGCTGGTGTGCCTTATCACGATGCAGTGGGCTTTGTTCGGTTACAGCCTTGCTTTTGGGCCCGATATAAAAGGTATTATTGGAGGGCTCGGCTGGTTTGGCCTTAAAGGGGTGGGACTGGATCCAAACCCTGCATACGCGGGGACAGTGCCGCATCAGGCTTTTATGATATTCCAGGCGATGTTCGCGATAATCACCCCGGGACTTATATGCGGCGCTTTCGCCGAAAGGATGAAATTTTCGACGTTTTGTATCTTTTCGTTATTATGGGCAACATTTGTCTATGACCCGGTATGTCACTGGGTGTGGGGTACGGGCGGTTTCCTTAAACAGGCGGGAGTGCTCGATTTTGCCGGCGGCATTGTCGTCCATATCAATGCTGGTGTCGCGGCTTTGGCATGCGCGTTGGTCATTGGCAGACGTCAGGGTTATCCGGATAAGATATCCCCTCCGCATAATTTGCCCTTTGCGGTTTTGGGCGCTGGTTTATTATGGTTTGGCTGGTTTGGTTTCAACGCCGGAAGCGCCCTTACATCCAGTTCCTTGGCGACAAGCGCTTTTGTGGCCACCCAATTCGCCGGCGCGGCGGCAGGCCTGACATGGGCGCTTCTCGATTGGGTATTCAATTCCCGCTCCACGGTTTTGGGTATAATTACGGGCGCTGTAGGCGGCCTTGCCGCGGTAACCCCGGCTTCGGGTTTCGTGAATCCCATCGGCGCGATTTGGATAGGGATTATTGTTTCGGTATTATGCTATATGGCAGTTGCCATACTCAAGGTCAAGTTCGGTTATGACGATTCTCTGGATGCTTTTGGCGTTCACGGCATAGGCGGCATATGGGGCGCTTTGGCCACAGGTCTCTGGGCTACGAAGATTGTAAATCCCGCAGGCGCCAACGGGCTGTTTTATGGAAATCCGGCGCAGTTATTTATTCAATTTAAAGCCGTTATAATAGTCGCTGTTTATTCTTTTGTCATGACTTTTATATTACTGAAGATACTCGAGGCTACGGTTGGTGTCCGCGCTTCAGAGCAGGATGAGCGTATCGGCTTGGATCTTACTCAACACCGCGAAGCCGGATATACTGCATTGTAACATTAATTCATGGTAGTTCTTGGAGACAGCAAACACTTATTCTTCGAGCGAATCCGCCTGAGGCGGATGAGTCGAGAAGTTCTGCTGCTGTAGTTCTCGACTCGGCCAATGGCCTCGCTCGAACAGTATAAAATTTATGTTACAATGCACTAGTGCGATGCGCATGTAAAATCTTGACACGCATGTAAAATCTGAGTTGAAGAAATGACCTCTTGATGTTATATTGATACGTATATTATCACCGCTCAGATTAGCGCGCCTTCTTTATTGGCGGCGCAAAAATTAACTATAAAACTAACTATTGACTTGGGCAGCTACACTCGGAGACAATGAACAGAATTTTATCTATTTTCTTAATAGCCGTTTTTATTCTATGCGGGCAGCCTTTAAGCTTTGGGAACCGCAATGCCGAGGAAGAGGATTTTTTACTGGCGAGTAAAGCTCTGGAGGATGAATTTTACGACATCTCGCAGGAGCAACTCGAACGTTTTCTATCCAGCTATCCCAATAGCCGCTTTAAAGACGAGGCCCACTTGCTATTGGGAAGATGCTATTATCATAACGACAAACACGCGCAAGCGCTTAACGAGTTCGAGATAGTACTATCTTCAATCTACGCCAACAGGCTTTACGATGAAGCGGCGTACTGGTCGGCCGAAGTATATTTCAAGACTGATGATTTCAAAGACGCGCTCGTTCAATATCAAGCCATAATAGATAAATTTCCAGACTCAAAATACGCGAGTTTCGCGCGCTATTCAAAGGGGTGGTGCTATTACAATATGAAGAACTACGATGAATCCGTAAAATCTTTTACGGATTTCGTTGCCAAGTATCCCGCCGACAACCTTGTCGCCGACGCCAAATTCAAGATAGCCGAAGCTGAATTTATGGCCGGAAGGCCCGCTAAATCGCAAGAGCTGCTGAAAAATTACCTTAAAAATTTCACGGTCTCGAAAAAACTGCCTGATGTTTATTTTTTATCCGGGGAAGTTGACTACGCTTTGAAAGATTATGAGGATGCTCTCGAAAATTACTCAAAGGCTCTTGAGTCAAACCCGGAAGCGGCTTGGACGCCATACGCCATTTACGGCAAAGCATGGGTTAACTTCAAACTCGGAAGACATAAAGACGCTCTCGGACTGTTCCTGAATTTTCGCAAAGATTATCCCGAAAGCCCTTTAACTGATTCCGTCATACTGGGAACGGGGCAATGTTACGCGTTTATGAGTGAGTACAAAGAAGCTATCAGAAGCTACGAAGAGATTATGCTGAAGTTTCAAAATTCAAATTTCATAGACCAGGCTTACCTCGGCAAAGGTGACTGCCTTTATAGCCTCGGGGAATATAAAAACGCCGGCGATACCTACGCGGAAGCCGCGTCCAAATTCCCGGATTCCGAACTGCTGGCCCTATTTGAATACGATTTGGCGTGGACATTGCTGAGAATCCAGCAACCGCGGGAAGCGATATCGCAGTTCCTGGAGGCAAAAAAGAAGTCTTCCGACAGAAGTCTAAAAGCCAGCGCGATATGCAGAATAGGCGACATATATATGGATTTAAAAGACTGCCAAAAAGCGAGAGAATACTACGATGAGATTTTAACCGACTATCGCGACAGCCTGATCTGCGATTACGCCCAATATCAATTAGGCATTGCTTTGTTTATGCTGGGAAATTTTGACGGCGCTATACTGGCCTTCCAAAGCCTTATAGGAAATTTTCCCGACTCAAAGCTCAAGGAAAAAGCGCTTTACCAGATAGCTTTATCTTATTTCCGAAAAGGAAATTTTCAATCCGCTTTAGAGGCCTTTAAAAATGTTGCTCAAAACACTTCTCGGGAAGACTTAGCCGCCGAGGTTTATTTTCAGATCGGTAATTGCCTCTTTAACCTTGGAAAATATAATGACGCCGGCGAGGTTTTTAATAAGGTCTCTAAGGATTATCCAGATAACGAATACGGACGCTTGAGTGTTTACGAAAAAGGGTGGTGCCGCTATCGGATGGGAGATGATAAAAACGCGGTATCGGAATTTAACGCCTATTTAGACAAATACCCAAAATCCGATATATCCGACGATATCAGGCTTTGGCTGGGACAATACTACTACGGCAAAGAGCAATATCAGAAAGCTAAAGAGTATTTTGATTACGCGCTCTCCAGTTCTTCGCCGGAAGCCGCGGCTGAGGCTAAGTATCGGCTGGCTTTCGTGTCATATAAAACGGGCGATCTTGATAAAGCCATACTTCAATTTGAGAATTTAATAGAAATCTATCCCGAATCCAAGCTGGCTATAGACAGCACTATTAACATAGGCGACATACTAGCGAAAAGCGGCAGAACAGACGACGCCGTAAAAGAACTCAGGACAATTACCGAGAAATACCCCGATTCCGCCTTTGGAAAAGTCGCGAGCAGGAAAATAGGCGATATCTTGAAGGATAGAGGACTACTCAACAGCGCCATTGAAAAATATCGTTTCGCGATAACCGAAAGTCAGAGCGATTTTAACGCCGAGAGCCAGTTCTTGATCGGCGAGTGCTACGAAGAGCTTGGCGATATCGATCAAGCCATAGCCGAATACCTCAAAGTTAAATACGTTTATCCGCAAATAACACATTGGGTAATTCGCGCCGAACTCAGGGCCGCGTATTTATTCGAGAGCGCCAAGCGCTGGACTGAAGCCAAAAAAATTTATGAGGGAATCGCCAAAACGGATATTGAAGAAGCTAAATACGCAAAAGAAAGGCTTGAGTGGATATCGAGTCACGCTTTTTTGAAAGATGAGGAGGTAAATTAAGATGTTGGAATGGCTTTTAAAAGGCGGGCCGATGATGTGGCCCATACTCATTTGTTCTATTACGGCATTGGCTGTCGCGGTGGAAAAAGGGATATATCTTTGGCGTATTAAGCTTGAGACAAAAAAATTTATGGATGAGATATCCGATTCCCTTAAGAGAAACCGCGTTATGGATGCCATAGAGATATGCGAAAAAAATCCCAGCCCCCTCTCTAATATTCTAAAATCGGGAATTCTAAAGTATGACAGAACACATCAGGAAATCAGGCAAGCTATAGAAGACGCCGCCATACGGGAAATACCTGCGCTGGAGAAAAATATCGGGATATTGGCCACAATCACGCAAATCTCGCCTTTACTTGGACTTCTTGGAACAGTATTGGGTATGGTAGAGGTGTTTCAGGAGATTCAGGAAAAAGCTGGCATATTGAGCCCTGTAACGCCCGCTGACATATCCATGGGCGTATGGCAGGCCCTTATCGCGACTGTGGCGGGTTTAGCGGTTGCCATACCGGCGTTGACGGCATATAACTATTTCGTGAATAGAGTAAATAATTTTCGGCGCGAGATGGAGATAGGCGCAACTCAGCTTATAAGCATCTTGTCCGAGAAAAGGGCCGAATAAAATGAGAATGAGGCATAGTTGCCTAAAACCAATAAAAGCTGAATATACTGGAATAGCGCCTTTTCTTAATCTTTTTCTTCTGCTTTTTCTCTTTTTCGTCTTAATATGGGGCTACGCGGCGTCTTCCAATGAAGGAATCGGCGTAATCTTGCCAAAAGCCGTAACTTCGCGAACAGTCGCGGGAGACTCGCTTATTCTTACTATCACAAGAGAGAAATTGATATACATTAATGGCGGATTAGTTTCGCTTAAAGAGCTCGCTTTAAGGCTAAAGGATTTACCGGCGAGAAGTTCTTTGCTTATAAAAGCTGATAAAGGAACGCCATTAGAGCGGGTGGTGGAGGTGTGGGATATATGCAAACAAGCGGGAATTGGGCAAGTGAATTTAGCAACAACGCAAGCCAAATAATAACGCGTCATATCTTTATCCCGTTAGAGAAAATTCATCACGGGATTAGAAAACGGAGTTCTCTAACGGGATTTATCTTCGCGGCGCTGTTTTCTCTTGCCTGTCATCTGTTTTCAATATATTCATTTAAAATATTTGTCGGCCGTGAAGCCGCAACAATGGAACCGCGCGCAGATATCTTTTTCATTGGGGCAATACTGCAAGATGAAGCCGTCTCGCCGGATAACAGGCTTAGTGAAATCAAGCCCAGTCCCGGAATAGAAAAAATAAATAAAAATATTCCGGCCTTTGGAATATTAAGCGCCGAGGATGAAAACCACAGCTACCTTGAAAAACCGGTTTTTATGACGGATTTCGACGCTCTTGAAGAGCTAAGCGATAAAGCTGGAAGCGCTGATAAACTCACGGGAGCAAAGCAGTTCGCGCAAAGATTTTTTGACGACGTAAAGGTTTCCTATAAAGCGCTCCCTTTTGAGATTAAAGGGCCGGTTAAGTTCAGAGAGATAATTTATAGGCCTGATCTGCCGGACAACCTGCGTTGGGATGAAGGCTTGGGAGTGGACTTAAACCGATTAGGCAATTCTTTTGAGATGGAGCTAAAATTTTGGGTTTCCGCCGAAGGAAATGTTGAGATGATTGAGAGAATCTCGTCTTCAGGGCACCCGACAATAGATCTGACGGGTATGCGTTACCTAAAGGGATGGCGGTTTGCCCCTTTAACGTCCGTTAAAAAAAATGATGAACAATGGGGCGTTGTAAAATTAACTTTAAATTTAGTTAAAGTAGCGGTAGAATGATTAAGATTGAGTTGTCATTCGCCGTAGCCTTATACATAAGCGTAACAGTAGTCGCGTTATTGCTTTATTGGGTTTTTTCAGAAAAAAATGGGAATCTGCGCGACAACTACTTGAACGTCAAAAGGTATGTCTGGCAATGTTCCATTTGCACGCATTTTTACATAGATAGCAGGCATTCTTTAATCTCAGTATGTCCCAGATGCAACAGTTATAATAAAGAACATGAAACCACGAATGTGCACAAAAACGGAGCGGATAGCGTTTAGCGGACAGCGGATAAAAAACTATAGGCCTATACGCTGAACGCTATGCGCTAAAAAATGGAGGTGCAATGTGATAACGGAAATAGGGATTACAGCCGGGGAGATTTGGCATTACCTGGATGAGCACGGGGAAGTAACTCTATCACAGTTAAATTCAGGAATTGATAAGCCGAAAGACGTTATACTTATGAGCTTGGGCTGGTTGTCCAGGGAAGGACATGTGGTATTGGAAGGAGAAAAGGATTATAAAATCCATCTTAGAAGAGGATAAAAATAACCCTGATAATTTTCAAAAATAAGGGCCGAAATACGCAAACTTTAAGTTTATCCCGAAATTTGCATTAGAATTTCTAATATTCTCGCAACATATTGATTTTAAATAAGCTGTCTTATTGCAATGCAACACAAAAAGATGTTATGCCAATTTTTGGATTACCCCGCCGATAAGATTAAACCCCTTCGGGGTTTAATCTTATCGGCCCTTTGGGCAAATTTTGCTATTGCAAAATTTGGGTTTATCGGGTTCGCGTGTCCCCTAAAGTTTTTTGGGAGGGTGAACATTGAAAAATAGCTTAATCTTTGTCATGACCGGATCGAGAAGTGAAGCGCGCAAGATAGCCAGATACTTGGTAAAGAAAAGGCTGGCGGCTTGCGTAAATATCATTGCCGCGGTAGAGTCTATTTATACCTGGAAGGGAAAGATTGAATCGGCTCGCGAATTTATGCTTATCATCAAGTCAACGGCAAAACGCTTCCCTGACATCGAAAAAGCGGTTAAGAGCTTACACTCCTATGAATGCCCTGAAATAATTGAAATCTCGATTAAAGGCGGAAGCCGCAGTTATATCAGGTGGATTTCAGATGCCGTATCCTGACGCTCTGGCAACGGGGACGTTCCCAAAAGGGACACTCCATTAAAGCGCTAAACCATCGAATATCTCTAAAAAGGGTTACGCTTAATAATTGAGATACATTCTATCCATAGATCAGGGCACCACAGGAAGCAGGGCGTATATATTCGATGAATCCGGCCGTATTATATCCAGCGCCTACAAAGAAATAAGGCAGATTTATCCTTTGGTTCGCGATTCAGGCGGCGGCTGGGTAGAACATAATCCTGATGAGATATGGCGCTCTGTGGAATTTGTGACTAAAGAAGCTCTATTACAAAAAAACATCGAGCCAGCCAATATCGCTGCGATAGGAATAACCAATCAGCGCGAGACGACCATCCTCTGGGACAGAAAGACAGGCAGGCCCGTCCATAATGCCATCGTATGGCAATGCCGCCGCACCGCTGGTATCTGCGATAGACTAAAAAAAGACGGCTACTCAAAGCTTTTCCAGAAGAAAACCGGACTTGTCATAGACGCCTACTTTTCAGGGACAAAGATAAAGTGGCTGTTGGATAACGTAAAGGGATTGCGCGAACGCGCCGAGGCAGGAGAGATTTGCTTTGGCACCGTGGATACATGGCTCATATGGAAACTTACCGGCAGCAAAGTCCATGCCACCGACTACACCAACGCCTCCCGCACACTGATATTTAATCTCAAAGAGAAAAAATGGGATGATGAACTGCTTAAGATTTTAAAGATACCGAAAGAGATTCTCCCTGAAGTAGGAGCCTCAAGCTCTATATTCGGCGAAACCGCAAGGAATGCCCGCGGCCTTATTCCGGGCATACCGATAGCTGCCGTCGCGGGTGACCAACAGGCGGCCCTCTTCGGACAAGGTTGCTTTGAAGCAGGAGAAATGAAAAATACCTACGGCACAGGATGCTTCCTCTTGTTGAATACGGGCAAAAAATTTACGGCCTCCGACAAAGGCTTATTAACAACCCTCGCTTGTGATATGTATGGAAAGCCCTGCTACGCGCAAGAAGGCGCTGTATTTATCGCCGGAGCGGCTGTGCAATGGTTAAGAGACGAATTAAAGATTATCAAGACCGCCGCCGAAACCGAAGAGTTGGCAAAGAAGGTCGGGGACACAGGCGGAGTATATTTTGTTCCGGCATTTGTGGGGCTGGGGGCGCCCTACTGGGATTCCCGCGCGCGCGGCACGCTGACCGGCATTACCCGCGGCACAAGCAGGCTGCATATTATCCGCGCCGCGCTTGAAGCCATTGCCTATCAGGTAAAAGACATCGTGGATATAATGGAGAAGGGGACCGGCAACAGGCTTAAGTCCTTGCGGGTAGACGGAGGAGCCTGCCGCAATAATTTCCTTATGCAGTTTCAGGCGGATATGCTGGGCGTAAAGATAATCCGTCCCGCGATAACCGAGACTACCGCGAAGGGAGCGGCGATGCTTGCGGGCTTAGCCGTAGGATTCTGGAAAACAGCCGATGAGCTTAAAAAAACGTTGGCTATAGAAAAAACTTTTTTCCCACATATCAACGATAAAACAAGAAGCACGCTTTACGCGGGCTGGCTGGGCGCGATAAGAAAAGCAAGGTCGCTATGACAAGGATGGGGACATGAAGCGCGATATAAGCAGGCTTAAAGCGGAGCATTTTGATTTGCTTGTCATAGGCGGCGGGATAAACGGCTGCGCTATCGCGCGCGATGCCGCTCTGCGCGGGATAAAAACCGCGCTCATCGAGAAAGATGATTTCGCCGCCGGCGCAAGCGGCAAAACCACAAAAATAATCCATGGCGGAATACGCTACCTCGAACAATTCAATTTAAATCTCATATATGAAGCCCTGCGCGAGCGGGGAATATTATTAAGGACGGTTCCGAAATTAGTTCGTCCACTTGAATTCATTATTCCGGTATATAAAGGCGACCCGCGCCCGCTGATAATGATGAAGACGGGCGTCTTTATCTATGACCTGCTGGCAGGCAAAGGCAATATCCACTGCCATCGTTCACTCAAAAAAGACGAGGCCGCCGCACTTGAGAGCAATATAACCCCTCAAGGCTTAAAGGGAGGCGTTCTTTATTGTGACGCACAGATGGATGACATTAGGCTATGCCTTGACAACGCGATATCCGCCTATGAGGCGGGCTCTTGTGTGGCCAATAAGGCCGAAGCCGAAGAATTCATCAAGAGGGAAGGAAAGATTACCGGCGCGGAAGCGAGGGATAGGCTTACCGGTGAGAGATTCTCCATTTGTGCGCGGTCTGTGGTCAATGCCACAGGAGCTTGGTCAAACCGGATAGTGCGAGCCGATGAGCCGAACGCGCCTTTCATTACGCGGCCCACAAAAGGCATACATCTTGTCTACAGGAAATTGCCCATCGCCCGGGCTATGCTCTTTTCGGCGCGCAAGGACAAGAGGATACTTTTCGCCATCCCGTGGCGCGATTACACATTAATAGGCACAACCGACACGGATTTCAATGATTCAGCCGACGATGTATATGCCACCTCTAACGATCTCGAATATCTGCTGGAGGAGGCTCGCAGAGTTTTTCCAAACGAAGGAATAGACAAAGGGGGCGTAATAACAACTTACGCTGGCCTAAGACCGCTTATGAACACCCAAGGCATAGCGACTTGGAAGGTTTCGCGCGAACATCTGATAAAGGAGTCCGCATCAGGGCTAATATCGGTTGTCGGTGGAAAATACACAACATACCGCCGCCTTGCCGAACAGGTGGTTGACCTGGTACTCGTGTCATTGCGAGCGCGTCTATGCTGGAATGTCATTGCGAGGCCCGAAATTTCGGGCCGAAGCCTGCCTTGCCGGCAGGCAGGCAATCTCTTTAAGAAATGCATTACGGCGGAGCAAGGCCCGTCTCCTGCCGTCTCGGAGGAGAGGAAAGGGGATTTGCGTTCACTCATCGAACACGCCGTCAAAGATGAGATGGCAAACAACTTAAAAGATCTATTGATCCGCCGTCTGCAACTCGCGACAACCCCTTCACTCGGCCTTAACGAACTGGAAGACTCCGCCGGTATAATGGCGCAACTTTTGGATTGGACCCCCGCGCGAAAAGAGTCCGAGATACAGGCTTACAAAGAAGAGGTAAGAAAGAATAGGGAGTGCCTGAAATAAAAAAAGAGAGGGAAAAGATGTCAAAAGACAGGGTTACCAGAAGGCAGAAGAATATCCCCCGGGTATTGAGAGAAAAACAGCAAATACACAAGAACAGATTAGAGGCTTTTAAGACAAAATGGAAAAAATTACCGGAGAAAAAACCTGAATAATGAGAGGAATATATGAAGATTTTAACGAGGTTACTCGCTTTTATTTGCCGAATATGCCCTTTCTGCGTATTCGCCCGCAGATTCCCCTGCTCTAAATTAGCCAAAATGATAAAGGCGGTCGAAAAGTCCTGTCCCTGTTGCAGGGCGTACGCCGAACCTAAGAAATGAAAATATAGGATATTTTCGCCGTATCTTATTATAATTACACGAGATACATAAATACATAAAATAGTTGATAATAAACATAAATACAAATAACAATAGTAAATACTTTACAATATCAACTTTTTTATGTATACTTTATTAGCAGAGGCGAACTAAAATGAATAAGATAATAAAGATAAGAGATGAGGTTTTAAGGAAATTGGCAAATAAGTTAGAGGGTTTTTATTTGGCCTGCGGAATCGCTTTGTCTCTGTTCTATTTTAAACATCGGGAATCCTACGATTTGGATTTTTTCACAAAGGATTTCTCCAGATCCAAGATAGAGCGCTTGATGTCTGAACTTGCCGTGAATATGGGGTTAGAGATAGAATTGTCCGGAGAGCAGGATAAGGCGGGCTTTGCCAAGATGCTGGTCTATTCGCTCAAGATAGATAAAAATAACTCGCTGAAGATAGATTTTGTCGAAGATGTTTATAGGTTATTGGAACCGCTGAAAATAATAGACGGCATCCCCGTTCTCTCGATTCAGGACATTTATTTTAGGAAAATATTAACCGCTTGCGGAAGTATCGCAAAGACAAACGGCGCGGGCAGGCAATTGTTCGCGGGAGGCAGGCAAGAAGCAAAAGATTTTTTCGATCTGTATTTCCTGTCAACTACGTTTATGCCGTTGTCGAAATATGTCGAGCAATATTGCCAACAAACTCAAAAAGAAAGTCTAATTATCTGGTTTAGGACTTACGACAGGGTCAGGATGAAACTTGGGCTAACCGAGATTATAACGGATAAAAATGTTCTTTTTCAGGAGATGGAGCGTCATTTTAAGACTGAAGTGGAAAAAATAATCGCGGCGGAGGTCTAAGGATATGGATAATAATTCGATTTTCTGGGACAAGAAGACCAGTAAAGACGAGGTAAAGAAAATTCTATCAGATGAGCTTAATCCGCGATTCATTGGGTTCGCTTCATTGCTGCTTGCCAGAAGCAATAAACCGAAGAATATATTTAACGACTACTTAAGCAAAGAACTCTTTGCCAAAAATTGGCTAAAGATAAAAAGGAGAATGAGGGAGAATAAATGGAACGAAAGGCGTATTATCTTTTGGGATGAAATTTATAAGGCGGTGAGGAAAGACCCTGCCATAAAGATACTCAAAGAAGCTAAAAAAAGGCCTCTCGATATGGATCCGGAAATAAAAATTATATGCAATCAGATAAAAGACACTAGGAATAAGATCGGCTTGACCCAAACAGAATTGGCGGAAAAAACAGGCCTCTCCCAGCAAACAATTTCGTTCGTAGAACAGGGTTATGTTAATATATCTATAAGAACTCTCAAGAAAATAGCCGACGCCTTGAATCTAAGAGTGGTTTTGGCGGATAGGTAGGGTTAAAATGGAAAATATTACCGGACAGGCGGGAAATTTAAGGGATTTAGTAGATTACCAGGAAGGCTCCGTAGTAAGCAAAGAGATAATAAAAAAGGACGAGGGCACGGTAACCCTCTTTGCCTTTGATAAAGGGCAGGGATTAAGCGAGCACACCGCGCCGTTCGACGCCTTGGTCTACGTCTTTGACGGCAAAGCAGAGATCATCATCTCCGGCAAGCCCCATCATTTAAAGGCAGGTGAAATCATCATAATGCCGGCGAACCAACCCCACGCCTTAAAGGCAACAGAGCGTTTCAAGATGATGCTGGTGATGGTGAGGGCCTAAAAATGAGGATATGGGACATTCCGGTAAAGAAACTGTGCCGCGATCATCTCTTAGGCGAGCACAGGGAACTTCACGCCATCTGGTCTATCCTGACACGCAAAAAGAAAGGATATTCCCGCCACCCCGAGACATTAAGATGGAAGGACAGGTTAAAGGCGCTGTATTCAAGGCATAATAAGCTCATTATGGAGTTTAAGAGGCGCGGCTACAGGCATCTTAGCCCTCTTGATTCCAGATTAGCGGCAGGGAAGAGCAGGCAAACGCGATTTGTGAATCCGGTCAGTGAGCAGATCAGGATTTTAAAGAGGAAAAAGTGTGGGTGTAGGGTATGATAATAGATGCCGGCAGGCAGGCAAAAAGTGCAGGGTCCAAGCTAAGAGGAGATTATACCATGGAGATCAAAGTAGAAAAATTATCACAAGAGGAATTGAAGAAAAAGGGTGTTGAAGGCTGGCCGATCTGGACGAAAGAGGCCTCGAAATTTCCCTGGACATACGACAGCGTTGAGGAATGTTTAATTCTTGAGGGGGAGGTTACCGTGGAAACAAAAGACGGCGGGAAGGTAAAATTCGGCAAAGGGGATTTCGTGACCTTCCCAAAAGGCCTTTCCTGCACGTGGATAGTTGAGAAACCTGTGAGGAAGCATTATAATTTTAGGTGAGAGAGGATTTATAGATAAAATCCTCCAAAATCTAAATTTGGCTGTAGTTGTGCAGATAAAAGATTGAATAAACATAGTTAGAGATCCCGGTTTTTTTTCGATAGGGACAGTAAAGAGCGTATAGGAGTTGTGTATAGTCCGGCCTCCTGATAGAATAATACAAGGAGGCAATAAGATGGAAGAAAATGTTAAGAAGAACGGGAAGAGAAAGCTCAGCG
>JAZDOX010000097.1:0-2996 GCA_043798215.1 Candidatus Omnitrophota bacterium | reverse complement strand
GAATGACGCCCATCAGGGCGAATGCTATCTTTATCATCCGAAAAGGACTGACGCCTATTTCCGGGATGATTATCTTATAATCGTTCTTGTCCCCGGACTTCTTTATCTCTTTCATATAATTCTCCCTTTCTTATAGCTTCGTCCCCGAGGCCGACTTAGAAGCTTATTGTGGCGGCGCCGTTTCGGCCTGCGTCGCTTGCCGCGACGTTACGTCCTTCACGGCATCGCTCATTTTCTCCTTGTCGGAAAAACTGGCGGACGCGAGTGCAACCAATTCGAACCTTTTCCGAGATCACCGCCTATATCGTGGTTCCCGTCAATAAACAGTCTGTATTATACAAAACATACGCTCTTAAGGCAAAACAATTGCATATATTAGGAATGAGCTATGAAGCGATAGGCAGATCTTTAAAAATAAGCCAAGAGACGGCCAGAAGAGCATGTGTATACCATTCAATATATCATTCAGGAGATTAATATATCATTCGCTTCCGCTTGGCTGATTGACCCTTTCCAAGGCACCGGAATCGATCATAAACATCGAGATTATTCTTTTTCCACAAATTAAACCATTTGCGCAAATTAAGGTAATCTATGTAGGTCTCAAGAGTATCCGCACTTATGTCCTTTACGCCGGACCTTTCAATATCCTTAAGCCGATACTGTGGGATCTTCAATCCTAAAGCAATTTACTTAAAAGTAAGGCCTTTTTTCTCTCTCGCTTCGGCACATTTATGAAACCATTTGAAAGCGAATCATATCTTTTGGATTGATGCCATATTTGTGAAGCGCCTCTTTAAGGCCTGGCACGCCATGAGCAATCTTATCCATAATATATCCGGCCATACCTGCATCGATAAACTCTTTATTTCTCACAGTATTTACAACTCCTCGACCATTATTCTTGAGCTTCATCCAAAATGCGGACAAGCGGCTCTTCCCAATTAAAGCAGGTAATGCCTATACCGATAAGCGCCTCAAACGCTTCAATGCATTCGGCGTCAATTTGCGCAAACTCTTCAAGCACACGCACGACCTCACTCATAAATCCACCAACAATACCGTTTGAGTCGTCTACACCGCCTACACGTAACTTTTTATCCAGCCGTAAAAGCAGTTTTACCAAAATTTCCGCGGCTTGTTTATTAACCGTTAGATCAGAAACAACTACCGACAACCTATTGCATCCTTCACTCAGGGAATCCTGATTTGCAAACCAGGTGCGCGACGGCCCGGCGTATGGCTTGATATATCTTAAGGCCTCAGTGATGGATTTTTTAACCATAACCAACTCTTCTTCATTTATCACTCTCTGCTGTCTACTGCACCCGACTTTATGATCAAGTTTCTTGTCTCTATCGTTTAAGGGGCGGCCATCCATAACAACATGCAGCGCCAAAGCCGCTATATGCTTGCAAAGCGTATTCTTTTCACTAAGGTAGCACGTGCAACTTCCGTGTTTATAATTTCGGGCCGATATCGAAACTCGATAAGGCTTTGTACCCAAGACAACAGCGGTATAATTTCCACCATACTCCTCAGCTTCTGTCACTTTGCCGTTGTCATACAAACCCACCGCACGCTGAAATGTTGCTACATCGGTCGCAAATTTGATTTTGTTAAGGTCGTATGCTGGCATCATAGTTCTTCATTCCCATGGTAATCTTGGCAGATTATTTAATGCTTTAACAAACCTTGCACGATCAAATGATTGCTGCTGCTTTAACACATCAAACATTTCGCTAGTGACAACGCATCCTATTAACCGCCTGGCCTCATGGTCAGAAATACCATTCGCGACAAGCCGGTCATACGTCTGTTTGGTTTCCGGAGGCTCCAAATTTTTCAATTGGTTATTAACAACCTCTGATATAGCATATTTTAAAACGGGATCGGTCTCAGCCATTTAAAATCACCTCTCATGAATTTAAAACTGCTACTGAATTACACTAAATCGGCTCTGTTAAGAATCTTTACAAAAAAGTTGACCTTTGCCCTATTATCGTGTATATTTATAGTTGAGCGGTAAGACCGCTATGGGTTGGCAAGGTGCTTCCCTCTTTGAGGCTATGAGCCTTGCCGAACAAACCTGTAGGGCGCGCTCATTTTTGTTTTATAACACCGCCAAATTCTCATATTTAATCTTATCCTTAAATACGTCATACCATGCGGTATCATTCGTTTCGTATTTCCTGAACAGCCCCCAGCAAAACAAATCGACCGCCTGCAGACAATAGTTGGAGTGTGAATCAAGATGAGAAATGCTAAGCGGCACAGCCGGATCAATCTTACCTTTTAATTGAAGTAAAATAAATTTATCAAACGCTCTAATATTCTCCTTGGACTTGGATCGGTCGATAACTAATTGGATACGTGGTTTCCTGTCGTCCATTTTAATCTTTTCAAGCAATAGATACGCAATATGGCTATAAATACGCTCCTTGTCTCCCCACAGACTCTGATATGACTTCTTCTTGTCTAAAATAACTGCGTATATAGAAAATTTGAGATCTTTTATTCGAGCATAAAAATAGGTTTTCATTTTAAGCGGAGTAAGAGACCCTTTTAGCTCTCTCAGGTGCTTGCGTTTATGGGATTTTCTTCGTAAGATTAATTTAACGGCTTTAGACAGCCTCTTATTCTCATCCTGTCCTTCTATTTCTAAAATACACACAACGAAGAATGAGGATGGGCGCTTATTTACAAAATCAAACCCAAGATCACCGCTCTCATCCAAATACAAAAATAACATTTTATTCTCTGATTTATTTTATCAATAGCGCCCTACCAAAACTGGCGGACGCGAGTGCAACCAATTCGAACTGCGTCTGAGCTCGCCGTCCGCGTCGTAATTCCTGTCAATAAACAGGCTATATTATATAAAACACTCGCCTGTAAGGCAAAGCAATTGCATATGTTAGGCATGAGCTATAAAGCAATAGGCAGATCATTAAAGATCGGTCAAGAAACGGCAAGAAAGGCTTGCCGGTACGAGA
>JAZDOX010000068.1:0-6242 GCA_043798215.1 Candidatus Omnitrophota bacterium | reverse complement strand
AAACCAAAACGAAAGGCTAAGACCTTATGAAGATACTGTTGATTATTTATGATAATGAGAGCAGTCGTCATGTCGTGCCGTTGGGCAGCGCATATGTAGCCGCATATCTGGTGAAGAACGGCTATGAAGTGGATTACTTCAATCAGGACGCCTATCATTATACCGAGAAAGAGCTTTATGATTACTTGAGTCAAAACCGCTATGACGTTGTGGGGCTTGGTTTTATAGGAGGATACTTTCAGCATAATAAAGTCTTGCGAATAGCGGAGGCTGTCAACAACCTCAAGAACAGGCCGAAGTTTGTGCTTGGCGGGCACGGTCCTTCGCCTATATCAGAATATTTTATGAATTTGACCGATGCCGACGCTGTGGTCATTGGAGAAGGGGAGATAACTTTTCTGGAGTGCGTCAAAGCGTTCCAGGAAAACAGAGATCTCTCCACCGTCGAAGGTTTGGCTTGCAGAGATAAGGAAGGTAGGGTCGTTATGACTCCCAGAAGAGCGCCGCTTAAGGACATAGATTTTTTGCCGTGGCCGTATTTTGATAAGCTTCCGATGGAGCACTACCTTAACTCGAAATGGCCTCCTGCCACGGCCACAGACAGAGTGATGCATATGATATTCAGCAGGGGTTGTTATTATTCCTGCAATTTCTGTTATCGCATGGTTGAAGGCATAAGGTATAGAAACACCGACGATGTCATAGAGGAGATAAAATTTTACAAGAAAAAATACCGTATCACGTATATAAATTTTCAGGATGAGCTGTTGATGGGAGCCAGAAGCAAGACGATAGAGTTTTGCGAAAAAATCCTGAAGGATGATTTAAAGATAAGGTGGACTTGTAACGGCCGGTTGAATGTGGCCGTTCCTGAGGTTTTAAACGCGATGAAAAAAGCCGGCTGCGTCTTCATTAACTATGGCATTGAGTCCTACGATAATGAGTCCTTAAGGCTTATGGATAAAAAACAGACTGAAGAAGAGATATTAAAAGGCGTTGAGAATACCCAGGCTTACGACATAAAGATAGGGTTTAACCTTATATTCGGAAATGTGGGCGACACAAAGGAGAGTTTAAAGAAATCTCTGGATTTTTTTCTAAAATACAATGACTTCTCGCAATTAAGGACTATTCGTCCGGTTACGCCGTATCCAGGCTCTAAGCTGTACGATATTGCGATAAAGAGGGGGTTGCTTAACGGCCCGGCAGATTTTTATGACAAGCACAAGAATTCGGATCTTATGACCGTTAATTTCACTAATCTTTCGGATGGCGAATTCTATAGGCAGTTGTTTGAGACGAACAGGGTTATGGTTGAGCTTTATTACGAGCATCAAAAGCAATCTTTGTTGAGGGATTTCAATGACCTTTATTTAGGAGATAATTATTGCTTTAGGGGCCCGCGGCATGAATAGGATGAATAGCGTATTTAAATTTAAAGAAACTTTCATCATAGCTGAGGCCGGAGTCAATCATAATGGCGATATAGCGCTTGCCAAGGAGTTGATAGACGCCGCGCGGGAGAGCGGCGCTGACGCGGTTAAGTTTCAGAACTTTAAGGCCGAGAGGACAATATCCAGATATGCCATTAAGGCCGGTTATCAGAAGAACTCGAAAGGGGATCGGGAAACTCAACTTGCGATGCTCAAGAAATTAGAGTTAAGAGACGAGGACTATTTTTGCCTCTTCGAGTATGCCGGACGTAAGAAGATACTTTTTCTTTCCACCCCAAAAGATATTCCCGGCGCGCGATTGCTTCAAGAGATGGGCATTGCCGCGTATAAAATAGGCTCATCCGAGATAAACAATTTCGAGTTTCTTAAGTTTATAGCCTCACTCTCCAGGCCGGTTATCTTATCGACCGGAATGTCCACTTTGTCCGAAGTAAGGCAGGCCGTCGAGGTCATTCGCGCTGAGAGCGATTCGCCGCTGGCTTTACTCCATTGCGTTTCGCAATACCCGTGTCCGGTGAACAAAGTTAATCTAAGGGCTATGTTGGTTCTCGAGAAGGCATTCCATACGCCGGTTGGTTATTCCGATCACACATTAGGCATCGAGGTGGCGCTTGCGGCAGTTGCCTTAGGCGCGAAAATCATAGAGAAGCATTTTACGCTCGATAAAGGAATGAAAGGGCCGGATCACAAAATATCCGCCACTCCCGAAGAATTCAAGGAGATGGTTTCTTTTATAAGAAATGTGGAGAAGAGTCTTGGGTGTATGGAGAAGTCGCCCTCGCCTTGCGAGATAAAGAACAGGCGGCTTTTAAGAAGAGGCCTTGTTTTTGCAAAAGATTTGACAAAAGGCTGTCTTATCAGCTATGAGGATATAACGATAAAAAGACCTGCTACTGGCTTGGAACCCAAACATAAAGAGAGACTGATTGGGAAAAAGCTGAAGAAAGATGTAAAACAGGATGAGCCTGTCAAGATGGAGATGTTTTTAGTTTGAAATTTTCACTAACTTCTTTTAAAAATCTTTTCGCGGCGGCGCTCGGTTTGCTCCTGCGGCAAACCTCACTCAGAATGTCATTGTCCGGCTTGACCGGACAATCCAGACACGAAAATGATGCTTTAAAAGGGTGAATGGATTCCCGATTAAAGATTTCGGGAATGACATTGTAATAGATGGCATGAGACTACATGGCAAAACTTGGGATAAAAATATGAGAAAAAAAATAGCCGTTGTTACCAGTTCGAGAGCTGAATACGGACTTCTTTACCGGCTTCTTAAGAGATTGCGCTCGGATAAGGATTTCAAGTTACAACTTATCGCGACCGGCGCTCATCTATCCGCGGAATTCGGCAATACCGTAGATGTCATAAAGAAAGACGGTTTTAGCCCCGTCGCCGAAGTCGATGTTTTGCTTTCAGGGGATTCACCGGCATCTATGGCTAAGTCTACTGGTATAGGAATCTGCGGTTTTTCGGATATCTTTACCTGCTTAAAGCCGGATATACTTCTTGTCTTGGGAGATCGCTTCGAGATATTTTCAGCCGCCTATGCCGCGAAGATATTGGGTGTGCCGATTATCCATATCTCCGGCGGCGACACGACTGCGGGAGCGATAGACGATGTTTTACGCCATAGCATTTCTTTGATGAGCGCGCTTCATTTCGTAAAGCTTGAAAGTCATAAGCAAAAACTCATCAATTTAGGGGTGAATCCTTTGGATATACATATTGTCGGCTACTTAGGGCTTGAGAATGCCGCTTGCCTTAAGGCGATGAGCAAGACAGAGATAGAGGATAAAATCGGAATGAAATTAAGATCGCCTATGGGGTTGATTACTTTTCATCCGGTTACCAATCCCCGCAATGATTACGATAATAAAGTGGAAAATTTACTTACTGCCTTATCCGGGTTTAAGGAATTAAGATGCGTCTTTACGGCGGCCAATGAGGATAGCGGCGGAAGGGCGATTAATCGGGCTATAGAGAGTTATTGCCGCGCGCGTGAAGACAGAAGCGTCTTTATTAAGAATCTGGGCCAGAAGGCGTATCTTAGTTTGATGGCCAGATGCGATGTTGTTGTGGGCAATTCTTCCAGCGGGATATTGGAATCCGGTTTTTTCAAGGCGCCGGTGGTCAATATTGAGCCGAGAGAATCGGGCCGGCTTAAGAATAATAATGTGATTGGTTCCGAGAATAAAAAGGCGGATTTAATTTGCGCCATAAGGTCGGCGCTTTCAGATGAATTCAGGAGAGAATGTGGCGTAATGAAAAATATTTATGAGGTAATTCCGGCCAAAGATATAAGCGCGATAATACTTGCGGAGATCAAACGTAGATTCAATTTAAGAGCCTGATTGGCGCTTATCAAATTTTTTGAGACTTAATTTTTGTTGTCATTGTCCGGCTTGGAGACTGGGTCATAACCCTTTTTCTTGACTAAATAGATCAACATATTGTAGCTGCCCAATTTATTGGGCCGATATGTTGTGCTCGATAAATCGAGCAACTACATTGTGACCCAGTCTGTTGACCGGACAATCCAGACTTGCATGACTGGATTCCCCGATCAAGTCGGGGAATGACGTTTGCTAATTTAACAGTAATGAGTTTAATTTCAGAGGAATTATGGAGAATATAGCCATTATCGGCAGTGGCGGTTACGCCTATGCCGTAAAAGATATCGTTTGCAGTTTGGGAATCTATGTCTTTAAGGGATTTGTCGGCAAGGAAGGCGATAGCGCCTCCGAATATAACGAGACCAATTTAAAGAGACTCAAGGACGATAACATATTTTGTCTGGTAAATGGCGTGGGCAACATATCGTATCCTTGGTTTGAGCGGATGATTATGAAATATCAGGCGGGAGGATTTAGGTTTCCGCCCATAGTCCATCCCAGTTCAGTGGTTTCGAAAAGCTCGAAGGTTGGCGACGGCTCGGTTGTGTTTGAAAACGCGGTTATCAAGTCTAATTCCTTCGTGGAACAATTTTGCATAATCAATTCGTTGTCGGTGGTTTCTCATGATTGCAAAGTCGGCGACTACAGCCATATTTCTCTTGGAGCGAAAACTGGCGGGGGATGCGAGATCGGCAAGAATTCTTTTTTAGGAATTAATTCCTCTGTTATTCAAGGCAAGAAGATAGGCGATAATGTTATTATAGGCGCAGGAGCCGTGGTCATAAGCGATATTCCGGATGGCGTAGTCGCGGTCGGAAATCCCGCTAAGGTCATCAAGAGAAGATAATGATTATGGCGTCTATGAGTCAAAATTTTGATTTGAAGAACGATTTTATAAAATCTCCCGTCTACAGGGCCGAGAAGCTTTCTACGGGTTACGCTTTAACACTGTCAAAGAAGTTTATCGAGCCTTCAAATGTTTTCACGCAAATCAAAGGAATTTTGAATGACAGCGAACTGGCGATTATGTATTTTCAGGTATTGATAAAGTATAAAATTTATCCGATAATTTACGAGATTTGCGAGAGAGATTTGTCTTCCGCGGAAGGCGGGCCGGATGAGACGAAAGAAGCGCGGCAAGAAGATATGGATTCAAGATTATTGGACGCCGTATGCGGCTTGATACCGGCCGGGTATAAAAACGAATGGCTCTATAAATTAGTCGAGTCTTCCGAGAAAATTCGCAAAGCTACGCCGAAGAGCTTTATTAAAGAGACGTTTTTTTACTTGCGCCAGGTTTTTAATGCCACATATATGGGGGGAATTCCTGGCTCTCCGGGAATGATAGCGGTAAAGTACGGCGAGGGTTTAGACCTATTGAAGAGGTCGGATATCTTTTGGTTTAAAGACAGCGGGATAGCTCCAAGCGACATCTTGATATTCTTTCAGTTCTCGGACGGCGCGAAATTCCATATTAACAGGCAGGTTATAAGCGAGATCGAGAAATTTGGTTTTAGATGGGTTTGCCTTGGAAAAGCTTTTTCTGATGCCGGCGCGCCTGTTTGGTATCCGAAGAGATCTTATATGGAAACAAAGATAAGGAATAGCTCAAAGAGTAAGTTGGATAAGTGGATTTATATCGTTGGAAGGAGACTGATAAAAGATGTCTCTTACTGGACGTCATTTATAAGGGAATTTAACGTAAAGATTCTGTTTGTCAAAGACGAGAGGCTGCCTGAGACTATCGCCCAAAATATTGCTTTCGAGATGACCGGCGATAAAGGCGGTTTTCTATGCGGACATCAAAGGTCGGAACTGTCTTATCCCGCCGGTTCATTGCTTGGCAACCATCCGAAGAATATACTGTTTACCTGGAGCGACAGATCGAGAGATTACTTTAATCAGAGTATGGATCCTTTGTTGGCGAACGTGATAACCGGTTATTCCTTCGATGTTATTTACAAGAGCGCTTCGGGTGACATCAAAAACCGTGTTGATGCCTTGAGATCTGGAGGCGCCAAAATTGTAGTTACACTGTTCGATAACGTTCACGGCGGTCTAAGCAATCCTATATCAACGCCATTGATCAAGGAATTTTATGAGGTTTTCCTGAATTGGGCGCTTGAGGATAAAGAAGCGGCGATTATTGTGAAATCGAAGAAGAAGCTTGTTTTTGATAATTTGCGGGATGTAAAAGAGCTTATAGCGGAAGCGGAAAGATCCGGCAGATGTTTGGTGGTAGAAGAGAATAAATTGCCGTCAGAGGCCTCGAGATTTTCGGATTTCGCGATAGGCATAGGCATATCCACAAGTGTTACCGAATCCGCCCTTGCGGGATGCCGCGGCATTCATTGCGATTTGACAGGGCTTAAGTCCCATCATTTTTATAAATGGG
>JAZDOX010000060.1:0-9130 GCA_043798215.1 Candidatus Omnitrophota bacterium | reverse complement strand
GGACTGTTGCGAAATACCATTTGTGTGTCTTTGCGAGGAACGAAGTGACGAAGCAATCTTTTCTTGTCGTCGGAGAAATAGATTGCCACGCTCCCTTTGGTCGCTCGCAATGACACTTTTGTTGCATTTCGCAACAGTCCCATATGGACTAAAGCAGAACTTCTCGACTCATCCCGAAAATTCGGGATTCGCTCGAAGAATAAGTGTTTGCTGTCTCCAAGGACTACCATAAATTAATGTTACAGGGCGCTACATTCACCATTGACCCTTGGCGTGTAATTTCCTCTGGTCGGCAATTTTTTCAATTTTCCTTGACAATGGTGGTAACGCAATGTATACTTTTTAACGTAAAGTGGAGCAAAATGGTTTAAAGTGGAGGAAGTATTCCACTTGCAAGGGCGGGGATTTAAATTATGTTCTATGGCGAATATGAACATACAATTGATAATAAAGGCAGAGTCATAATTCCTTCAAGATTCAGGGATGTTTTTAAGGAATTTGGCGTCGAGAAATTTTATGTTACCAGGGGACTGGATAAGTGTTTATTTTTATTTACGCGGGAGGAATGGATATCCCAGGAACAGAAATTTAAGGCGATGTCTTTTACAAAGGCCGAGGCTAGAAAATTCAATCGTTTGTATTTTTCCGGCGCCACAGAGCTGGCTTGCGATAATCAGGGAAGAATTCTTCTGCCTCAATACCTAAAAGACTACGCGGCAATAAAACGGGACGTGATGATAGTGGGAGTTTCAAACAGGATAGAGATTTGGTCTAAGGATGAATGGAGAAGGTATTATTCCGAGGCAATGCCATTATTTGAGAAGACAGCCGAGAATTTACTCGATCTGGATAAAAAAGAATAAATCCCGTTAGAGGATGAAGGGAATAAAAAAGATTTACGGAGAAATTTTGCATAAACCCGTTCTTTTAAAAGAAGTCATTGAGGCGCTGGAGCTTAAGCCATGCAAGATAATCGTTGATTGCACGGTAGGTCTCGGCGGTCACGCCGAGGCAATCTTGGATAAAATTACGCCCGGCGGTAAATTGATCGGCATAGATAAAGATTCCGAGGCGCTTGAGGTAGCCAGAGACAGGCTAAGCCGTTTTGGCGAAGCGGTGATTTTCGCGCAGGACAACTTTGATAATTTGAGGGCGATCTTTGAGCGGCTTGGCATTGTTAAGGCGGATGGTTTCCTATTTGACTTAGGCGTTTCATCGTTGCAGCTGGATAAGGCCGAAAGGGGTTTTAGTTTCCGTTTTTCCGGCCCGCTTGATATGCGGATGGATAAAGACGGCGAGGTAACGGCCCGCCGTCTTGTCAATGAAAGCGGAGAAGCCGAGCTGGATTGGGTTCTTTCAAATTATGGCGAAGAGAGATTTCATCGCAGGATAGCCCGTGCGATAGTAACGGCCAGAAAAGAAGAAGCCATAGAGACGACGGAACAACTCGTAGATATTATTTTAAGGGCGGTTCCTTACAAAGGTAAGCACGGCAGAGTTCACCCGGCAACTAGAAGCTTTCAGGCTTTAAGAATAGCGGTTAACGGGGAATTAAGTTCTTTGGATAAAGCGTTGAATGAAGCTGTCGAGCTCTTGAATCTTTCAGGAATTATTTGCGTGATATCGTATCATTCGCTTGAGGATAGGATTGTCAAAAACAAGTTTAAAGGCTTTAAGGCCGCAGGCATACTGGAACTTCTTTACAAGAAGCCTCTTACTGCCGGTGAGTCGGAAATTGAGGATAACCCGAGGTCAAGAAGCGCGAAGTTGCGCGCCGCCAGGAGGATAAAAGTTTAAGGATATGAGTGTTTATAAGTTTTTAACCGCGACGGTAATTATGATGGCGATAGCTTTGGCTTATGTCGGCCAACAAACGGCTTTGTTCCGTCTCAGCTACGACATAAAAGATAAGGAAAGGCTTTATTCCGAGCTTCTTGACCGCGGAAAGATATTGTTATATAATATAAAACAGCTTGAATCGCCGGCGCGATTGGAAAAAGCGCTGTTATCGAAAAATAAGAAATTGGAAGTTCCCTCGAGGGAGCGCGTTATTCTAGTGGCCGCCTCTCCCAAAGACGCTTCAGCGCTCGGACGCGAAAACGACAACAGTAGAAATACCGGAGCTTTAAGAGCTTTAAGGAAGATCGGCCAATCATTTGCCGGTATCTTTACATTTGGTCCCGAAGCTCAAGCCGGGACGGTTGAGAAGAAGCATTTCGGCAGATAATCTAACCGTTTTTCATAAATTCGCCGTTGACTTATCTTAGCGGCTAACAATAGAAATTTTAATGCGCCCTTTAAAGGCTTCCGCCGGGAAAGGGCAGGATATACTGTGTATAATAGAGCTCATAAAGCCCGCCTGAAAGCCGTTTTTTCTTTATTTATTATTTTATTGATTTTGTTGTTAGGCCGCGTATTATACCTTCAATTGGCATGCGCCCATAATCTTGCCGCGCTCGCCAGAAAACAACATAACACCATAATAGAGTTCCAGCCTAAGCGCGGGACAATATATGACAGGAATATGCGGCCCTTGGCGATTTGCCTGAATTTGGATTCTGTTTACGCCGACCCAAGACAAATAACCGATAAAGCGAAAGCCGCCGTAAAATTATCCTCTATCCTGAATTTGGACCGCGCGCGAATATCCGAGTATTTAAATAAGGATAAAGGTTTTGTGTGGTTGAAGAGAAAGATTGATCCGTCTTGCGCCGCGCGCTTAAGGTCGCTTGATATTGACGGCGTTGAATTTATGAAAGAGCCGAAAAGGGTTTATCCCAATGGTTCTCTCGCAAGCCAATTGATTGGCTATGCCGGAATGGATAATAACGGCTTGGAAGGAATAGAGCTTTTATATGACAGATATCTAAAGGGCGCCCCCGGTTATCGCGCGACTTTAAGAGATGCTCGGCGCAGGCCGATAGCGTCTTTAGAGTATGAGTATTTTCCATCTGTTGACGGTTTTGATTTAGTTCTTTCGATAGACGAGGTTATCCAGCACATAGCCGAGCGCGAGATAGATAAAGCTATGAAACAGTTTCATCCTATCGGAGCCTCGATAATAGTGATGGATCCGAATACCGGGGATATTTTGGCTTTATCAAGCCGCCCGACCTACGATTTGAACTCGTTCGGCAAAGCTTCCGTAGCGGCAAAAAGAGACCGCGCCGTAACAGATACGCTTGAGCCGGGCTCCACCTTTAAGATAGTTACGGCTTCAGCGGCGCTTGAAAACGGAATAGTGGGTTTAAACGATAAATTCTTTTGTGAAAACGGCCAGTATAAACACGCCGGACACATTTTGCATGACCACACGCCGCACGGCTGGTTGACATTTAGACAGATTATCGAAAAGTCGTCTAATATAGGGACTGTTAAGGTGGCGCAGAAGTTGGGGGAAACCGAATTATACAGGGCGATAAAAAATTTCGGATTCGGAGATTTAACGAACATAGACTTACCAGGTGAAGCGCCGGGATATATACGTCCGACTTCCAAATGGTCAAAACTTTCCATATGCGCCATTCCTATGGGGCAGGAAGTTACCGTAACGCCGATTCAGATAGCTTGCGCTATGTCCGCCATAGCCAACGGAGGAGAACTAGTTAGACCCCGGGTGGTAAAGGTGATCCAGGATAAGAGGGGCGAAGTCATAAAATCATATGAGCCCGCGATCATAAGGCGGGTTATTTCGGATAAGACGGCGGCCACAATGAAGGATATTTTAAGCGGCGTCGTCTTGGATGGCACGGGTCAATTAGCCAAAGTGGAGGGCTATAAAGTGGCGGGAAAGACCGGAACTTCCCAGAAGGTTGAATCTAACGGGACTTATTCGCATTCAAAATTTATAGCTTCATTCGTTGGGTTCGCCCCCGCGGAAAATCCTAAGATAACGGTTGTGGTTATTTTAGATGAGCCTCGGCCGCTTTATTATGGCGGGGTTGTCGCCGCGCCGGTTTTTAGCAGAGTGGCTTTGGATACATTGAGATATCTTGATATAAAACCGAAAAGGACAGCTGAAGCCATGAGAGATATTGAAATCGGGAGCGTAGAGGATTAATTTGAGATTAAGTCAACTGTTAAACAGAATTGAGTATGAAAGTTCTGTTGCGTCTTTGGATGAGATTGAGATAAAGGGGATAGCTTGCGATTCCAAAGCTGTTAGCGATGGTTATTTATTTATCGCTATCGCCGGAACGAAATCCGATGGACATATCTTCGCCTCCGAGGCGGCAAAGAGAGGCGCTGTTGCCGTTGTTCTGCAGAAGGATATTGATCTCTGCGCGAGAGTGGCGAAGATTTTCGTGAAAGATACAAGGGAGGCCTTAGCCGTGATCGCCTCCGAATTTTACGGGAGACCGTCGGAAAATATGACTTGCGTTGGGATAACCGGAACCAATGGAAAGACCACCATCTTGTACTTGATAGACAGCGTTATATCTGCGGCGGGGCATAAGGCGGGAATTATAGGTACGATAAATTACAGGATCGGCGAGAGAGTGATCCCTGCCATAAATACCACACCGGGTCCCGCGGAATTATTCAGCTTTATGAGCGAGATGCGGCAGTGTTCGATAGATTACGCTGTTATGGAAGTTTCTTCGCATTCGCTTGTTCAAAAAAGAGTCAAGGGTATCGATTTTTCTGTTGCCGTATTTACCAATTTAACCGGCGATCATCTTGATTATCACGGGACGTTGGAAAAATATTTCGACGCAAAAGCGATGTTATTTGAAGAGCTTGGCGGGCATTCTTGCGCGGTGATTAATATCGATGATCCGTGGGGCAGAATCTTGCTTAAACGCGCGAAAGGCAAAATACTTACCTATGGAGTTACCCCAGAAGCTGATTTTTCCGCCGGAGAGATAGAACTTTCGCTTAATGGAACCGTGTTTGCGGTAAAGACGCCTGACGGCAAGGTAAAGGTAGCATCCTCTTTGATAGGTCTTCATAACGTATATAATATTACTGCTTCTATTGCGGCGGGCATAGCTTTAGGTTTTTCACTCGAAATGATAAAAAGCGGAGTCGAGGCTGTTTCGGCGATTCCAGGAAGGTTGGAAGCGATAAATGCCGGCCAGTCTTTCAAGGTATTCGTGGATTATGCGCATACGGACGACGCTTTATATAACGTCTTGTCGGCTTTGAAGCCGCTCATAAAAAACAGGATAATCCTTGTTTTCGGATGCGGGGGAGAGCGTGACAGAAGTAAACGCCCGCGAATGGGAAAAGTAGCTTCAGAATTTGCCGATCTGTTAATTATTACTTCTGATAATCCGCGCGGCGAGGACCCTAAAGCTATAGCTTCTGAGATAGTCTCAGGAGTAAAGACCAGAAATTATATTATAATATTAGATAGATTGCAGGCTATAAGAGAGGCTTTGTCCAGCGCGCAAGAGAATGATTGCGTCTTGATTGCCGGAAAGGGCCATGAGCCATATCAGGTCTTAAAAGACACGACCGTGGCTTTTGACGACAGGAAAACGGCGCGTGATATTTTATGTGCATTGTGATATTAATGTAACGTGTATTAGCAATAGTTTCATAAGTCGTTGCAATAATTTGTCATTACCCGGCTTGACCGGGTAATCCAGACACGCAGTAGTGTCTTATAGCATGTCTGGATTCCCGATTAAAGATTTCGGGAATGACACTGTAATGGCTAATTTGGACAGCAATGGTAAAATTAACGGGACCAATCGTTATGTTTGACGTGAAAGATATTTTGGAAGCTACAGGCGGCGCGTTGCTAACGGCGGGATCCCAAGGCGCGCGTTTTTCAGGCGTCTCTACCGACACAAGGACATTAAAGACCGAAGCGCTTTTTATTGCGATAAAAGGGTTAAATTTTGACGGACATAATTTCATAAATGAGGCCAAATTAAAAGGCGCCATTGGGGCTGTCGTCAGCCGCGATTTTTCCTGCCGTTATTTCCCTGCGGCGGATAAAGAAATGGCGGGGTTTGTTTTAATAAAAGTTTCAGATACGATTAAAGCCTTGGGCGATATCGCAAAGTTCCATAGAAAAAGATTCAATATTCCAATAGTAGCCGTGACCGGCTCTAACGGTAAAACCACCACGAAAGAGATGCTGGCGGTTTTGCTGGCGGGAAGATATAATGCGCTAAAGAACGAGGGAACGGAGAATAATCTGATCGGAGCGTCTCAGACGCTCTTAAGGCTGAATAATAATTTTGACATCGCAATCTTGGAATTCGGCACAAACCATTTCGGCGAAATCGCCCGTCTTTCCGAGATCGCTTCTCCAAGTTGCGCGGTGATATTGAATGCCGGCTATTCGCATCTCGAGTATTTCGGCAGCGTGGATAATGTAAGGCTTGAGAAACTCAGCATACTTAAGCAAATGGAAGGAGATTATTTTTGTGCTGTCAATGGCGACGATCCCGCTCTTTTAAAAGGCGCTGAAAGCGTATGCGCCGGTGCAGTTAGTTTTGGGTTGGGGCCGCGTTGTAAATTCAGGGCGACCTCGATAACTGAGGATGAGGGCCGCGTAAAGTTTATTTTAAATGAAAAACAAAAATTTTCGCTTAAGATTCCCGGAAGGCACAATGTCCATAATGCGTTAGCGGCAATCGCGGTTGGTTCTTTGCTGGGCTTGGAATTTGAAGATATGGCCCGCGCTCTAGAAAGATTCGCGCTGCCTAAGATGCGTATGGAATTTGTTACGCTTTCCGGAATAAGGTTTATCTTCGACTGCCATAACTCCAATCCTTCGTCAATGGCTTGCGCCATAGAGACGTTAAGTGGAATGGGCTCTCCCGGAAGAAAAATTCTGGTGGCCGGCGATATGCTAGAACTTGGCGTTAAGGGTCCCGATTTTCACAAGGAGATAGGAAGACTTGCCGCGCGAAGCAAAGTGGATATGCTGGTAGGCGTGGGGCCGCTCTCAAGATTTATTTTAGATGAAGCGCGAAATGAAGGCGTTGACGACGAATCATTATTGCATTTTGATAATTCAAAGGAAGCGGGAAAAGGGCTAAAGGATATGTTTAGAGAAGGGGATTTGGTATTGGTCAAGGGCTCGCGTGGTCTTAAGATGGAGGAGATAAGAAGGTGTTTTACCACCTGCTGTATCCGTTAAGAGATTTATTTTTCGGATTTAACGTTTTTAAGTATATTACTTTTCGCGCCGCCGGCGCGGTGATAACGTCATTTCTGATATGCGTTTTGGCGGGACCTTTTCTAATTCGTAAACTGAGAGAATTTAAGATAGGACAGGTTGTCCGCAAAGAAGAGGCGATAGGCATATATGAGATGCATAAGAACAAGAGCGGGACTCCCACAATGGGAGGCCTGCTTATAGTTGCATCAATTATTATCTCGACTATTCTATGGGCGGATTTGGCCAACAAGTATATCTTGTTGTCTGTGCTTTCAATCACATGGTTATGTATAGTGGGTTTCGTGGACGATTATATTAAACTCGCGCGCAACAGGTCGAAGGGGCTAACTGCCAGGTCCAAATTTTTTGGGCAAATAATGCTTGGTTTATTCATAGGCCTTTACATTTATTTTGATCCACAGATTGGAAAGAATCTCGACGTGCCGTTTCTCAAGAACGCCGTTATAAATTTAGGGATGTTTTACGTTGTTTTTAGCGCTTTTGTGATAGTGGGTTCGTCGAACGCGATGAATTTAACTGATGGCTTGGATGGTCTGGCTATCGGCTGCGCCTCTATTGCCGCGCTTGCTTACACCGCTTTGGCCTATATCGCCGGTAATTCCAAGATAAGCGATTATCTTAATGTGGCTCATATTCAGGGAACAGGCGAGCTGACGATTTTTTGCGCCTCGATACTTGGGGCGAGTATGGGATTTTTATGGTTTAACTCTCACCCGGCCGAAGTCTTTATGGGGGATTGCGGTTCTTTGGCGTTGGGCGGCGCGATCGGGGTTGTCGCAACTTTTATAAAGAAAGAGTTATTGCTTATATTGGTCGGAGGGGTTTTTGTCGCCGAAGCCCTATCGGTGATATTGCAAGTAGCCTCTTTTAAGTTATTCAGGAAACGGATATTTTTAATGGCGCCTTTTCATCATCATTTTCAGATGAAAGGATGGTCCGAGACGAAAGTTGTTGTAAGGTTTTGGATTATTGCGGCGATACTGGCGCTGTTTAGTTTGTCCACGCTCAAGTTAAGATGAAAACCGATCTCAAAAATAAAAAAGTTACGGTTGTTGGATTGGCCCGCAGCGGCTTAGCCGCGGCGTTATTGTTGAAAGAATTGGGCGCTGAAGTTTACGCTACCGATTCGGGCAATTCCGAAGATTTGATAAAGAGCAAGCTTTTGCTTGAGGGCAAAGGGGTCAATGTCGAGATAGGCGCTCATTCTCGAGGGTTCATAGAGGAAAAAGACCTTGTTGTGGTAAGCCCGGGCGTCGCTGAAAATGCTTCTGCTTTAAGATGGGCGAGAGAGGATAGGATCCCGTTGATAAGCGAGATAGAATTGGGTTATTTATGTTGCGCGGCGCCGATAGTAGCCGTTACCGGAACGAACGGAAAATCAACGACAGCCTCTCTTATAGGGGATGTGTTAAGGGCCGGAGGGAAAGATGTAGTTGTCTGCGGTAATATTGGAAACCCCTTTTGCGCAGAGATGTCAAAGATCAAGAAAAACTCTGTTGTTGTTTTGGAGGTAAGCTCGTTTCAGCTGGAAAACATCAAATATTTTAGGCCTTACGTTTCCGTGGCGCTTAACATATCTCAAAACCATTTTGACAGGCATCCTGATTTAGACGCGTATTTGAATGCTAAAGCTAAAATTTTCCATAATCAAAGTGAAGACGATTGGGCAGTGTTAAACGGAGACGATCCGCTTGTTAAGGGGTTGGAGTCGAAGACAAAGGCCCGCGTGGTTTTCTTCTCGCGCGAGGCCAAAGAACGGGCCTACTTCAGGGACGGTTCGATGTTTATATCCAATGGCGCGATAGAGGAATTTGTGTGCGAGGCGTCGGAATTGAAGATTAAAGGGGGCCATAATGTTGATAATGTGCTTGCCTGCTTGTGCGTGGCTTCGATTTTTGGCGTAAGTTGCGCAAAAGCCGCGGGGGCAATAAAGGCCTTTAACGGACTGGAGCACAGATTTGAGTATGTTACCTCGATAAACGGGGT
>JAZDOX010000056.1:0-6720 GCA_043798215.1 Candidatus Omnitrophota bacterium | reverse complement strand
GACAGAGGTTTACGATCCGAAAACCTTCATCCCTCACGCGGCGTCGCATTGTCAGGCTTTCGCCCATTGCAAAAGATCCTCGACTGCAGCCTCCCGTAGGAGTCTGGGCAGTGTCTCAGTCCCAGTGTGGCTGACCAACCTCTCAGTCCAGCTACCCGTCAAAAGCCTTGGTAGGCCATTACCCCACCAACTAGCTGATAGGCCGCGGGCCCATCTTCAAGCGATAGGACCTTACGGTTCCCCATCTTTTCTCACGTCACCATGCGGTGACGTGGTCTTATCCAGTATTAGCACCCGTTTCCAAGTGTTATCCTGATCTCGAAGGTAAGTTACCCACGTGTTACTCACCCGTTCGCCGCTAATTTAAACCAACTCTTGCAGCCTTGCGGCCACTCAAGTCAATCTAAATTCGCTCGACTTGCATGCCTAAACCACGCCGCCAGCGTTCACTCTGAGCCAGGATCAAACTCTCCAAAAAAATGAGATAATCCCTGACTATTCGCTAGGTTGAACTTGGCTATTTAATTTTCAAAGATCAAATATTAAAAACAAAATAGGCATCTTTGACGATGCCTATTTTTATCTATCTTCGCATCATCTTAACTATCGCAATTAACCAAATCTATTAAAGAGTTTTTTCAAACTCTTATTCCCTCCTCGACTAAGCAGTTTGTCTCTCTACATTTAAATAATACCACAAAAGAATTAACTTTTCAAGACCTCTTTCGATGATTAATGTTAGTAGAATATAACATAGCAAAAAAAAATTGTCAAGCATTTTTTTAATTATTTTTCAAGAAAGATCCACACTTAAAAAATGGCGGCCTACTTTTAAAAGATGACGTTTGTTTGGCTGAAAAACTGAGGAATTCCAATCTCTTATTTCTGTTATTTTTTCCCCATCTTTTATTTTCACGGCATTACTGTCTACAAGCCTTTTTAGGTCGCTACGGGAATCTACGCCTATAGCCTTAAACTCTATCCTTGCCTTGTCGAAAACCTGATTTAGAGTATATGCGGCAGGCAGCAATTTTATTACGGGCGCATCTTTGGGGTCTTTTCGTTTTTGAAAAACATCTTCAAAATTTTTCTTTTCGGTTGCGGCTTCTGCCGCTCCGCAATAATCCCTCACCATAAGATACGCTAAATTCTTTTTTGCCTCCATAGGATGAATATTTTTGATTTTTTGCATATCTTCATCGGTAAGCAGTTCGTAATAACTGCGCATTAGCTCATCCGAGATCGACATAACTTTCCCGAAAATCTCTTTCGCGGTATCATTTATTCCTACATAATTACCGTAGGACTTGGACATCTTCTGAACACCGTCGGTTCCGACCAAAAGAGGCATAGTGATCACAACCTGCGGTTCTTGACCATATGCTCCCTGTAAATCGCGACCAACCAGCATATTAAATTTCTGGTCTGTTCCGCCTATCTCAACATCCGCTTCCAATCTAACTGAATCATAGCCCTGCATAAGAGGATAGAAAAGTTCGAGGAAGCTTATGGGCTTGTTTTCTTTCAAGCGTTTTTGGAAATCATCTCTTTCCAGGAGTCGCGCGACGGTATATTTTTGAGCAAGATCGATGAACTGCGAAAAATTAAAAGGCGGTTCTTCTTTTCCTCTTAGTATTTGCAAGAACCATTCGCTATTATGCCTTCGCTCGAATATTCTATCATCCTTTATGTTTAATATCTTGCCAACTTGGTCTTCGTAAGTTTTTGAGTTCTTGTTTACTTCATCCAAGCTAAGTACTTTTCGCGCAACCGTCTGTCCTGAAGGATCTCCAACTAAAGCAGTCGCATCGCCGATAAGAAATATAACCTTGTGGCCTAAATCCTGAAAATGCCTTAATTTCCTTAAAAGAACCGTATGTCCCAAGTGAATATCGGACGCCGTAGGATCAAATCCGGCTTTAATCACGAGGGGCTTGCCTCTCTTAAGTTTCTCAATTAAAGCATTCTCGGAGATTACTTCGACAGCGCCGCGCTTTATCAGTTCGAGCTGTTTTAAGGCGTCCATATTGAAAGTCGCTCCCTATTCCTTTCAGCGGATAACGGCCTGATCGGCGAACAGCGTATAGCGTATAGAAAGACAAGGTGTATTCCTGAACCCTGAACGCTGAATACACTGAACAACCATTACACTTTCAGGCTCAAGGCAATCCTTCTTTCCGCGTCATCAACCCGTAACACTTTTGCTTTTACCTTATCCCCAACCTTAAATGATTCTTCAAGCTTAGCGGCCTGCTCAGCTGGAAGTTCGGATATATGGGCTAACCCTTCAAGATCAGCAGATAATTCAATAAATAAACCAAAATTTGTTATCTTTGTTATTGTCCCCTCCGCTATAGTCCCGGGCTGGAATTTAGCTGAAAATTCAGACCAAGGATCAGCAGCGAGTTGTTTCATGCCAAGAGACAATTTTCTGTTTTCAGCGTCAACTGAAAGAACAACAGCGTCTATTTTCTGGCCTTTCTTTAATACCTCCGAAGGATGATTTATTTTCCTGGTCCAAGAGATGTCGGAATTATGCAAAAGACCGTCTATGCCTTCCTCTAATTCAATAAACGCGCCATAGTCAATAAAAGACCTCACCTTTCCCTTTGCCTGTGTCCCTACTGGATATTTGTTGACAACCTCAAGCCATGGATTAACCTCAGTTTGTTTGATTCCAAGAGCTATCTTTTGATTGTCCTTGTCGATGTTCAAGACAACCGCTTCAACCATATCGCCTATCGCCAAAACCTCGGAAGGATGGCCAATTCTCTTAGTCCACGAAAATTCAGATATATGAACAAGGCCCTCTATGCCTTTTTCAAGCTCAACAAAAGCCCCGTAAGGCACTATATTAACCACCTTGCCCTTTACCTTGCTGTTAATGGGGTATTTAGATTCAACCGATAACCAGGGATTAGGGGTTTTTTGCTTAAGACCCAGCGAAAGCTTTCCGCTTTGCTTATCTATTCCCAACAGCATAACCCCTACCTTGTCTCCTACCGCAAGCAGCTCGCTGGGATGAGATACTCTGCCCCATGACATATCCGTTATATGAAGAAGGCCATCAACACCCGGCCCTATATTGATAAAAGCGCCGAAGTCGGTTATATTCTTTATCGTCCCCTGCACAAGCTGTCCGGCTTTCAAGTCATCCATAAACTTGCCCTTTGCTGTTTCCCTCTCTCTGGCTATGGCGTCTTTTCTGGAAACAACTATATTTTTTCTGGGTTTATTTATCTTGACTATGACAAAACTCATTGTCTGGCCCAATAATTGATTTAAATTGCCGAAACCTTTTAGAAAAACCTGGCTTGCTGGAAGAAACGCCTCAACGCCAATATCGACGGTCAGGCCGCCTTTGACTTTTTTAATTATACGGCCAGTTACTACATCTCCCTCTTTGGATTCCGAGATAATCTTCTCCCAAACTTGCATACGTTCGGCTTTTCTCTTTGAAAGGACCACCATCCCTTCATCATTCTCTCTCGACTCAATTAAAACCTCTATCTCATCGCCAACCTTTATCAACTGCGGCTCGTAAAATTCCTCTATGGCTATTACGCCTTCGGATTTATAGCCGATGTCAACAAGGATCTCCTGTGGGGTAATCCCTATAACCACCCCTTTTACAATCTCGCCTTCCTTCACGTCCTTCAGGGTCTCGTCATAAATCTTCGACATAGCCTCATCTTGAACGCCTTCAGAAAGATCAATCGGTTTTTCTTCTACCATTTCCTGAATAACTCCTTTCTTGAATGAGCCCCCGCCGTTTTGATTTTGGTTTTGCATTCGCAAAACGAATCAGCGGGGGCAAATCTAATCCGCCATAGTCAATCTACTATAAGAGCAGTTTAACTGTGTTTCTTATGATAAAATATACCACGACTATTTTGTGTCTATTAAATTCAATATTCTCTTTACCACAGCGTCTATCGTTAAATTCGTCGTATCCACTAATATCGCATCATCGGCTTTCTTTAGCGGCCCTATTGAGCGATTAATATCGCTGTCGTCACGTTTCTTTAAATCCGCTTTAACCTCTTCTTGAGCAACATCGACTGCCGTCTCTCTAAACTCTTTATAACGCCTGCCGACTCTCACATCAAAAGAAGCGTCAAGGTAAAATTTCTTATCAGCGCTTGGAAAAACTACAGTGCCGATATCCCGGCCTTCTAAAACCACAGCGCCTTTCTCTCCTATCCTGCGCTGCAAGGCAACCATATGTTCACGCACACCTCTAACCGACGCTACATATTTAACCGAATTTGTAACCTCCGGCGTCCTTATATCCTTGGTAACATCCTCATTGTCAAGATAAACCCGCAAAGCTCCATTAATCTGGGCCAGCTTTACATCGGTCCTTCTGGCCAAATCCGCTAAGCTATTTTCATTAGTAAGATCGATATTCAATTTCAGCGCTTTTAAAGTCAGTGCGCGATACATAGCGCCGGTATCAATGTATAAATAATCGAGCTTATCGGCAACAATTTTAGCAACAGTGCTTTTCCCCGAACCCGCGGGGCCGTCTATAGCTATTACTAATCTGCGGCTTGCCCCGCTCTTTCCGGACTCCATCGTATCTTCGTTGCGGGAAAATTTGGAACTCATCTTAATTTTTCTCTGATATCTTTCGACTTCGCAAATTCACGCTTCAGGCTTTCCCATTTTCCGTCAACAATCAATTTCTTTAATCTCGATAAATATCTCTCATATCTGTTAATAGCTTTTATAATTTGCCCGCCATTAGTAATGCATATGTCTTTCCAGATTCCGGGATCACTGGCGGCGATTCGTGTGGTATCTTTGAAACCGGTTGAAGCAAAATCAAGATATTCGGCGTTCGCGGAATTAATCAGCGCCGTAGTCACAATATGAGGAAGATGGCTTATCTCCGCGACAATTTTATCATGTTCTTCGGGCGATTTTATGACAACTCTTGCGGCGCCTAAAGACTTCCAAAATCCGCTTAGTCTTCTTAGCGCGAGATTGTTTGTTCTGTCGGTCTTAGTCATAACCACAACCGAACCTTCGAATAAATCGCTTTCCGCCGAGAGCGCGCCCTTCTTTTCCGAACCGGCTAATGGATGCGAACCAACAAATAGAATCTCGCGCGGCAAAAGATCCTCGATCTCTTTAACCACGCTGGATTTTGTGCTTCCAACATCGGTTACAACCACGCCTTTTTTTAACGCGCCGAAAATTTCCGCGGCTATCTTGGGAATCAAGCCAACCGGCGTAGCAATGACTACTAAATCAGCGCCAGAAACACCCTTCGGTAAATCTTTCGTTCCAAAATCTATAGCGCCACGACGCAAGGCCTCTTTTATCGAAACTGATCTTCGTCCAATGCCAATAACGGATTTCGCTAACCGGCGCTCTTTAACCGCTAAACCAATTGAACCGCCAATTAAACCAGCCCCGATTATCGCTATCTTTTTAAATATCACGCCCTACCGCCTTGGATATGCTCTTTAATTCCTTCATCAACTTATCAAAATTATCCGGAACGAGAGACTGCGCGCCATCCGAAAAGGCCTCTTCCGGCTTTGAATGCACCTCTATCAAGAGACCATCGGCTCCAGCAGCCACAGAGGCTTTCGCCATCGCGGGAACATACCCCCAGTTACCTGTGCCGTGGCTCGGATCAACTATAACTGGCAGATGTGTAAGTTTCTTCAGTACCGGAACCGCGTTTAAATCAAGAGTAAACCGCGTCTCGTCTTCAAAAGTTCTTATTCCTCGCTCGCAAAGCATAACATTGAAATTACCGTTGGAGAGTATATATTCGGCCGACATAAGCAGTTCTTTTATGGTTGAGGACATTCCTCTCTTTAAAAGAACGGGTTTCTTAGAGAGGCCGACTTCTTTTAATAGATTAAAATTTTGCATATTCCTGGCCCCAATCTGAAGAATATCCGCGTACTTCTCGACAAGCAACAGGTCTCTTATATCCATAATCTCGGTTATTACCGGAAGACCCGTCTTCTCTCTTGCCTCTTTAAGGTATTTAAGGCCCTCTTCTCCTAATCCCTGAAAACTATACGGCGAACTTCGCGGCTTGAACGCTCCGCCCCGAAGTATCTTAGCGCCGGATTTTTTAACAGACTTGGCAATTTGAATAAGCAGCTCTCTATTTTCCACGGAACAGGGACCCGCCATAACAACAATCTTCTTGCCGCCTATCTTAACCCCGTCAACGTTCACGACGCTATTCTCGCGCCTGAATTCGCGCGAAACGAGTTTATACGGCGCCAGAATCGGCATAACTTTTTCCACGCCGGGAAATATCTCCAGCGGCTGCACTCTTAATATATCCTCTTCCCCTATAACGCCGATGATAGTGCGCTCTATTCCTTTTGATATCATAGGCTTTAAGCCTAACGACTTCACTCTCTCCACGAGATGCTTTATCTGCGACTCACTGGCATCAGGCCTCAAAACAATTATCATCTTATTAAACCTCCTTTAATGAGTGATGAGTAATACGTTGTAATTCATGGTGGTCATTGGAGACAGCAAGCGCTTATTCTTCGAGCGAATCCGCCTAAGGCGGATGAGTCGAGAAGTTCTGCTGTTGTCCCTGTCTGCCCTCGGCTTCGCTCGCCTCGATTTGCCATCGGCGAAGCGGGCCGCGAGGCGAGCCGACAGGCAGGCATATCCATAGTTCTCGACTCGGCCAATGGCCTCGCTCGAACAGTATAAAATTTATGTTACAAT
>JAZDOX010000052.1:0-15973 GCA_043798215.1 Candidatus Omnitrophota bacterium | reverse complement strand
TATTGCCAAAATCATAAGAACCCTTGAGCTGCCCGAAGCCTTAAAAGACTTCTTACGAAGCAATAAAAACGATCCTGCTATTCTTCAGTTCTTCCATCTGCGGAAACTACTTGATATCGTGCGGCAAGGCGAAGAGCGCCTTCAGTTGGCCCGTTTTAGAGAATTAATGCAGGAGTTAGAGGAAAATAATAACGCAGTTGTTTCCACGATGTCTTAACAAAGTATCATAGATTAACCACATGGCTTATAGAAAAGATAGCGTTCATATTGACCGGCGGGTTTTCTACAAAGAAAAAGCCTCCTTGCTTAAGGAACGCTCTGCTATCTATCCCGATAAGGATTTGCCTGGTCTTTACAATGAATGGGCTGATTCTAACAGTATTTACGGTGTCGACAGGCATAAAATATGGAAGCGCGGTCGGCATATAAGAGGGAGAAAGACAATTGCCATTGAAGAAGGTAGTGAGGAATGGATAAGATTGCAAACGGTATTGGATATTCTTTTGGAAGCTGATTTGAAATATTTACATGAACTGATGGAGAAAAAGCATGGAAAGAAAAAGACAGCAGCCTTATGACTGTACTGTAGAGGTTGAATATATTCCCTTTCCCTTCCCAGCAACCGATTTTCGTTGACTTGCCCAAAAAGTATGCTATCCTATACTTATAAATTAATTAGCGATAATTCCTCAAGAGGGCATTATGGACAATAAAAGAAGAACACGTCTCGGAGAGAAGGAAATTGAAGTTATTTCCCGTCTTTCCTATGAGAAAAAGCGCGTTGTTACCAAAGAAGACCTGGATGCTCTTTTTAAGTTCAATGACATCGAGCGCAATAAGGTTGTCTATCGCCTGAAAAAGAAAGGGTTATTCTCGGCCATTAAAAGAGGGGTGTATGTTTTCTCGCCTCTTGAATATGGCGAAGGAGGAGCGGCCATTAATGAGATGCTCATCCCGCCTCAATTCTTTCCGAAGGGTAATTATTATGTCGGTTATTCCACGATGTACAACTACTACAGCCTAACGGATCAGCTTTTTCAGGTCGTGTATGTTTTGAATACCTCATTACAGCGGAAAAAGAAAATATGCGGAGTGGCGTTTAACTTTTTAAGGATCCCGGAAAGCCGGATGTATGGCCTGGAGAAAATCAGTGTTGAAAATAAAGAGGTTATTATCAGCTCGCTGGAGCGCACCCTGGTGGATTTGGTGTATTTCAATAAACCGGTTGGCGGGATAAAGAGCGCGCTTGATATTCTTAAGCGCGAGCTCAAGAAAAAACGATGCGATATTAAGAAATTCATCCGCCTTGCGGCACAATTTCCCAGCATAAAGACTCGTAAGAAAATCGGTATTCTGTTGGATGAGATGGGTTATTCTGAGGGCGATCTGGCGCCTCTTGTAAAGAGCGTTAAAAACACGGCCATAAGTTCTTTCAGCGGGTCATTCAAAGGCAGGCTGAACAAGAAATGGAGAATCATCATTAATGATTCACAAGGATAAAAATCAATTCATTGACGTTATAAACATTACAGTCCAGCGCACCGGATTCAGGGCGCCGCTTCTTGAAAAGGATTATTATTTGACACTGATTCTTTCCATGGTGTATGAGCTTTCAGGCGACCTTATTTTTAAAGGCGGAACGTGCCTGAATAAGATTTACTATTCGTATTATCGTTTGAGTGAGGATCTGGATTTCAGCATGCGGCTGCCGGAGTACACGACGACCCGGGGTAACCGCCGCAAATCCATACAGCCGGTAAAGGATAAAATTGAAGGGTTTGCCAAGCAGCTGGATATGCGAATTGATGGCTCGGATAAGGCGGGACGCAATGAGTCGAAGCAGTATGTTTATTATTTCGCGTATAAGTCGGTCTTTCAGCCGGCAGAGCAGATAATCAAGTTTGAAATCGGGCTCAGGTTTAACCCTATTTGTCCTGTGGAGAAAAGGGCGATACAACATAAGTTCTTGCATCCTTTTACCAAGGAGTCGCTGTTTGACGCGGGTAAGGTGAGTTGTCTTTGTTTAAAAGAGATTGTGAGTGAGAAATTGCGAGCCGCGGCCTTACGAGAAGTTATCGCCCCGCGTGATTTTTATGATCTTGATTTCATTTTGCGGCACAATTTTAACTTGGCGGATAAGGAAGTCCTCGAGCTTTTTAAAAAGAAGATTGAGGAAGATGGCGGTAACACGGATTTATCAAAATATCATGTCAATCTCGGACGCACGGACACTGAAATCAAAGATATGCGTTCGCGCATTGAAAAGGAACTGTTCGATGTCTTGACGCCTGATGAACAGGAAAAATTCAATCTCGATACCGCGCTCGAGCGTATTAATAAAGCGGTGGCAAAAGCATGATTCAAATCAAAAGACACAGAATAGACTGGGATAATATCAAGATTACCTTTGTGCCCGCTGACAAGGAAAATCCGAATCCTCTGAATCCGTATTCGAGGATGACGCCCGAAGAGCGGGAAGAAAAGCGGATATCTATCTGTGCTGAAATATGGGCAAGGTTTCCGCAGTGGATGTTTTGCAGGTCAGGGGTGTTGATTATCAGAGATTCGTAAAATTGATCGGAAAAGCTTCCCCGCAGGCACTCGAGGAAGTAGTTACCGCCTTAGCCGCTGTTGTCGAATATCAATAAATCCGCACAGAATAGGGCTTTTACAGATTGCGATAAAGATAGAATTAAGGCTCATCACAAATGGAATAAATCGTCTCGAGTTAGGATAAAAGACACAAAGATAAGACGCAAAATGGTCCAAAATGGAGCCAGAATGATTTTGAATAAATAAATCTGACCTACATTTTTCGTTATTGTTATATTATAGATAAAACATTTAGGATTAAATAGGGTGTCCATTTTTGGAAATTAAATAATGAACAAAAGTGTTTTTAATGCCGCGCAATTCCATGCATGCGTTGATTCAGCGCATAAGCTTGATGATGCCCAGGCAGAAGTTGCCTTTGTGGGTCGATCGAATGTGGGCAAAAGCTCACTTGTAAATGCGCTTTGTGGCCGCCGTTTGCTTGCTAAGATTTCAAAAACTCCCGGCAAAACTCGTACAATTAATGTATTTTCCATACGCTATGGTAAGTGGATTGTTGATCTTCCGGGTTATGGTTTTGCCGCTGTTCCAATAAAAGAAAGAAATAGCTGGAAGCATATGATTGAATATTATTTTTCCAACCGGCTTTCACTTAAAGCTATTTTTGTTCTAGTTGATGCTTATGTTGGAGCAACAGCCCTTGACCGACAAATGTTAGCATGGCTAAAAAGTATAGGTATGTCGTATCACATAATCGTTAATAAAATTGATCGTATTACGCAAGTAAAGCTTGTTGAACAACGCCAAAGTTTAGCCTTAGATTTAGAAGTAATGCCGGAGCGTATTCTTTGGGTTAGCGCAAAAAAAGGCATAGGCATCAAGGAGCTGTATACTATTGTATCCAGTCTTCTTGCCCTATAAGAAACAAAGGGGTTATGGCGTCATGGTGTCAGTTCTTTGGCGTCATGGTGTCAGGCGTCATGGTGTCAGTTCTTGACATGATACATATCTTGCAATATAATTATGCCTTATGGCTCGTCCCTTACGCATTGAATTCGAAGGCGCTTTATATCACATAACCACACGTGGTAATGAGCAAAAAGATATTTTTCTGGATGTAGAAGATAGAGAGAAATTCTTTAGATATCTGCATTTGACAAAAATCCGCTACAAAGTTACAATTCATGCCTACTGTTTGATGAATAACCATTATCATTTATTGATCGAAACTGCCCTGCCTAATTTAACCCGATTCATGCGTGACTTAAACGGCCACTATACGATATATTTTAACCGTAGGAATAAACGTTCCGGTCACTTATTCCAGGGTAGATATAAAGCTATTTTGGTAGATAAAGATAATTATCTCTGGGAGCTATCCCGTTATATCCATTTGAATCCGGTGAGAGCTAAGATGACTGATAGGCCGGAGAACTATCCTTACAGTAGTTTTAAATATTTCTTAGGTGAAGTTCGACAACCCGAATATCTCTCTACTGAATTTATCTTAAATCAATTTGGCCGCAACCAGCCGGAGCAGATAAGAAGTTATAAACAATTCGTTTATGATGGTATCGGTAAAACCGTAAATTTTTTAACTAATCTTTATGCTGATTGTATTCTGGGAACAGAGGAATTTATCTATGAGATAAGTAACAGAATGCTGAAGAATAAATCTATTCCTCGGGATATCACCCATCAGAAAAAACTAAGGCATAATATCGAGCTAAAGGGTGTATTAAAAACAGTTATGATGTATTACGCTATAGATAAAGATATTCTGACTAAGAGGAAATCCAAATACAATAATTCAAAAAAAGCATTTGTGTATCTTGTCAGAAAATATACCGATTGCGGATTAACCGCAATAAAAGAATCGCTCGATAATACTATTACCGAAGTTGCCGTAAGTAAGCTGTTTGCCCGTACTGTCGTCGAATTACAAGATAATATAGGCTTACGGAAAGATATAGAAAAATTAGAGGAGAAGATAGGGGTGTAATTATAAATTGGAATTGTGAGTTATGTATCATGTCAAGAACTGACACCGAGCACCTGCTGCTGGATCGGAGGCGCGATTGGAAGGCCGGAAAATTCTTGCCGTAAAGGAAAATTATCAGTATAATGAACTTGTTGTAGTTCGAGAAGATTTCTTAAACTAAACGGCTGCGGGGCGGAGGGCGTTATGAATGAGAATATGAACGCGTGGGGTATTTTGAGGAAATTATCATGGGAAGACGTGCTCCTTATTTTGGGAGTACTTGTTTTAGCCCTGCTGGTTGTGGCAATTATCCGATGGGCTATTCGTCATCTGGCGGAGAAAGCCCCGGCTCGACTTCGCCTTTTTATCCTGCGGCTTCTCCCGATATCCCGCTTATTGATTGGAATGATAGCGGTTGTGGTTATCGTGCCTATCCTGATTGAGCCGAAATTCCAAAATGTTGTCGTCCTCATTGCAAGCGTAGGCGTGGCTGTTGCCTTCGCATTCAAAGATTATGCAAGCTGTCTCGTGGCCGGTCTTGTAACTGTTTTAGAAAACACCTATCAACCCGGCGACTGGATTGAAATTGATGGTACCTATGGTGAAGTTAAATCCATAGGCCTGCGAGCTGTTTGCATAGTGACTCCGGATGATACCGAAGTTTCCATTCCTCACTTACGTCTTTGGTCGTCCAGTATTTTTAATTCCAGCAGCGGCAACCGGAGCCTTCTGTGCGTTGCTGATTTCTACCTGCACCCGGAGCATGATGCTTCTTTGGCGCGCAGGCGTTTAGCGGAGGTTGCGGAAACCAGTTCTTATCGGAAATTGGGCGCCCCCGTCGTTGTTATAGTTTTTGAAAAGCCATGGGGAACGCACTATCGGCTTAAGGCATACGTAAAGGAGAGCCGCGAGCAGTTTTTATTTATAACGGATCTGACGGTGCGGGGGAAAGAAATGCTTCGGTCCATTGGAGTTCGTTTTGCGCAAGCGGTTTACGCCGAGACAAAAAACTGATTTACCACATTAGAGAATGTAATTCTCCAATGTGGTTTACCTTTTTTTAGACTACTACATTGTTAAATTAGTTGTTGATAGCTTGTCATGCCCGAATGCTTTAATCGGGCATCCAAACACGCTCATTTCTGGATTCCCGCTAAAAGATTGCGGGAATGACAACCGTTAAAAATTAACTTAACAGCGCACTACTTGTCGCTTATCGCATAGGAAAGCATAAAACACTTTCAGAAGCCACTGGAACTTTATCGGCGCCTTTTAAAAAGGAGTGTGAGCGTGCGGAAAAAAAATTATTTTGTGTTATTGCCGGTGTAATTTTTTGTTTTGCGGCTCTTGCTGTCAGAGCGGGCGCCGATGAGGGCGGCAGGAATGCTAAGGACAGGCTGCGTATGATTTCTCCTAAGGAGTTCCTTTCCGGAGATTTCGCGAAATCCCTTAAAAATAAAGAGTATTCCAAGGCGCTTACAGCAATTGACGCGCTTGCCGTAAGATACCCGGATGACCCACTTGTTTTACGTTACCGCGGTTTTACGCTGGAAAAACTAGGGAGGCGCAAAGACGCCATAGATGCCTACATACAAATCCTCTATAGGGATCCGAATTATGTTCCTGCAAGAATTTTCTTAAGCCGCGCCTACATTAGCGCAGGTGAACGAGAGAAGGCAGCCGAGGAATTGCGAACAGTTATTCGGGTCAGCGCTTCGGCGGAATACCGCAACTGGGCGCAGGCGCAGCTTAACCGCTTGCGTTTAGGAGCGGAAAAAACAGCTGGCCATGTTAAAAAGAAACCGTATCTTCTGGGCAAAGTTGGAATTGCCTATGATAGTAACCCATTATTGGTTCCCGATAACAAGGGCTTGGTAACCACCAAAAAGAAAGCAGGAGCGCGTTACACCTTAGATATCAATTTGGGCTATCCTTTGGTATTGGAAAAAGATTTCCGGCTGGATACGCTTTATATCGGCCAAGAGATATGGCACGACAGAGGGACAAGCGCCGTTGATTTTATTTCCCAGGGGTTTGCCGTGGATGCCAAGAAACGGAAACTATTCGGCGAACGAGCCGTGATTTTTGGCGGCCGCTATGATTTCCGCGCAAATTTCCTGCGCAGCAACTTCTTTTCCGCAATAAACCGGTTTCTCTTAAGCGTGGATACCTCTTTTTGGAAAAAGACCAGGACCCACTTCTACACCCGTTTATCCGCGCTGGAATACAACAAAGACGGCTCAGATTCTTCCCGCAGTTCCCGGGACGGCTTCCGCGGCGGAGTTGGAGTAACGCAGTATTTTTATTCCCCTGATTTTAAAAGTTTTTTCTTTATAAAGCCGGAATTTAATTTTAATCAACCAAAGGGAGATAACTTTATTCGTAGAGGCGTATTAGGAAGGATAGGCGCGCATACGCCGGTAAAATTCCTGCGTAATACCGATTTTGATATTTCCGTAGGCTACGACTGGGGAGAGTATCCGGAATTTTCTTCTTTTTCTTCGCTTGATACCGAAGACCGTCTTGATAAACGCATGGATAATTATGTTGCCGTGACGTACCATTTTAATCCTGACATTGCGTGGCGGACATTCTACCGCTTTATCAAATCCGATAATAATAACGGTTTCTTCGATCGCCAGCGGCATATCGCGGGTATGGAAACGATTTTTTCATTCTGACACAGAGGAGGAGATATTATGGCAAAGGTATTTTCATTATGTGTAACTATATTGTTGTTGGTTTTTGGTTATATTTCTCTGTCAGGAGCGGATTCAGGAAGCGCTGATAATAGGGATATAGTTGTTGATAACGCGATCGGAGGTATGCGCGAGGGCAGCCGCATAATCACGCCGGATAAATACGGTAAAAAAACCGAAATCCCGAAAGTTCCCGGCGCCCAGCTTAATCCGAATATGGATACGGGCGTTGTCGCGGGCGCTCCAGCGGGAGGCGCTCCTGCGGCAGGCACAGCAGCAGAGGCCGGTAATTTTCCAGGCGGGCCATCTTCAGATACGCTTACCGGGATAGAAACGCCGCCTGGAACAGGTACGGGAGGTCTTGATGAAGGCGGCACAACTCCGGATTCCGGCGGAGGAAGTTTAATTGATATTGACGCTAATGCAGATTTGTCCAGCGGGAGCATAGATGCCGGTGACGGTGTTAGTTTAGACACAAGTAATACGGATAATATCCTCGATGCTGATCTTGCGGCAGGCGATCTAACCGCAGGTTTGGAATTATCCTCCGAGATAACCGAAAATGCCATCAGTTCTGGAACCGATATCGGCACAGAAGTGGATACGAGCGGCGGAACTGTTGGGGGAGAAGCAGATGTCGGAGTTGAAGCGGATGTTACAGGCGGAACCGAAAGCGATGCGACCAATGATCCGGCTGACGGGCTTCCGGCGCTTTAATAGCATTTGCCCCGATAGAGAACTTCGTCCTCTAACGGGGTTTACTTGTTAAAGTGAGGATGGTGTGAATTTAGAAGTTTTTTAAAGCAATTCCATAACCCTGGATGTTCGGAAAAATAAAAGTAGACAATTCTGTCTCTTAATATATCAGTAGGAAAAAATCTTGAAATATAATCACGCTTTATTCATCAATCCCTATAATGAAGATTCCGCTACGAGCGCAATGAGGATCTTTCCGCCCACAGGTCTTGAGTATGTTGCCACAAGCGCCAAGGAATGCGCCGGCAAGGTCACACTCCTCGACCTAAGGTATAAAAACGAATTATCTGATACGGAGAAGCTCCTGGATTTTATATCAAGAGAAGTTGATATAGTCTGTGTGGGCATAAGCTGGGACCGCCAGCTCGAGGCGATCTTTAGTCTCCTGAACCGTTTTCCGGCAGGTATTCCTCTGGTAATCGGCGGGTATACGGCTACGGAGAAGGTCGAAGAGATCTTTAAGAACTGCCAAAGGGCCGATATTATTGTAAGAGGAGAAGGTGAAGAGACTATTAGGGAGATATTAAAAGGTGCGCCGCTGGATAGTATTATGGGTATTTCCTACAGGGCCGGCGGCAATGTGGTCCATAACAAAAACAGGCCGCTTCCCGCTATAAATACCCTCGCTTATCCGGACCGTTCCCTGAGACACAATGAGTATCGCCTCTTCCTTAATGATGTCAAAATTGCGAATCTGAGCTTTGATACGGTATTGAGTTCCCGGGGCTGTCCGTTTAACTGTAAATTTTGCACATTTACCCTGAATCCTCTGGGCCAAAAACGTAATTATTCGGCGCGCGATCCGGCTTCCGTAGCGGATGAGATAGCAGGAATAAGCGCGAACGTCATTTTATTCAGCGATGAAAACTTTGCGGTAAACCCAAAATGGGCAGAACAGATATGCGACCTGATAATTGCCCGCAAAATAAAGAAACGCTTTGCCGCGCAAGTCCGCATAGATATAGCCAAACATCCTTCACTTCTCGGAAAGATGGTAAAGGCGGGGTTTAAGATACTTTTGCTCGGAATAGAGTCCCCGCACGACTGGATATTAACGCAGCTGGATAAAGGGTTTGATTCGGATACGATAAGAAAGTCTTTAGCCGCGCTTAAGAAGTACCCGATGTTTTACCATGGGTATTTCATATACGGCAATATAGGCGAGACAGAAGAGCAGATGCTTTATATCCCCCGCTTCGCCAGAGAGATAGGGGTTGATTCCATCACATGCCTTAAATTAAGGATAGAGAAATTTTCTCCTCTTAGAGAACTTGCCCAGCGCGCGCCCGGTTACCATATCACGGAAAGCGGACAGCTCTATTCCGATACCTATAGCTATGCCGACTTAAAAAAGATAGGCAGAAGGATAAAATTTTCGTTTTATACCCCCGCAAGATTACTGCGGATATTATGTAAAGCAATAAGAATAAGATTTCTTGGTTTCGGGGAGATATTTCTCTTTCTTTTGGCTGTTCCCCTTGTAATAGAAAATGCCATAATCCGCGACATTCGGAAAGGCCGTCTGCGGGATTCCCTGACGCGTATCTTCATAAGCAATAAACGATGATAATTCTCGCCGCAATAGGGCGAAGATATACATAATATAGCGCGCAAGCAGAGTAATGCGTCAGCGAATGGGAGAAATTCCCATCGTGTCATTGCGACCCCGAGCGAGAAATGAAGCGTAGCTGCAGAGCGGTAAATCTGCAAAATGCGCATAAAATAGTTAGCAAAGCTTCGCTTTGCAGCTACACACTTTGCCTCCATTCACTGACGCATTACGCCAAGCCAGAGAATATTCTTGATATAGTAAGGTATTGTGTGTATAATACTTTTGTAAATAAAGAGAGGTTTTTCCTCTGATTATCCAAATGCTTCCTGGCATTCCAAGCTTTTCATAGGATATTCTTCAAGCGCCGCGCCGGAGCCGGCTTCTTTTGCGTTTTTCGGTATCGGCGCGTTTGTAGCGATGGCGGCAAAAAGAAAGAAAAACAGGACATATCGCGAGATTTCACGATCTTAACGACCCAGCATATTTTTACGTCAACTTTAGCAGAATAACCGATTATAGGGTGGATAGTTCAGCCGTAATCGCGCCCGGCCGCGGCGATCTATCCGTCCTATTGTTGAAATAAGGCTTGTCCCGTTAGAAAAAATTCATCCGTTAGAGATTTATCTCTAACGGGATTTATTATCGGGTATACACGTTTTCTGGAAAAAGAAAGGGGAACATATGAAAGAACAATCGAAACAGCACGATCCTTTACCTCCCGCATCAGAGGAACAGGATGTAGCGGCTTTGATTAAGAAGGTGCAACAGCAGTTGGTTTTTTTGGAGAAAAAAATAGACATCTTGATTAATCAGTCTGAAACAAGACCCGTCAGCGAACAGCGTTTTTCAAAACCTTTCCGGTCTTTCAGCCGTCCTTACCATCGATCTGATAGAGGGCAAGGCAGTTCATCGGGAGAAAGAAGTTACTATCCCCGGCGGAATTTCGAGGGCCGCCGCGTCGAGGAAAGCCGCGAATTCGGCTACCATAAAAAAACTTACGATAGTCCTCGAGAAAGCGATCCGGGCCAAGAGCGTCATTTTAAGAGCCGCTATGGCGGCGAAAAGAAAGAGTTTGTCAAGAAAAATAAGCCGCTTTACCATAAACGGGGAGACCGGGGGTAAACAACCGCAGACAAGGCGTTGTTTTTTGCGCGCCATTTTTCCATTGTTTATTTTTGCGCGTACGTATTAGAATTTCAGGATGGGCGCGATCGACAGAAGAATATTGGGTTTCATCCATAGCCAAGACAGCGGCTTGAACCGGTGCGTAAATGAAAAAAATCATTACGGCATTAGTTTTGATTTTGGCGATCGCATTTTTCGCTTATGCGGAGAGCCTTAAAATCGTCGTCATATCTTTAACGGACAAGACAGGCGAGTATGCGCAGTTGGCCGAGGAACTTACCGGCATCGTCGTAAAAGAGGTCGAAAAATCCGGCAATAAGGTTGTGCCGGAATATCCTTTCTTCGTCAATTGGTGGAAGGCCTCATGTATCGCATGGGAAGTAGATAAACCCGTTCCTGCGCTTGAGGAATATGAGGCAAAGAAGAAAAGCGAAGGCGGCGGGATAGAGACCATCTTTAATCACGACGCCCTTGGAATGATTATAAGCAAGAAACAAGCCTGGCGCGTAGACGATTGGGACACGCAATTAGCGGTACTGGGCGAGATAAGAAAATCGGATAAAGGTGATAAAGGTATAGAGATATATTCAGAGATAATAAGTATCGAGACGGGAAGGTATTATTATTCCGTAAAGCAGACAGAGCCCGAACAGGCAAAGAGTGTTATAAGGGAGGAGATAAAGTCGCTTTTGGGAAGTGTAGGCCTCATCCGGAAAGCGGAAGCTGATGAGGAAATGGACGCCGAGTACTCAAAGGTCATTTACAATGTAAAAACGCGAAGCGGCCAGATAATAAAAATCCAGATTGATTACACGTCAGACAGGCCCGACCCGCCGATACAGCAGGTTGAAATGTTTCCACCCCCCGAGTTAAAAGAAGGTATTAAATCCTATCGCATATTCACCAAACAGAAGAAGGACATAATCGTAGAGTTTTGTATGAAAAATGACAAGCTCGAATACGCGCGTGTGGATAGCGCTTCGCATCCGGAGACCGCCGGCAAAGAATATCAGGAGACGCTTACTATAACCAGCGGGGCGGGTTACGATATAGATTTCAAGTTTTTATGGAAAGATAATGAAATAAAATCTGTTGAATGCGCCCCGTCCCGCAATCCGTACTCATGTAGACAGGCAGGCAAAGATTAGGCGCGGGTCGAGATGCGCGCCAATCCTAAGCGTATGCCATGTTAGGGGAGAATAAGGTATAATGTAAAGAAGAATATTTTCGAAGAAAAATAGGGGGCAAAAAATGACAGGGCAAAAGGACTTATTCCAAAGCGCTGATTGGAAAACGGAAAAACACGTTCCGGCAATAGAAACGCCGGATGTTGTAAAAAAGGGTGAATTTTTCAGGATTACAGTAACGGTAGGCAAAGAACTGCCGCATCCGAACAAAACCGAGCACCATATTCGGTGGATATCGGTCTTTTTTCAGCCGGAAGGCGATAAATTTCCCTATCAAATAGGCAAGGCGGAATTTACCGCTCACGGAGAATCGGTTCAAGGGCCGGATACGAGCGCAATTTATACGCATCCGGAGGTAATGTTGAGTTTTAAAACAGAAAAATCCGGGACAATTTATGCGTCCAGTTACTGCAATATTCATGGGTTATGGCAAAATACCGAAGAAATCAAGGCTGCATAATGTTTAAGGGAAATTTAAGGGAAATTTTAGCAATACAAACAATGCAGCGGGAAGGATTGTATTGTAATTTCTGCGCGCAAAGAAAAACAGGATGCAGTTTTTTAAAAAATAAAATACGACATTTCTAAATTGGCTTGACAAAAACGTCTTTTTTCTTGCATTTTCAGTTTTTCTTCTGTATACTATTTCTGATTTGAATTAAAATTTAGCAAGGATGATTGCTAAATAAAAAGAGGTCAATTCGCACAGTGACTTACGAGCGCTTACTTCGCTCGTTCCGTAAGTCATGTGCTCATACTTAGGAGGGTTAAATGAGATCTCTACGGCTTCCTTTGATCGTGCTTTCACTTTTATGCCTTATTTTTTTATTGCTCGCGCTGCAGCAGTTTTTTGGGAGGGAGCAGGAGAAGAGAAATCGTGTAATGACCGAGAAGCTTCTTGACGAGACCAAGCAGGTCAAGGAAAAAATTCAGCAAGAGTTAGATAACCAAACGAAATTGAAGGAAACTCTCGAATCGCAGCTATCGGATGTTAATTTAAAATTTTCCACGCTTCAGGATGAGGCGGAAAATTTATCTTTGCAGATAGCCGAGGAGAAGAAGGCCAAGGAAGAAGCGTTATCAAAGTTGGAGGATAGATCGAGAGAGCTCGAGGCGTTAAAGTCTGATTTTGAGAGCGAAAAAAAAGAACATTTGGGCGTTCAGGAGCAGTATGATAAAGTCAACAAAGAATACGAGTCTTTAAAGGAAGAGTTAAAGACTCTTAAATCCGATAATGAGCAGCTGCTTAAACAAATTCAGCAGTCAACATCGCAAGAGATGACTACAGATAAAGAGGTGCAGCTCGATAAGATAGTTGTGAAATCCGGCGTTGAGGCGGAAGGCAAGGTTTTGGTTGTTAACAAGGAGTTTAATTTTATTGTTGTTTCGTCCGGAAACAACAAAGGGGTAACCCGCGGGTTTGTTTTCGGTATTTTTAGAAATGGAGATCTTATAGGCAAGGCGCAGGTAGAGAAGGTTTATGAAACGATGTCCGCCGCGAATATTATGCCTGATAGCAAGGATATAAGAGAGGGCGATTTAGCCAAAGCCCTACCGTCCAAGTAGGCAGGTATGTAAGTTGAGATTTACTTTAAGATCCGCAAAGAAATTATCGGGTTCGCTTACATTGCCGGGCGATAAGTCTATTTCCCACAGAGCTGTAATGCTGGGTTCCTTAGCGGAAGGAACCTCTTCCATCAAGAATTTTCTTCACTCAGACGATACCAAAGTAACCTCCGAAGTCTTTCGCGCCCTTGGCGTTAACATTATTAAAGAAGATAAAAATACCATTGTGGTTGAGGGCAAGGGTCTTTTCAGCTTGTCCAAACCATCCGCAGAATTATCTATGGGGAATTCCGGCACTTCGATGCGGATACTTATGGGGGTTTTGGCGGGTCAGCCTTTCAAGACTGTCTTAACGGCGCGTGAAGGGCTTGCCGCGCGGCCGATGCGGCGCGTTACCGAGCCGTTGAGTTTGATGGGCGCGATGATAGAAGGCAGGGATAACGCTAATTACGCGCCGATCTCAATAGAAGGATCAGGCCTTAAGCCCATAGATTATGTCTCGGCAATCGCCAGCGCTCAGATAAAATCCGCTATTCTTTTTGCGGGGCTTTATGCTAAGGGGCTGACATCGGTTACCGAGCCGTTTAAATCAAGGGATCATACAGAGCGGATGATGAAAGCCTTTGGCGCGGAGATCAAGATTGATGGCTTAAAGGTATCGGTAAATGGCGCGCCTAAACTTGTCGCCAGGGAGATAGAAGTTCCGGGGGATATCTCAAGCGCGGCTTTTTTTATGGTAGGCGCCTCTATTGTAAAAGGCTCTAAGATTACTTTAAAATCCGTAGGGCTCAATCCTACCAGAGCGGGCATTATAGAGATCCTGAAAAGGATGGGAGCGAGGATAACAATAGAGAATAGAAAAGAATTCGCCTCTGAACCTGTCGGCGATATCACTATAGAAAGCGGCAATCTCCGCGGCATTACGGTCGCCGGTGATCTGATCCCGCGCTCGATAGATGAGCTGCCGGTAATAATGATAGCGGCCGCTTATGCCGATGGGATAACTATCATAAAAGGCGCCGATGAGCTAAGAGTCAAAGAAACCGACAGGATAAATTCCATATCGGCAAACCTTAATGAGATGGGCGCGAAATTCGGGGTCAAAGGAAGCGATATCATAATCGAAGGCGCCGGTAGTTTAAACGGCATCGCCGCGCGAAGTTTCGGCGACCACAGGACCGCGATGTCAATGATCGTCGCCGGTCTTGCCGCCAAGGGCGAAACCGTAATTGACGACGTAGACTGCATAAACAAATCCTATCCGGGTTTTATCAAGGACTTAGAGTCGCTTTTAAAATAAAAATGAATAATGAATTTCCGGGACGAATAAAGTAACGGTTCAGGCAGGCCTGACCCCTGCATACGATATTGTAGGGGCCGACCCCTCGCCAGAGTTCCCTCGCTTCGCCGAGAGGCGAGCGGCGAAGTCTGACGACCGTGTGGGCCCGATAAAATCCGTCTATTGGTTTTTCCGGAAAAGCGAATCGCGTAATCTATGCTATTATGGGCAAAGTGCGAAACTCGGCGATCAAATTCCTTTACAAACGTAAAGGCGCAGTGTATATTTTATCTTAGGGTTTCAATTCAATAACATAAATTACGACACTCGTCTATTAATTGTTATAAGAAAAAAATAATAAATTAGCCGTGGTTGAAATTATTACGAGAATTTATTCCTAATGCTGCGAGAGCGGATAACCAGGGAAAGATAAAAAACAACGGGACGCAGATGAACGCAGAAAAAGAGGATTTTAAACCGTTGTTTCTGCGAAAATCCGCGTCCAATAAAAACAATAATTTTGTTCAGTGGTTATTCTAACGGTTTATTTTAAAGGTTCAAAAAGTATTTTTAAGGTAAACGGTAAATAAATAAAACCTTATAACGACTCAATCCAGCGGACTTTACCGCCGCCTGCGGGCGTCGCTAAAGCCGCTGATTTCGGATGTTATAGGAAAATAAAAATTCTTACTTTCGTCCTTGACGATTTCCTTACTTTATGGTATGCTTTTATCAGGAGGTGAGAAAGATGACAATTACAATGACAGCAAAACATCAGGTAACCATTCCTAAAAAGATAACAGATGTTTTAAGGCTGGGAAAAGGGACTATGTTTAACATCGTAGTTTCGAGAGATAGAATCGAGCTTATTCCTCTCGAGACAAAAGAAAAGGTATTTAGCGATGAGGAATATAAAAAATTAGAACTGCTCTCGATAAAAGAAAAAGGGGCAGAAAAGCAGGTTGCAAAGAAGTTTATCGATAATTTAAAAAAAGGAAAAAGCTGATTTATGCCGCTCAAGCTTTATTATAGGCCATCTTTTGATAGGACTCTCAAGCATCTTGGATATGAACAAAGAAAAATCGTAGGATTGATATTAGAGGCCGTGAGTACCTATTATTCACATGGATGCGATCTCTTAGAAGCGCAAAAGATAGCGCCGCGATTTTTTTATAAACAACTAAGAAAACCTTATTATGAAGCCGGCGTGGAAATGAATATGCGTGTTATCATGCGAAGAGAAGGTGGAAAGTGCATAGCTATAATAGCAGGGGA
>JAZDOX010000032.1:0-3399 GCA_043798215.1 Candidatus Omnitrophota bacterium | reverse complement strand
TTCTCAATATTATCCTTGGGCATATTCGCCTCCTTAGCTTTTGAAAGAACGAGGCGCAATTTGGGATTTTTATCAGGATCGCCGCCGCCTTCTTTTGCGGCAACGGTTATCTCTTTGGTTATTTTGGTGAAAATTTTACCTCTTTGGGCGTCGGCCGCGGCCTTCTTGTGCTTAGTCGTAGCCCATTTAGAATGTCCTGACATATGAAAATACCTCCATTTTAATAATGTAAAATTTAAGCGGCTAATGCCCTATAATTTTAATTCATGTAGTCTTTGAAGACAACAAGCGTTTATTCTTCGAGCGAATCCCGAATTTTCGGGATGAGTCGAGAAGTTCTGCTTTAGTCCGTATCCATAGTTCTCGACTCGGCCAACAGCCTCGCTCGAACAGTATAAAATTTATGGGACAACGCGCTAGTGTGGACTCTATAAACTCAATAGACTAAATTTTCGTTTTTTAGGTATAAAATTATAACATTTTATAAACGGTTATGTAAAGTGATTTTTGGTCGGAAAAATCTCTATTTGTGGGTTTCCTCAAAAGCTTTCTTGGACTGTGAAACTATAACCTGCGTTACTTTGGAAGGAACTTCCTCATAATGAGAAATTTTCATTGAATAAGAACCTCTGCCCCCGGTCATAGAGCGCAATTCTGTGGCGTACTTAAACATTTCAGCTAAAGGAATCATAGCCTTCACGTATTCTTGCCTGCCTCTGGCCTCTATGCCCATTATCCTGCCCCGGCGGGAGTTTATATCCCCTGTAATCTGCCCAAGGTGATCATCCGGAACCACTACTTCCACATCCATTATCGGCTCAAGCAAAACCGGATTTGCTTCCTCCTGGCCCTTTTTAAAAGCCATCGAGCCAGCTATCTGAAACGCCATATCCGAAGAATCCACCTCGTGATAAGAGCCGTCATATACCGTAACCCTTATATCGACAACGGGATAGCCCGCGAGAATCCCGGTATTCATAGCCTCTCTAACGCCCTTCTCAACAGACGGTATGTAAGACCTCGGGATAGCGCCTCCTACCACCTTATCGACAAACTCAAAACTGTTTCCGTGAGGCAGGGGTTCGAGCTCAAGCCAGCAATCGCCATATTGGCCTCTGCCCCCAGACTGCCTTTTGTACTTACCTTGGACTTTTATCGTCTTCTTTATAGTCTCTTTATATGGGACTTTTGGAGTGCCTATCTCGACCTCGACGCCGAATCTCTTCTTCATTCTGTCAATCATAACATCCAGATGCAGATCCCCAATCCCTGAAATTATCAATTCTTTTGTCTGCTCGTTACGGCTAAATTTGAAAGTCTGATCCTCGGCGGACAAGCGGCTCAATGCCCCCATTATCTTCTCTTCGTCCTGGCGTGACCTTGGCTTGACCGAACTGGAGATAGCCGGTTCCGGAAATACTACAGGCTCAAAAACAATCGGATTTTTTTCATCACATATCGTATCGTTGGAATGAGAATCCTTTAGTTTTGCCACTGCGGCTATATCGCCGGCGCCCGCTTTCTGCGCGGGAATCTGTTCTTTTCCCTGCAAAACATACAGCTGGCCTATTCTTTCTTTAACGTCCCTGGTTGAATTATAAAATCCGCTGTTCGATTCTATAAAGCCGGAGAATACCCTAAACAAAGTAAGATGTCCCACGTATGGATCAAAGATATCCTTGAAAATAAGGGCTGAAAATGGGTCGCCATCAGACGGATTTCTTGACTGCCGCTGTTTTGTCTTTGGATTCGACCCCTCGATGACAGAACAATTCGCCGGAGACGGCAGTAAATCAACTATAGCATCCAACAAAGGCGCAATCGCGATATTCTGAAGAGCTGAACCGCATAAAACAGGAATTACGTTAGCAGAAGCGCAGGCCGTCTTTAAGGCCTTTATAATCTCTTCCGCGGATAAATCTTCCCCTCCGAGATATTTTTCCATTAAAGCGTCATCGGTCTCAACAACGCTATCAATCAATTCTCCTCTGAATTTTTCCGCCATTTGCCTGTCGCCATCGGGAAGTTTTGAAACCGCCTCTTTGGATAATACGCTGATTACGTCTTTGAAGGAAGCCTGACGCCCGATTGGATACTGTAAACATACGCATCGTTTTCCAAAAATTTCGCGGACACCTTCAACCGTCTTATCGAAATCCGCGTTTTCTTTATCCAGCTTATTTATAAAAACAATTCTGGGGACATTCCTCTCCTCTAAAAAGCCCCATACACGCTCCGTCCCCACCTCTACCCCATGAACAGCGTCTACCAGCAAGACGGCCGCGTCAATGGCCCGCAAAGCCGCCACTACCTCTCCGACAAAATCGGCATAACCCGGAGTATCTAATATATGTATCCTGTTATTTTTCCAAATGGCGTGAAGAAATTTCGAGGTAATCGATATCTTGCGTTCTACTTCGTCTGAATTGTAATCGGATATTGTGTTGCCTTCCGAAATTTTTCCAAGGCGCGTGGTCATTTTGGCGTTAAAAAGCAACGCCTCGATAAGAGAGGTCTTTCCCGCGCCGGAATGGGAAACAACGGTTATGTTTCGGATATTCTGAATGGGGTATTTTTCCATAATTGGAATTTACCCCGTTAAAGATATATCTCTAACGGGACAAACCGCTTTTGATTGCTGGTTATCCACTTAAACCGACGACGATTTTCAATATTGCGAGCCAAATTCTCCAACAAAATTTAATATATCTTAGTTAAAATATATTGTCAAGACAAAAATAAATAGAAAGGTAAGCGGGGAAAATTGATAGCGTATTGTCCCGCAAATTTTATACTGTTCAAGCGAGGCCATTGGCCGAGTCGAGAACTATGGATATGCCTGCCTGTGCGTGGCACGCAGACAGGGACAGTAACAGAACTTCTCGACTCACTCCCTGCCTACCGGCAGGCAGGCCTGCGGAGAGTTCGCTCGAAGAATAAGCACTTGAGTTTCCAAGTATTGCCACAAATTTTACCATTTGTCCCCCGTTCACTAACCGATTACATAGAGAGCAGCCTCTTTTTTGCTCAAAGCTCCGAAATAGCGCCGGTCGCCGCGCTAATCTTGATCGACTTTGTTTTTCCTTTGGCATTGACTATGGTAACGGTCGTATCGGCTCCGCCGGACAATCCTCCGCCTGGAAGAAAAATCACCGTAACCGCCGAGCTAAAGAAAACCGTCGAAGGCAGCTCAAAACCTCTATCAATCATTTTGTCGGTAGCCGCTTCCGCTATCCAGAATCTGTTAGGGGTAGCGGTAGTATCAAATACAACCTCGTAATTTTTGTTCTTGGTAATAGCGTAAGTTCTGGCCGTCCTGAGTGAGGTCGCTATCTGCCGATAGGCCGTCTTTAGGCCGGTTGAAGAAGAAAAATTGGCAAAAAAAGGAAGGGTCATCGC
>JAZDOX010000003.1:0-20114 GCA_043798215.1 Candidatus Omnitrophota bacterium | reverse complement strand
TTAAAACTTGCGAGAAAGGAGAGATTGGCGTATTATTACGAGTGTAAGACAAAGGTAAGAGAGCAAAAATCAGGCACTCGGCTGGAAGTTGTATACAACTCCTTCGCATTTTGCTGAAAAAATCGAAAAAAAATTCCGTGTAAAGGAATTTGATCGCCGCGTTTCGTATTTTGCCCATAATAGCATAGATTCCGGATTACGCGATTCGCCTTTCCGGAAAAATCAATAGACGGATTTTATCGGGCCGACACAGAGGGGTCGGCCCCTGCGGTGTTTGCGTGTAGGGTTCAGGCCTGCCTGAATTATATTTGACAAACGGAATCGCGCTGTAGGGGCGGATCTCCGTATCCGCCCGTTATGCGTTATTAAATCGTTTATCAAATAAGCATTAACGGAACGGGCAGGCCCATTCCCTACAATTTAAATCAAACAGACCAAATTAATGTGGGGGCGCGGTTCCCCGCCTGAGGCGGGCAGGCCTGCCTGATTATTTTATTATTTATATTTTCATTCGGGCGAGGCGACCTCGCCCCTACGATTTGAATTATTCCATAGATATGATAAGGTTTTCATTAAACCTTAGATTTGAAATATTTAACTGTTTCTTTAAGGCCTTTTTCGAGCGGAATACCGGGCTGCCAGTCAAGCAGCGTCTTTGCCTTGGTTATGTCGGGACAGCGGACTTTGGGATCGTCTTCGGGCAGGATATTAAATATTATCTTGCTTCTGCTTTCTGTTATCGAGATAACTTTGTTTGCCGCGCTAAGCACGGTCTCTTCGTCTGGATTACCCAGATTTATGGGTTCGTTTATATCCGATAGCATAAGAGCGTAAAGGCCTTTTATCATATCATCTATATAACAAAAACTGCGTGTCTGCTTGCCGTTTCCGTAAACGGTCAGCGGCTCGCCGGTTAAAGCCTGAATTATGAAATTCGGCACCGCACGCCCGTCATCCTGGCGCATACGCGGGCCATAGGTATTGAATATACGCGCGATCTTTGTGTCAAGTTTATGGACGCGGTGATAAGCCATAGTCATAGCTTCGGCAAACCTTTTGGCCTCGTCATATACCCCGCGGGGGCCTATAGGGTTTACGTTCCCCCAGTAAGACTCGGGCTGGGGATTAACCAAAGGATCCCCATAAACTTCACTGGTCGAGGCAAGCAGGAATTTCGCCGACTTGGCTTTCGCCAAACCCAAAGCGTTATGCGTGCCGAGGCTTCCGACTTTTAAGGTCGGTATCGGGTATTTTTGGTAATCAACAGGGCTCGCGGGAGAGGCAAAATGAAGAATATAATCCACCTCGCCTTCAACCGTTATACGCGTTGAGACATCATGCCTTATGAACTCGAAATTCTTCTTTCCAATCAAGTGGGCGATATTATCGGTCTTTCCCGTAATAAGGTTATCCACGCAAACAACGCTGTTTCCTTTGGCCGTCAAAAAATCGCATAAATGCGATCCGATAAAACCAGCCCCCCCGGTTATTAATACTCTCAATCTATCCCCTCCTTAAAAATTCCAATATATTTTTCGCTACAAACCTTATCTCTTCTTCTTCAAGCTCGGGGAAGACCGGCAAAGCCAGAATATCCCCTGAAACCTTCTCGCTTACCGGAAGATCACCCTTTTTATAACCAAGCGAGCCGTAGACCTTCTGGAGATGCAGCGGAACCGGATAATAGATAGCGGCCGCTATCTCTCTTTCTGCAAGAAAATCTTTTAGCTCATCCCTCTTCTTGACCCTTATACTGTAAATATTATAGACATGCTTACGGCCTTTGGGTTCGGTCGGCGTCACTAAGCCCGACACTAAATCGGAATCTTTAAAAAAACTGTCATATAAACGCGCGTTCTTTCTCCTTAGCTCATTATAATTATCTAAATATTTCATCTTAACGCGAAGAATCGCGGACTGAAGCTCGTCAAGGCGACTGTTGCGGCCCTCGAATTCGTGAATATACCTTCCCGTCTGCCCGTGAACGCGCAACGCCCTTATCCTGTCGGCAGTGCCTTTACTGTTGACGGCAATCATCCCGCCGTCTCCGTAACAACCGAGATTCTTCGTCGGGAAAAAACTAAAACAACCCGCTTCGGCGAATCCGCCCACCTTCCTGGAATTAAACTCCGCGCCGATAGACTGGGCGCAATCTTCTATGACCTTAAGGCCATATTTGGCGGCTATGGACATAATAGAGTCCATATCGCAGGGATTGCCGAATAAATGCACCGGAATAATAGCTTTCGTCCTGCTATTTATCTTCTTCTCTATAAGTGAAGGATTTATATTGTAGGTTTCTTCTTCGATGTCTACGAGAACCGGTTTTGCCGAATTCGCGCAAATCGCCTCAACAGTGGCAATAAAAGTAAAGGGTGTGGTTATGACTTCATCGCCTTTGCCGATTCCCAGGGCTTTTAAGGAAAGTTCCAGAGCGTCGGTACCGTTGGCCACGGCCACGGCATATCTTGTCCCGCAATAAGATGCCATTTCGCATTCGAGATTCTCGACATTCTCGCCCAGAATAAAAACGCCCTTTTCGAGAACAGCCCTGACCGCAGAGCCTATTTCCTCTTTAATGGGATTATACTGCCTCACAAGATCAATAAGAGGAATCTTCATTTCATTCTTTGTCTTTTAGGGCTGTGAAATATTCGACCGTTTTCCTGAGTCCCTGCAAAAAGTCAACCTTTGGATTCAGGCTAAGGAGGGTTCTCATCTTAGCGACATTGGATAAGGTATGTTTAACGTCGCCGGGACGCGGGGCTGTAAATTGAGGCGAAATATTCTTTCCTAAAATTTCGTTTAAAGCCTTTATTAATTCCAGAAGATTGCAGCTTTTCCCGCATGCGATATTAAAGACTTCCCCTGAAACTCCTTCGCGCGCAGCCGCCATTAAATTGGCGTCAACAACATTATCTACATAAGTAAAATCTCGGCTTTGCGTGCCATCGCCGTGAACCGGCGGGCGTTCGCCTTGCATCATGCAGGTAATAAACTTGGGTATTACCACGGCATATTCCGACTCGAGAGACTGCTTTGGACCAAAAACATTAAAATAGCGTAACGAGACCGTCTCTAAGCCATAGGACTTGCTGAAAACCCTGCAGTAATGCTCGCCGGCAAGTTTCGTGGCCGCGTAAGGTGAAACCGGTTGAGGAAGCTGGTCCTCTTTCTGCGGCAGCTTAACAGAATCTCCGTATATCGAGCTCGATGAAGCGAACACAACGCGTTTTACTTTCGCCTCAAGAGAAAGCATAAGAACGTTAAGCGTACCTCCCACGTTAACTTCATTAAATAAGAGCGGATCTTGTACGGATTTCGGGACAGAACGCAGCGCGGCCTGATGAATAACGTAGTCACAACCCTCTATTGCCTTGCGCAGAACGGCTTGATCTCTTATATCGCCTTCGATAAGCTCAATTTTATTAAGAAATCCGTTGATATTCTCTCTCTTGCCAAACGAGAAATTGTCTATTACCCTGACTCTCTCGCCTCGCTTGACCAACTCGCCGACTATATTGGATCCTATGAATCCCGCCCCGCCCGTAACTAAATAACTCTTCACCCCGTTAGAACCTCCCTATATTGTTATATTACCACGTTAGAAATTTTGGATCCACATACCAACAACATCACTCTTAAATTATCTTTGGAGAAATTTCTAACGTGGTTCATCAAAGCCTCTCCGCCTTCTTCCAATCCACTTCCACATTCTTTAGCGCGTTACGGGTATCAAGGACAAATTTGGAATTATCAGCGACAAACTGGTAGTCTATTTCTGAATGATCTGTAAGTATAAGAACGCAATCCTTATCCTTGACCGCCGCCTCGGAAAGCTTGACCGATTTCATGACCTCTCCATTAAGCTTAACCGTCGGGACAAAAGGATCATAGTATGAAATCTTCGCGCCCTGCTCTTTAAGCAGGCGGATTACCTCAAAAACAGGAGATTCCCTGGTATCGGTCACATCTTTTTTGTAGGCTATCCCGATAATCAAAATATTCGAATCCTTAACGGCTTTTCCGAACCTGTTCAGCGCGCGAGTTGTTCTATCAACCACATAAGCCGGCATATTTGAGTTTATTTGCGAAGCCAAATCTATGAATCTTGGCTCAAAACCGTGCATTCTCGCTTTCCAGGCAAGATATATCGGATCTATGGGTATGCAGTGACCGCCCCATCCCGGGCCCGGATAGAAAGCCATAAACCCGAATGGCTTTGTCTTTGCGGCCTCTATGACTTCCCAAACGTCCACCTTTAATTTATCACACATAAGCGCCATCTCATTGGCAAGTCCTATGTTTACAGCCCTGAAAGTATTCTCCAGGAGCTTGACCATCTCGGCAACCTTTGTCGAAGACACCGGTATAACATTCTGAACTATCTGGGAATAAAGAGCCTTTATAGCCACCGCGCAATCTTTGGTTACCCCGCTTATGACTTTGGGTATATTGTGCGTCATATAAACAGAATTGCCGGGATCTATCCTCTCCGGCGAAAATCCCAAATGAAAATCCCGGCCTATCTTCAAGCCTGTAGCTTCAAGTATAGGCAATATCACCTCGTCCGTAGTGCCGGGATAAGTGGTTGACTCAAGAACTATAACCTGCCCTTTTTTTAAATTTCCCGCGATCTTTTCTGAGGCGGCTATAATAAAAGACATATCCGGTTCTTTGCTTTTCCTTAAAGGCGTTGGAACGCATATGATTATCGCGTCGACATCTTTCAGTTTAGAATAATCCTCCGTAGCCCTTAGCAATCCTTCATCTACAAGAGGGCCAATCTCCTCGCTTTTTATGTCGAGAATATAGGAACGGCCTGAATTTATAGAATTTATCTTGTTGACATCCAAATCCACGCCTAAGGCATAAAAACCTTTCTTCGCAAACTCTACCGCTAATGGTAAACCAACGTAACCTAAGCCGATAACCGCGATCTTAGCTTCTTTGGAAGCCAACTTTCCTAAAATCTCCTTGCTCATAACAAATCAAGCTCCTATATTGTTTATCCCGTTAGAGATAAATTTCTAACAGGATGAACTTTCTCTAACGGGATTTATGCGCCCTGTTGTTTTCCGGTCTCATACTGCCTGCTATGATAACTCTTGTAATCAGCGCTTTTATGCTTTATCTTCTTCCACCAACCCTGATTATCCTGATACCATTCTATGGTGCGCCTTAAAGCGTCCGGGAATTCATTCTTAGGCGCCCATCCGCAACTCTTTATCTTCGAATCACTAATAGAATACCTCTTGTCATGCCCCGGCCTGTCCTTAACGTACTCTATCATAGAAATGGGTTTGCCCATAAGTTTAAGCAAGGATTTGGCCATATCTATATTCGCGATTTCACAGCCTCCAGCTATATTATAGGTTTCGCCGGCTTGACCGTTCTTAAGAAGAAAATACAAGGCGTCGCAATTATCTTCCACGTATATCCAGTCTCTTACATTCATTCCGTCGCCATAGATAGGTATATTCCTGCCCTCCATAAGATTAGTTACGCTTAGCGGAAGAAACTTCTCCGGATATTGATATGGGCCGAAATTATTGGAACTTCGCGTAATTACCACCGGCAAACCGAAGGTCACAAAATATGAGCGGCAAAGATGCTCGGCTCCGGCTTTGCTGGCTGAATAGGGGCTGTTCGGGCGCAACGGGTTGTCTTCTCTGAAAGAACCGTCCTCGACCGATCCGTAAACCTCGTCGGTGGAGACTTGAATGAACTTTTTTATCTTAAATTTACGGGACGCGTCCAATAAAACATTCGTTCCAAAAACGTTTGTCATAACAAAATCGGAAGAATTAAGTATCGAGCGGTCGACATGGCTCTCCGCGGCAAAATTAACGACTACATCGCATTCCGATACCGCTTTATCCACGACTCTGTAATCGCATATATCGCCCTTGATAAAACCGTATCTTGGATTACTCTCGATATCCGTCAAATTCTCGAGATTTCCGGCATAGCTCAGCTTGTCAAGATTGACTACCCGGCAATCATTATCCTTGCTCAAAATATATCTTATAAAGTTTGAGCCTATAAAACCCGCTCCGCCTGTAACTAAAATTCGCATCCCGTCAAAAATCCTTCCAAATCTGACTTAACAAATGTCATTCCCCGACTTGCAGACTGGGACATAACCCTTTTTCTTGACTAAATAGATCAACATATTGTAGCTGCCCAATTTATTGGGCCAAAATCAATTGCCGATGAATCGGCAGGCTACATTATTTTCCATTGTAGCTGCCCAATTTATTGGGCCGGTATGTTGTGCTCGATAAATCGAGCAACTACATTATGACCCAGCCTCCAAGCCGGACAATGACCCTATGAAATAAATCATTTACTCCTTATCCCATGCGGCTTTTTTAGCCACCAATCCATTTGCGCGAAAAAGAGACTCAAATGTCCCGCAATCCGTCCACCATCCGTCAAGGACGTCAAAAGTCATCTGTCCTGATTCAATGTAGCTGTTATTGACATCCGTAATCTCCAACTCGCCTCTCTTTGACGGCTTAAGCGGCTTTATTATCTCAAAAACCCGGGAATCATACATATAAATTCCCGTAACCGCCAGATTGGATTTCGGCTTTTTGGGTTTCTCTATTATCCTTATTATCCTTTTGCCCTCGACTTCCGCCACACCGAAACGCTGCGGATCAGTCACCTTTTTTAATAAAACTTTGGCTCCTGCGGGTTGCTTTATGAAATTATCAACGTATTTCTTTATGCTCTTTTCTATCAAATTATCCCCGAGAATTACGATCAGCTTATCATTCTGAGCGAAATGCTCGGCAAGGCTTAAAGCCTCGGCAATTCCGCCTTCTCCCCTCTGATACGTATAATTGATATGTTTAAGGCCGAATTCCGCGCCATTACCCAAGAGCCTTAAGAAATCTCCGGCGTTATTGCCGCCAGTCACAATCAGTATATCCCTGATTCCCGCCTCCACAAGCGTCCTGATGGGATAGTAAATCATCGGCTTTGAATAAACAGGAAGCAGATGCTTATTGGTTATCCGTGTTAACGGGTCGAGCCTTTTGCCTAAGCCACCGGCCAATATAACGCCTCGCAAAGCCATCTATTTGCCCCAATCATATGGAATGTCGTTATCAAAAGTGTCTATTCTGAATTCATCCGGCTCATTACGGCTATAAGGCATTGTCGGCACGTTAAGAATCATAGATTCTTTATCGGAAACGCACTTAAAGCCATGATAAACCATCCTGGGTATCTTAACCATAAAAGGGTCTTCCAGTGAAAGTAAGAATTCATCTACGCGTCCCTTAGTCGAAGACTCTTCTCTAAAATCGTAAAGCGCCAGTTTTATTTTGCCGTTCAAACATACAAAATGATCATCCTGTTTCTTATGATAATGCCAGGCCTTAACAACCCCAGGGAAAGCGGTTGTTACATACACCTGGCCAAATTTCTCAAATATCTCGTCGTCGCATCTTAATATTTCCATGAGCCTGCCCCTGTCGTCAGGGATTACCTTTAGTTTCTTTATCTTGACACCTTCTATCATAACTATATCCTCCCAATCGAAAAATATTTAAAGCCTGCCTGCTTCATCTTGGCCGGTTCATATATATTCCTTCCATCAATAATAACCGCCTGCCTAAGCAGTTTCTTGAGCCTCATAAGATCAAGCTCTTTAAATTCATTCCATTCGGTAACTATAACCGCGCAATCGGAATTTCTAACAGCCTCATAAGCATCCGCGCAAAATTTAACACCCTTCAACTCAGGTAAAGCTCTGGCTTTACCCATAGCCTGCGGATCAAAAGCCTTTACTATGGCTCCTTCACGAACAAGCCTCTCTATAATCTTAACGGAGGGGGCGAATCTCATATCATCCGTATTTGGCTTGAAAGCCAATCCTAATATCGCTATCGTCTTATCCTTTAAATTCCAAATGGCGCGCTCGATTTTTTCTATCAACAAAGTTACGCGCTCGTCGTTTACCTTCTTTACCTCTTTAAGCAGTCCGAAATCATAACCTAACTTCTCCGATATGCGGATAAAAGCCTCTATGTCCTTTGGCAGGCAAAACCCTCCAAAGCCAATTCCCGCGTCAAGAAAATCCTTGCCTATTCTCTTGTCCAAGCCCATACCCCTGGCAACTTCCTCGATGTCGGCGCCGGATCTCTCGCAGATATTCGCAACAGCGTTAATAAAAGATATTTTGACCGCGAGAAAAGAATTAGCGGCGTGCTTTATTATCTCGGCGCTATTTATGTTGGTTACGATAATTTCGGCCTGCAAAGGCTTGTACAACTCCAAAAGAATATCCCGCGCCTTATCGTTCTCAACGCCGATGACTATCCTGTCCGGATTCATAAAATCGCCTATAGCAGAACCTTCCCTCAAAAATTCCGGATTTGAAGCAACGTCAAACTTGACCTTTTTGCGCGCGTATACCTCAAGAGTATGCTTAATCCACATTCCGGTCTCAACGGGAGTAGTTGATTTTTCCACGACAAGATGATAAAAATTCATATATTTGGCGATGCCTTTGCACACGTTCTCTATATGGGTAAGATCCGCCTCGCCGTTATCTTTTGGCGGAGTGCCCACTGCGATAAATATGACCTCGCTTTTCTCGACAGCTTCCTTTAAGCTTGACTTAAAGACAAGTCTCTTCTTTTCCTTGTTTCTTTTTACCATCTCTTCGAGGCCGGGTTCATAAATCGGCAGGACGCCGCGATTAAGCTTGGCTAATTTTTCTTTGTCTATCTCATTGCAGATAACGTCATTTCCAAGATCTGCCAAACAAGCGGACGTAACTAAACCCACATAACCCGCGCCAATAACGGATATTTTCATAGGACTTTACCCTTTTTAACCCGGAGGAAGCTGCGAACCAAATCGGGGACTGTAATAAGTCTTCTCGAATTCAAGAGGCATCAACGGGAACGCCTTTAAGCGAAAGACGGCCATAACCGTATGGCCATGTTCACTCGTTATATTATACACTATTTCTCCGATCCAGCAATGCAAATCTCTTCCCAGCCTGTATTCCTGTTCGGCGAAGTTGTTTATCAGTTTCTTTCTCGTGCCGTCAGGCATATCCTCGAATTTCTTAAAATTAAACCTTTCATAAGCGGTAAGTTTCCATTTGGCGGAGAGATTTAACATAAACTGCCCCTCCAGCTGACTGCCAATATCGTTATCCCACCTGTATCCGCCGGCATAACTCCATTTCTTCTTTTCTATGTCGGAATAAACAAAATCCCGCAAATTAAGTCCTATATCCGCGTCGGGATCGGCTCCTATGTCAAATGAAAAAGACTCAAACCTATCCCTATGCGGATTATAAATTGAGTTGGAAAGAATGCGCATCCAGTTATACGGCCTTGACTCGAAAGAAAGATTGTAATAAGAAAGTCTGCCGCCTTTCTTATTCTCAAAACTAAAATTATAATCCGTGCTTACGATGAACCTCGCGATATCCACCGATTCGATCTTTCCGCCAACCGTTTTTTTGGTCTGCAATTTATTCTCTATCGAAGGTGAAATCACGTTCGCAAAACCCACGGAATCCAAGTCATCGAATTGAGGAACTCTGCCCCCGCCGACCGTAGGCCGGTGGACATAATTGTAAGACACCGAAGGAGAGATAATATGCCTGAGCTTATTTATCTCAAGATTAAATATGTTCGATTTGATATCGTAAGTGTGGTAAAATCTGGCGCTGGTGTCTATGCCGGTAAAAAAATCCCCTCTTATAAACCCTCTGTCATCCGCGGCCCCCCTGCTATAAAAGGTCTGTTTCGTGCCCGCGAAAGGAGTAACCCACAGCCAACCTAAAAGATTGGTCTGATAAGACAATTTATTATCGACATCGAACCTCGTTGCGTGATAATCCAAATTGCTGGGGGAAGGAAATTTCCTGTTAAGATTGCCCCCGGAAGCCTTTCCTTCGTAATAAAAATTTGTGTCCGAGATCTTTAGGTTCCTCGTCTCAAATTTAAGCTCCGGCAGATACTCGACCATTGAATCAAAGTTATTTATTCTTTTCTGCGCCAGAAAGCTGGTCGTATAGCAATCCTCCGATCTTATAACCGAGGCGTAGGTCGTATTGCTCATATCGCGCTGATAATCCTTAAGGAAGTAATCCTTTATCACGGCCGCGTCGGACATCTTGCTCGATTCCAATATTCCAACGGTGAGAGGATCCATCTGCCATTTATGACGAAGCTGAACCCTATAACGGTCTTTTTCCTCCGCGGATTCTCCTTCTTCCTCCTCCTTCTTGCTCCACAAATGTTTGCGCTGAAGGTCTTTCTCGTGTATGTAATACGTCCTCACGGCGCCGTCGCCGAAATTAGCGGTATTGTAATTAAGATCGACTCCTCCGGCGAATTCCTTCCTTTCCCTGTAATCAAAGTTAATCCTTCCTTTAAAGTTCTCGTTTAAATAATACCTCCAGGAGGTTAAAATATAATACCCCCAATCCTTATTCTCGCCCGGTATTACCGTAACGCCGGGATATTTGTCCTTTAAAGAATGGCTATAATAAGGAAAATAGAATATGGGCGTATCCATCACATAAAGAGTTATATGTTTAGCCGTAATCCTGTCTCCCAAATAAACCTTGATTTGCTTGGACTGCACTCTATAGTGCGGATGCTCTCGATCGCATGTCGTGATATACCCGCGCTTAATCTCGTAGTTTTTATCGCTTGTTTTATCTACCTCCTGCCCGGCCCCGTAATAAAGCGGCGCTATAAACACCTTTGGCTTCAATACCGTTCCAACCTTAGTCTCAAAATTATAAACCACTCGCTCGCCTTTAAAATAACTCTCCCCTTGGGTAAGAATAACGTTGCCTTCGGAGTAAATTTCTTTTGTGTCAAGATGAAAAACCGCCTTATCGCAGGTCAAGGTAAGATTCTGGTAGGTTAACGAAACGTTGCCTGTGGCGCTGGCTGTTTTTCCAGTCTCGGAATACTCAACCGTATCACCGTTTATGACAACGGGTTCTTTACTGCTTTTATCTATCTTCCCGATAGAAGGATATACGCTTTCCTCATCCGCGAAAGCAAAAAAAGAAACAAAAGAAAATACCGCAATAAAAATAATAACTATTATGCGCTTCAAGAAAACTCCAATTATATTTGTTATTGCATTAGGGTTACGAAGCCGCCATCTTAGTCAATAATATTAACCCAAAAAGATTATTTTTTCAACAGATTTCACCAGAAACTTCATCCAATAACCATATTCCGCCCCTGCTTCTTGGCTTTGTAAAGAACCTGATCGGCATTATCAATTAAAGCTGCCGCGCTCAAGCCATCAGCGGGATAAGTCGCAACCCCTATGCTTACCGTCATAGAAATAGTCTCGTCATAAGCCCTGAATTTACGGATTTCCGTGGACTGCCTTATTCTGTCGGCTACGCTGACGGCGGCGGATTTATCCGTATCAGGAAGAGCGATTATAAACTCTTCGCCTCCGTACCTTCCTATCAAATCTACCTGACGAATATGTTCCCGCATGATTTTGGCTATATCTTTTAGCGCTATATCTCCCACAAGATGGCCATAAGTATCATTGCAAAGCTTAAAATGATCCAAGTCTATCATTAAAACAGATAACTTTAAATTATGCCTTTCGGACCGCGCGATTTCCTCGTTCAACCTTTCCAAAAAATGCCTTCTTACATATAAACCGGTCAGGCCGTCGGTTATCGCAAGCGATTGAACCTTTTCGTACAAATTTATTCTCTTTACCGCCAAAGCAAGCTGCTCAGCCAAGATCAACAGGCTTTCAATCTCCTCGTCCTTTGTTCCTGAAAACATCAACACTCCGATTAATGTCTCTTCGGAAAAAAGCGGAAAAATCGAAAAAGCGCCGGTCTCTTTATCCAGATATTTCCATAACGGATTAGTCTTCTCCACAGGCGCTTCCAGATAAATAACCCCTTTTCTTACGACCATAGCCTCTATGACAGCCTCTTCGAATTCACCCGAAGACTGAAGATGTATATCGGACGATTTAAATTCTCCGGAAACCGGATTTTTGATTTCATAGGTTGTCAAGGCAGCCGGCAACCGGGCTGAGTCCTCAACCAATATAACTTTGGCAGAATCAAAAACGGATATCTTTTTAACGGCAGAAGCGAAAACCGCCAGCATTTCAGACATATTGAGAAAAGCGCTCATCTTCTTGGTTACTTCATACAAATCCAATATATCATATATCCTGCTTTGAAGAACGGCATTCTGATTATTGACGCCTGCCAACTCGGCGGCCAGATCGTTAAAAGCGGCTTTTGACCTTTCAAATAAAGTTCTTTTGGAGAAAAAATATTTATTGTGCAATCTGTTATAATAAGACGGCACAAAAGCTATTGTGTTCAAAAATATTATGGCCATAAAATAAAAAAGTTTAAATTCCGGATTAAAAAATAAAGAAATGAAAGTTATGGCGGTGAGCGCGGCCGAGATAAGATATGAAAACCGGTAGCCAAACTCGAAGGCGGCGGCGGCTACAGAGAGCAAAGAAAAATTCAACGCCAGTAAAAAAATATATCCTTTTTTTATAAATGGCAAACAAGGCAGCAAAGCCAGCGTTATAAAAATAATTAGAAACTCTTTTCGCCGCATGGAAGGCGCCTGTTTTTCATAACTCATAACTGCTTGGGGCATACCGTATTTCTCCCGCTTACTTTAGCTTCATATAAAGCTGCGTCGGCGGTTCTTATCAGTTCATCCTTCAAAACCGCCTCTTCAGGGAACATTGCATATCCTATGGATGCCGTTACGCGAGTCTCGACGTCCCGCAAGATAAATTTTTCCGCTTCTATGTTTCTTCTGATAGACTCAGCCAGCGCATATGCTTCGCTTTTATCCTTTCCAAATAATATCAATACAAACTCTTCGCCTCCATATCTGGCCGCGAGGTCCCCAATATCAACCAACGACTTAAGTATATCCGCCACTGATTTCAGGACTATGTCGCCGGCGATATGTCCGTATTTATCGTTATAATCTTTAAAATTATCGATATCCAGCATTAAAAGCGACAAAGGCTGCTTTATTCTCGCAGCCTTCAAAATGTCCTCGCTCAACCTCTCCTTGAAATACCTGCTGCAGAAAAGCCCGGTTAAACCGTCGGTTATCGCCAATTCCTCAATCCTATGGTATAACCTGGAGTTATCGAGAGCGATAGCGGCCAAATCGGATATTGCGCTCAAGACCCTCAAATCATCGGAAGTATAAGCTTCCGCATCCTTCGACTCAACCCTTAGGACTCCAACCATTTTTCTTTCAGAGATAAAAGGCGCCAATATCAAAGACCTGCTCTCTCTCCTGAACTCCTCCGGTATTAAATTCAGGTTAAATCTGAAATCCCTTCCCGAATCAAAGACAAGCAAAGGCTGTCTCTGCTTTAATACCCAAAGATCGAATATATCGCCTTTCTTTGATTTTATGGATATGGGGCCTGATTTACTGCGGGCAATTTTAAGCGCCAGCTCCTGCCCGCCTTCCTCAACCAGAAATAAAAGACAAATATCCGATCTATCTATAAGCTCATAGACCTTATTAACTACTATGTCCGCTACCGCGTCCAAAGATAAAGTTGAATTCAGTCTGCCGGTCAAATCCTTAAGCATTGAATATCTTTCGACTTTATCCTTAAGCGCGCGGCTGGCGCCCTGCGTATACAAATATTCCGCTTCAAGCGAATTACGCTCTTCCTGCAAATTATCTATCTGTCTGTCTATTGAAAGGCCGCGATAAATGACGCTGTTCCTGAATATCGTCACCAAAAACCCTTCGGCAAGAAAAACGGCAATCTGGTAATTTAGGCTGGGGGCGTTTATGGAAAGGGCGGCAAAAAAAGTTAAGATGGCGGAAAAAGATATAAAAACCCAGAGCCCCGCCTGACCGAAAACAAAAAATGAGGTTAGTATTATACCGTTTAGGAATATAAAAAACGGGCTCGCCTGCCAATAGATTATATATCTATCGGGATACGCTCGGCAGGCTGAAAAAATAAAGTAAAAGGCAACAAAAAAACCTGCGATTGTCAGTGAGCCTAAAAACAAACTGTATCTTCTTAAACTATAGATTTCTCGGTGTCCTTATTGAAGAAATGAATTTTACCCATATCCAACACCAAATCGATGTCGCAGTTGACCTCGGGTTTGTCATGTCCTCCAACGCGCGCGATAAAATTATGCTTCGGAGTTGCCATATGAAGATAAACTTCCGAACCCATCGGCTCTACCACGTCCACGCGGGCCGAGATCGTGTTTTCAGGAGGCGCTTCCTGAACAAACAGCTTATCATGAATATCCTCAGGCCTTATGCCAAAGATTATATCCTTGCCTATGTAAGAAACTATCTTGGGTATCATAGCATCCACAATCTTGACCTTGAAAGCCCCTTCGTTAAAATAAAATCCGTTCTCCTGTTTTACGATGACGCCGTTTAGGAAATTCATCGGGGGACTTCCTATAAAACCTCCCACAAATTTATTTACCGGGTTATCGTATAAGCTAATCGGGTCGGCTACTTGCTGAACCAAACCGTCCTTCATAACGACTATGCGGTTGCCCATAGTCATAGCCTCAACCTGATCATGGGTAACATATATCATCGTAGATTGCAGCCTTATATGCAGTTTATTTATCTCGGTTCTCATTTGCACGCGCATCTTGGCGTCGAGATTGCTCAAGGGCTCGTCAAATAAAAATACCCGCGGCTTTCTCACGATAGCCCTTCCCACGGCTACCCTTTGCCTCTCTCCGCCGGAGAGTTCTTTAGGCTTTCTGTTAAGATACCTATGTATTCCAAGTATCTCCGCGGCTTCCTTGACCCTGCGTTCTATCTCCGGTTTCGGATATTTACGCAGCTGCAATCCAAAAGCCATATTCTCATAAACTGTCATATGCGGATATAAAGCGTAATTCTGGAAAACCATGGCTATATCGCGATCCTTGGCGGGCACATCGTTGACAAGCTTGTCTCCGATATAAATGTCACCCTCCGAAATCTCCTCTAAGCCGGCTATCATTCTTAGTGTAGTCGATTTCCCGCAACCGGAAGGCCCTACCAACACGACAAACTCTTTATTCTCTACTCCCAAACTGACATCGCAAACCGCTTTTATATTTCCGGAATATACCTTCGACACATGATTTAAACTTACTTGAGCCATTTAGCCCTCCTTTATGACAAGTAGCCGATAATTTTGGAAATCTCGGATCTTAAATTTTTCCTATGAACTATCATATCTATCAAGCCGTGAGCCAATAAAAATTCCGAACGCTGAAATCCGGGCGGCAACTTCTGCCTTATCGTCTGCTCTATGACACGCGGGCCCGTAAAACCGATAAGCGCCTTGGGTTCAGCTATTATAATATCTCCCACCGAGGCAAAACTGGCCATAATGCCCGCCATAGTCGGATTAGTCAATACGGATATATAAGGGACCTTCGCTTCGCTTAATTTTGCGAGGGCCGCGCAGGTCTTCGCCATCTGCATAAGAGAAAATAAACCCTCGTACATTCTCGCGCCGCCGCCTGAACCGGAGACTATGATAAGAGGCAGCCTTAAATTAGCGGCCAATTCGATCGCGCGCGTTATCTTCTCGCCTACAACCGAACCCATCGAACCCATTATAAAACGCGAGTCGGTCACCGCCAAGATTACTCTCTTGCCGTCAATAGCGCCTCTTCCCGCCACACAAGCTTCCCTCAAGCCGGTTAACTCCTGATCTTGCTTTATCTTCTCCTCATAGCTCCGCACGCCTTTAAATTCCAAAGGATCCACCGAACTTAAGCCGGCGTCGCGTTCTTCAAAACTGCCGGAGTCCAAAAGCATCTCTATGCGCCCGCCCGCCGTAAGAACAAAATGGCAGCCGCACTTCAGGCAAACTCTCATATTCTCCTCGAGAGCCTTATTGTAAATAATATCTCCGCACTCCTCGCATTTGGTCCATAAGCCGTCGGGAATTTCCTTCTTTTTTGCGACCTTTACAACGGTATATTTCGATTTTCCGAAAATAGCCATATTAATCCGCCTTGCGATTGCCTGCCAAACAGGCGGGCTCCAGTTTATTTATCACTAATCCCGATGGGGGCTTAGGATAGAAATATGTCGTCTTGTGCGGCATCCTTTCGCGGCAGCCGACAATATTATTTATATCTTCCAGCGACGGCGGATTCAGGAAGAAAGCGGCTCTGTCGTTTCCGGCTTTGACCCATCCTAAAGCGACTTTGGGATCTCTTGTGAAAGTGATCATATTTTCAACGGCGCTTTGTCTTATCCCAAATATCTTCTCGAAAATAAAGTTATGTAGGATAACAACATCGAGATTTCTCCAATAAGCGGAATGCCTTAATTTTATTAAGCTGCAAGCCGTTTTGCGCTTTAATGACAGACAAAAATAATTTTGTCTGTCAAGACATAGCCCCAGAGCGTGTTTTCCCTTTGACTTCATCAACAAAAACATTTTCTTCTCGTCCGCGCAACTTATTATATCAAAAAAAATTCCGATCTTATCCTCATTCTTCTTGAAATCCGAGAAGGCTATTCCTTTAACCATGCGGTGGGTGGGCATAATGGTAAGGCCCTGTTCGTCCGGAACGGCAAAGTACATCATCACGTAATCATAAATCGAGGGATCCTTCGGTTTGATCTTGAGCATTTCTTTGCGGTACTCAAGAGCCACCTCATAGCGATGATGGCCATCGGCTATCAGCGCTCTCTTGTTCTTTACAAGCGCGGTCAGTCTATTTATCAACCTTTCGTCGGATAAGCGCCATAGCCTATTATTTATTCCCTCAAATTTAACGCTTACCGCGGGCTTGTTCTTTTTCGTGAAGTCTTTCAAGAGGCCGGATATCTTTTTATCATTGTCGAATATTATCGAAAAGATAGGACTTAAATTTGCCTTAACTTCTTTAATAAGACTAAGCCTATCCCGCTTTGGGCCGGAAAAAGTGCGCTCATGAGGTATGAAACCTTTTGTCCTGTCCTCTTCAAGCTTAGCCAAAGAAATAAAACCAAGCCGGCTCATCGCCTTGCCTTCATAAGCATACTCTTGGATATAAACGTAAATAGAAGGCGCTTCGTCTTTCTTCAACACGCCTTCTTTTACCCATCGCTCAAAAAAATCCCTGGCCCTTGTGTATCTGTTGTCATCCGAATTATCTGCTGGGGAAGTCTTTCCAAAAACTAAACGGATAAAATTGTGGGGATGAAGCTTGTAATAGTTCGCCTGTTGTTTGGAGTCTATGACGTCATAAGGCGGGGTAACGACTTTTGAAAGGTCGGTTATCTTTTTTCTACTATATAGAAAACCTTTAAAAGGTTTGATTGTCGTCATTTTTTTATAAAAGCGACCGTCGCCGCGCCGATAAAATCGAATAACAGATCATAAATATCCGGGTTTCTGCCTGGAATAACCATTTGATGAAATTCATCGCTAACGCCGTATAGAGTAGCGAGCGAAACAGCTAAAATAAGCGCAAAAATCCCGCTTAATCCCATAACAGCGCCTCTCAAAGCGCGAATAATAAGAAAACATAAAATTCCGTATTCGACCGCGTGTAAAAGCTTATCGAAGCGGGAGATCTCAATTCCAGCCGGAAGCGGTTTCGACATCGAAGATATGGCGAATATTATACCACAATAAACGATTACCGGAAGCCAAAAAATAAATCCCGTTAGAGAACTTTGTTTCTTTACGGTCTGCGCCGGCGGTAGTATTTCCGCTAAAGGCGGATTCGCCTCTAGAGAAAAACCACCATCGGCTTTATAGGGTAACGATCGCCGACTAAAGTTGGTTTGTCCCGCTATAAATTTATTTCTAACGGGATTTATTTTCTCTAACGGGATAAAAAAATTCTTAAGGCTGTTTTTCACTTAAAAGACCTCTCACCTAAATAAGTTCTTTATTTTTTTAATGAATAATGAGGCTTTGGGGAAAGTATCTTCACCTGAGGCTTGAGAGAATTCCTCCAAAAGCTGTTTTTGTTTGCTGTTTAGGTTTGCGGGCGTCTCGACGACAACGCGCACATGCTCATCGCCGCGCGTCTGATCGTGAACATCAGGAATGCCTTTGCCTTTTAACCTGAATATCTTGCCGCTTTGCGTGCCGGCCGGAACCTTCATCTTGACTCTGCCTTCCAGTGTCGGAACTTCCTTCTCGGTTCCCAACGCCGCCTCCACCATCGAGATTGGAATCTCGCAAAGTACATCATTGTTATGGCGTTCGAAAATTTCATGAGGCTTGACATATATAAGAACGTAAAGATCGCCGCGCTGTCCGCCTCGCAAACCGGCTTCTCCCTCGCCGGCCACCCTAAGCCTCATGCCGCTCTCTACGCCGGCGGGAATCTTTACGGTTATCTTTCTCTCAACAGCAACCCTGCCCGAACCGCCGCATTTTTGACAGGGCTTGGCAATAACACTGCCGGCGCCTGCGCATTTATCGCAAGTCCGCGCGAAAAAGACAAAACCCTGAGAGGCGCCTACCTGTCCGCTTCCGCCGCATTTTGAGCAGACGGCTCTGCTGGCGCCGGGAGCGGCTCCCTCGCCTTTGCATCCCGGGCATATCTCGTGCCGGGGTATAATAAACTCTTTTGTTACCCCAAAAGCGGCTTCCTCGAACGCGATCTCGATATCATACTGAAGGTCCGAGCCGCGCCGCCTGCCGCCGCCGCTTCTTCTTCCGCCGCCCCTTCCTCCAAACAAGCCAAACTGCTCGAATATCTCCTCAAAGATTCCTCCGCCTATACCTAAATCCTCGAAGACGCTGGAAAAATCCGCTCCCCTGAATATATCCTCGGAGGTATAGCGCGAATCAATTCCGGCATGGCCAAACTGATCATACTGGGCGCGCTTCTGGGAATCGGATAAAACAGCGTAAGCCTCGGAGACCTCCTTGAACCTCTCTTCGGCCTCTTTTTTATTCGTAGGATTCCTGTCGGGATGATGCTTTAAGGCAAGGCTTCTATAGGCTCTCTTGATCTCCTCAACGGAGGCGTTCTTCTGAACGCCCAATATCTCATAATAATCGCGTTTTCCCGCCATATTAAATTAACCTTTCATTGCTAATCATTGCTGTCCAAATTAGCATTTGTCATTCCCCGATTTAATCGGGGAATCCAGAGATGTTAGACGGTGTCTGGATTGTCCGGTCAAGCCGGACAATGACATTTTGAAATCGAATCTCAAAATGGCATTACCGTCGAGAAATAGACGCTAATTTGGACACGAGTGATTGCTAATACAAATATAATAATTGATGTGGCATTTGCGCAATCCGGATTAAATATCTTTTCGCGCCGACGTTCAGATTGCTCCTGCGGCAATCTTCACTCGGCGTAAATTTTTGCGTTCCGCTCACACTAACGAATATGTAGCGGAATCCAAGCCGCAAAAATTTCCGTACGCGCCGCGTCAATATTTTCGGCCTGTTCGCTTGTCCGCCTCTGGCAGAGGAAACAGGCCCTGCAACACTAACGTTTGAACTCAACCTCCACGTTTAATTTTGCATCGGCAAAACTGTGGAGGGCTGGAGCGAAATGTTAGAGGTTTTATTTTTATACTATTTCTTAATATTTAATATGGCATATCGCCAATTATTCCACTGCTGAGCAAAAGCTAAAAGTATTGTTTTATGCTCTGGATTCTTATCTTCATTAACTGGCAGGCGTGCTATTGTTAAATCTGCTAAATGGTCACCAGTCAAATCAGTTCCTTCCGAATCAACCAAGTAAGCATTCCTGTATGCTTCATTAAATAATTTAAAAAAATCACTTCGGTAAGGATCTTGACCTATGTACCCTCTAATACCAGAAAAATGTCCTTCAAGCAACCTAACTATTTCTTTAATTATTTCTTCTTTATTCATTTTTCCTCCCATTGATTTTTCCATCTAACAACTAATTCCGAACGTTGTAATTTATGTTATTGAGCGGTTCCCTGCAAACATCCTTCTCCGTCATCTATGAAAAAGCATGTCAATATAAAAATACCCGTCCATTGAGCAAAAATAACACATTTTTGCATGCTCCCTTCCGAGATTCAAGCTAACCACCTTAAGCGGTTATGTAATATCCTCGATATCACGGTTCTTGACAG
>JAZDOX010000036.1:0-5661 GCA_043798215.1 Candidatus Omnitrophota bacterium | reverse complement strand
GCGAACTAAAAGCATAAATAATACCATGGGGAAAAAGCATGGGGATATTGTTCGAGCGAGGAGGTATTTTTATCTTCTCGACGTTGCTCGAAGAATAAAAATACCTTCGAGTCGAGAACGCTCATACCTGTGGGAAATTTTAGGGAAACTCCACATATCATTGGCTTGACCGCGCGCTTTTATAGTGGTAGAATTTTTTAAAACGCGCGCTGGGCAATATCCGCCGCGCGGTTCACCCCGTTAGATAAACGGGGTTCACTTTGGGTGTTTAGCCTTGCTATGGAAAATATAAACATAACAATAGTAGGCGCGGGAGTCGTGGGTTTGGCTGTGGCCGCGGAACTCTCCGAATACTACAATGATATATTTTTAGTAGAGAAAAATTTTTCTTTTGGACAGGAAACCAGTTCAAGAAACAGCGAAGTAATCCACGCGGGCATTTATTACCCCAAAGACTCGTTTAAAACAAGGACCTGTGTCGAAGGACGACGTCTGCTTTATGACTACTGCCGCAAAAACAATATTTCCCACAAAAAGACCGGAAAACTTATCGTTGCCATAGAAAGATCGGAAGTTAGCGGCCTGGAGGAGCTTCTTAAGCGCGGCTTGGAGAACGGCGTTAGCGACCTCAAATTTTTATCAAAAGACGAAATCAAGGCGATGGAGCCGAATATTAAATCCGAGGCAGCGATATACTCGCCCTCGACGGGTATCATAGATTCTCATGGCTTAATGAAAGACCTTGTCTCCAAATTTGAGAAACGCGGCGGGCAAATCGCGTATAGTACCGAATTGACAGCTCTTGAAAAGTTTTCCAGCGGCTTTAAGGCAGCCGTTACTGACGACAGAGAAGGGAAATTCGAATTTTTTACCGGAGTACTGATAAATTGCGCCGGTCTTAATTCCGATAAGGTGGCGCAAATGTCCGGCATAGACCGTGATAATTACAGGTTAAAATATTGCAAGGGCGATTATTTTAGGGTTCATAATAATAAAGCAAGATTCATAAACAGGCTTATTTATCCTGCGCCGGAGAAACAAAGCGCAGGGCTTGGGATACATGCAACCTTGGATTTGGGCGGCGGACTTCGCTTGGGGCCCGACGACAAATATATTGAAAAGATAGATTATAGTGTTGATGTCTCTAAGACGGCGGTTTTTTACGAGAGCGTAAGGCAATTTCTGCCGTTTATAGAATTGGAGGATGTGGCGCCCGACACCTCTGGAGTAAGACCGAAATTGCAGGGGCCGGGAGAAGTTTTCAGGGATTTTATAATAAAAGATGAGGCGGAAGCGGGGTTTCCGGGGCTTATAAATCTTATCGGAATCGAATCTCCGGGACTTACAGCCTGTCTTTCTATCGCTAAATTAGTTAAGAATTTGGCGGCTGCTGCTTTAAGGGGATAAGCAGTTGGGCGCGCCGGCAGAAAGAAGAACGGGTTTTTTAAAAAAAGGAGGATGAAATGCGCGGCTTCAAAGTCATTATCTTAACCGTGCTGATGGGGATGGTCTTTGTGAATCTTTGTTATTGTCAAGATACGGGCAATAACGAGGTTGGGGGTATAGAGTCGGCGCAGGAGACGAAGACTGCGCAAGGAACCGTAACTTCTATAGACGCGGCAGGCGGGGTTATTACCGTAAACCTTTTTGATGCCATAAATCTGGACAATGACAATATCACAGTCGAGATCTTGCCTCAGGCGGAAGTTTATAAAGAAGACGCTTTAATTCACTCTTCCGATATTCAAGTTGGCGATGTCGTGGGCATTGAGTATTATAATGATTCCACGGGTTCATTAAAAGCAACCAGTGTTACTGTTGAGTAAACCCCGTTAGAGAATTTCGGCGGTTATTCTTCGTCGTCCGCCTAAGAGACTGGGTCGTAACCCTTTTTCTTAACTAAATAGATCAACATATTGTAGTTGCCCAATTCCGAGCTTTAGCCTCAGGAATGATATTGGGTAGATATATTCTGCTCGATATCATGCCTGAGGCAGACCCGCCTCTGGCGGGAATCGAGCAACTACATTATGACACAGTCTGAATGACAGGGGTAAAAAAGGAAGGATCTCTATGAGCGTTAAAAAAATTGACTGTAATAAATGCGTGGACAGCAAAAGTTGTTGCGAGAGCGGGGCTTGGGTTGATCTTGAAGAGGCCAAGAAGATATTGGCGCTTAAGCTAAAAGGGAAATTCTATCATTTTGAGAAAGACAGGGGTTTTCCTTCCGGTTACAAGGTGGGCACAAGTTACAAGTATTATCCCTGCACTTTTCTTACAAAAGAAGGCTTGTGCGCTGTTCACAAGGTAAACTATGATTTGAAACCAACCTATTGCAAGGAATTTCCTTATGAAGATGGCAAGATAGCGCCTTACGCGAATGAACTATGCATTATGTTTGAAGATAGAACCGGCGCAGGGAAAAAGAAATCCGTTAAGGTTCGCAAGTAAACCCCGTTAGAGATAGATCTCTAACGGGGTAAACGAGCAGATTTTTTTGGAACCGATGGTTGCTAACTGCTCAAGAGGTCGTTGGTTTTCAATCTATCACTCTGTAACATTAATTCAGGTAGTCCATGGAGACAGCAAATACTTATTCTTCGAGCGAACTCTCCGCAGGCCTGCCTGCCGGTAGACAGGGAGTGAGTCGAGAAGTTCTGCTGTTCTGTTAATATCCGTAGTTCTCGACTCAGCCAATGGCCTCGCTTGAACAGTATAAAAATTATGTTACAATACGCTATATTAACGGAGAACGGATCTCTTTATGGAGCGCCGTAATTTCGAGAAAATAGTATTAGAGGCGCTTGAGAATATGCCTGGGGTTTTCAGGCGCAGGATCGAGAACGTGGATTTTATTGTTGAGGATAGACCAACGGCAGAGCAGGCTAAATTTGTCGATAATCCCGCCGGAATTATGATATTAGGGATGTATCAGGGCGTTCCTCTTTCGAAGAGAGGGCAGTTTTACGGGATGGTAATGCCGGATAAGATAACGATCTTCAAGAGAAATGTGGAGAAAATTTGCAAGACGGAAGAAGAGATAAGAAGGACAATTTTCCATACGGTTCAGCATGAATTAGCGCATTATTTTGGGATATCTGATGATGAATTAAGGAGATCAGGGACGTATTAGCGCGCTGTCAAATTAATTTTTAATAGGACCGCGCGCAGAGCAGTAGAAAATAGACAAAATAAAAAGGCTCAATTGCGGTCTGATTTCGATTTTCTTAAAATAAACGGGGCAACAAAAGAAAGGAGGTCAAATGAAGCCATAATTTATGCCTGCCCGCCAGATGGCAGGCGGGGAGCGTAAGCGACATAAATTATAGGCCAGAGGCCGTGGCTGAATTTGACCCCGCACCCAGCAAGATAAAATGTATTACGTATAAAGCGGAATCAAACGCAAGAAAAAGGGCAATAAGGATGAATAATTCCGACCAGACAATCGGCGCGCTTAAAACAAAAATCAGGGAATCATTAAGGTGAATTGCTGGGTGCGGGGTTTAATTCGCGCTTATAATTTACTCGCACTTCGTGTTCGTAAATTATGCGCTCATTAAAGGGGATATAAAATGGCAAAAGCCGCAATTATTATTTTCGCGGTGGTTCTCGGAGCTATTTCGTTTAAATTTTCTTATTGCCAAGATTATTCCGAGAGTCAGCAGGTTGAGGAATTTTCCGGTTATGCCGGGACGGTAACCGCCGTTGACTGGGTTGCTTCAATAGTTGTGATAAATGACGTGAGTTTTAAGGTAGATTCGAACGTTGTGATTACTAAGGGTATGGATACGATAGGTTTTTCTAACATAAATATTGGCGATCAGGTTGATGTGAGATACCATAAAGATTTATCGGACGCGCTTGTCGTGGTAAATATGATCGTTAAGATATAGCCTTATCGGAATATAGACTAACATTTCCGCCGATTCGATAGATAACCCCGAAAATCAATTTTATCCGTAGAGCGTAGAGAGAATTTAATCGTCGAGGATTGCTATGCCCAGATTTTTTGGTTTTTTAGTTTTTGGTTTGGTTATTCTTGTTTTGTTTGGCGCTTGCGCGCGAAAATTTTCAGAGAATTCCATAAACCCAAATTTTGCATTGGCAAAATTTGCCCGTAGGGCCGACCGATTAAATCCGAATGGATTTAATCGTGCTTGTCGGGGTAATCCCGCTAAAATTTCTAATGCAAAATGCGGGATAAAGCTTACCGAGCAAGATGACGGGTGCATAGTGAGAATGGGTATAGGCGGGAAATTAGATTTGGTTTTAGCCGGTAATCCGACCACCGGATATGGCTGGGAGACGACGTCGCTGGACTCTGCCATTGTTAGAGAAATCGGCGGACACGAATTCAAGCCGGATAACAAGGCCATTGGTTCCGGGGGCAGGGTAACTTTACATTTTGAAGGTGTTGGCGCTGGACGCGCGCAGTTAAAACTGGTTTATCGCCGTCCCTGGGAAAAAGATGTTGAACCGCTGGATGTGTTTGAGATCACCGTTGTTGTGAGAAGCCGCTTAAAGAAGATGAAAGAATGAAGAAGCTTGTTTTGACAGTTACGTTAAATCCAGCCATTGACAGGACATTAAAAATCAGTAATTTTAGGGCTGGCCGCGATTTTTACGCCGAGGCGCCTAATTTAAGCGCTGGAGGAAAAGGTATTAACGTCTCACGCGCATTAAGGATTTTAGGCTCCAATACATTAGCTACCGGTCTGTTAGGCGGTAGTAATGGGGATTATATCAAGCGGAAGCTGGAGATAGAGGCGATAAATAACGATTTTTTAAGGATAGAAAAAGAGACAAGAGTTAACTTTGCCGTTATCGACCCTGCTGGAGGAAAGACCACCAGAATTATAGAACGAGGTCCTTTGGTTTCATCCGTGGAGATAAGAAGGCTTAGAAGAAAAATTTTGATTTTACTGAAAGAGTGCGCTTACGTCGTATTTTCCGGAAGCAAAGCGGATGGTTTTCCCGATTCGTTTTACGCTGAGCTGATAGAGATAGCGAACGAGAAGAAGGTAAAGACTGTAGTAGATACGCGAGGAAAGCCTCTTTTGGAGGCCATAAAAGCGAAACCTTTTTTAATAAAACCTAATCTGGAAGAAATGGAATACATAATGAAGCGCAAATTGAGAACTCTTTCCGGAATAAGAGCCGCCGCGCAGAGCATTTTAAGCCGTGGAGTCAAGATAGCGCTTATAACTATGTCTTCAAGCGGAGCCGTTGCCGCTTGCGGAGAAGAGATATTATTTGCAGTTCCTCCGGTTTTAAGGCGCGCAAATATTGTCGGTTGCGGCGACGCGTTTATAGCGGGGTTTATATATTCTTATTCGCGAGGGGAAAATTTTAGGGATTGCGTTCGAATGGCATCCGCGGCTGGGGCGGCCAACGCGCTGGCAATTCAACCCTGCGCGCTTAGAAAAAAAGACGTGGATAGTATAGTCAAGAGAGTAAAAATGCGAGATCTGTTAATTGGGAAATTTATCCCGTTAGAAATGAATTTCTAACGGGATAAATTACTGCATTGTAACATAAATTTTATACTGTTCGAGCGAGGCCATTGGCCGAGTCGAGAACTATGGATATGCCTGCCTGTCGGCTCGCCTCGCGGCCCGCTTCGCCGATGGCAAATCGAGGCGAGCGAAGCCGAGGGCAGAC
>JAZDOX010000009.1:0-5989 GCA_043798215.1 Candidatus Omnitrophota bacterium | reverse complement strand
ATCGAGCACAACATATCGGCCCAATAAATTGGGCAGCTACAATGGAAAATAATGTAGCCTGCCGATTCATCGGCAATTGATATTGGCCCAATAAATTGGGCAGCTACAATATGTTGATCTATTTAGTCAAGAAAAAGGGTTATGACCCAGTCTCTTGAGCGGGGAATCCAGACACGCCGCTTTCTAATTCGAGCGCGCGTAACTACTCTTATTCGCTAAACTTAGCCAGCAACCGGCTGAATATCTCGCTGACATACTCCACAACCGGAATAGTCTTGGAATAATCCATACGCGTAGGCCCTATAACACCCACACTGCCGATATTTTGATCGCCAGCTTTATAATTAGATATGACGATACTGCAGCCTTTGATATCATCGAGGGTATTCTCGGAGCCGATGTGAATCTTAACCCCGTCTTCGCTCAAGCCCTCCTCCATAATACGTAATATCTCTTCTTCCTCCTCAAGAACTTTAAGCAGAGAACTCATCTTGCCCGATTCTCTAAACTCAGGCTGGTCGGCAATCTGATAAGCGCCGTCCAAAAAAACCCTCTCGTTCTTGTCATCCAAGACACGGGAAAGATTAAAAACCTCGATGGCTTCTTTGAATAAATAATGAAACGGGTCGCTGTCTCCCAAGACTTTCCTTAAAAGATGATCCGTTATCTCGCTTAGCTGTAAGCCGGAAAGCTCATCGTTTAAAAAACGGGATAAACGTGAAAGTTCCGTTTCGTCTATCTGATCCTGCAACTCAAAGACCGAATGCCTGACAACTCCCTGGGCCGTAAACAACAGGGTGTAAATTTTCTTTGAAGAAACCGGTATCAGCTCCATTCTCCTGAAAGTGCGCTTTTTCGCCTGCGGAAAACTTACCATAGACGCCTGACCGGTCAACTCCGATATAAGCCGGGCAGTCCTTTTGAGCATATCCTCCAAACCATCCAATTCCCAATCAAGCATAAGCTCCACGAGATCCCTATCATCGGAAGTCAACTGCCGCCGGCCCATAATGGAATCAATATAAAATCTATAGCCTTTATCGGTGGGAATTCTTCCAGCTGAAGTATGAGGATGCATTATGTAACCAAGCTCCTCCAACTCGGACATTATATTTCTAACTGTCGCGGGGCTAACGGTATCTCTTAGCCTCTTGGAGACAACAAAAGACCCCACAGGGATAGCGGTGGAAACGTATGAATCCACCACTAACTCTAAAATCTTGTTTCTCCTTGAAATTGAGTAGGTTGCGCTCATCTGTTTATTATCGGTTAGCACTCATTTGCCTTGAGTGCTAATCAGGCCATTTTAACACAGTAACCTTTTTTGTCAAGCAGATTTTTAAGCCGAACCGGCATATCCGCCTCTATATAAATACAATCATTCCTGAAATCAATTTTTGTTACACTGGCTTCTTTATATATCCGGCTCATCAAAGCGGCTTCTTTTTGGGGTATCAAAGCCTCAACATAAATTAATGAGGCAAATAAAACCATCGAAATGCGCTCGATAAGGCCGCTTAAATTCTCCTTTTTAAGCGCCGAGATGGGCACAGCGTCATCAAAATTCTTACTAAGCCGGTTAATTACATTTTTATCGGAAAGCTTGTCTACCTTGTTTAACGCCGTTATAATTGGTTTTTGTCCGGCCCCGATCTCCTCTAATACCTCATAAACCGCGGTGTTTAACTCTTCGATCATAGGGCTTCCGGCATCAAGCACGTGAATCAAGAGATCGGCTTCAACCACCTCCTCAAGCGTGGCCTTAAAAGCCTCGATGAGGTGATGCGGAAGTTTATGCAAAAAACCTACCGTATCCACAAAAACCGCCTTTTGCTTATTCGGAAGCATCAACCTTCTGGTCATCGGATCAAGTGTCGAGAAAAGCTTGTCCTGCGTCAGCGCCTCGGAGGACGTAAGGGCGTTCAAGAGAGTGGATTTACCGGCATTGGTATACCCTATCAAAGAGATTATAAACAAGTCACTGTCGCGCCTTTTCCTTCTTAACTCATCTCTTCGCAGACGAATCTTCTCCAGTTCGTCTTTTAAGCCGACGATCCTTTCCCTTATTCTCCGCCTGTCCATCTCAAGCTTCTGTTCGCCGGGTCCCCTTGTCCCTATGCCGCCGCCAAGCCGCGAGAGCATAATTCCTTTGCCTTTAAGCCGCGGCAAAAGATACTCAAGCTGCGCCAACTCAACCTGAACCTTGCCTTCCACTGAACGGGCCCTTTTAGCGAAAATGCCAAGAATCAACTGCGTCCTGTCTATCGTCTTGACCTTTATTACCTCCTCGAGATTCTGCTGCTGCGTCGAGGAGAGATCGTTGCCGAAGACAACCACATCCGCGCCTTTTTCGCGGCAGATCTCCCCTATCTCTTCGGCCTTTCCCGTTCCAATATAATAACCTGCTGTCGGCCGGTCCTTAAAACATTCCACCAAATCCACCACAACAAGGCCGGCGGATCTGGCCAACTCTTTCAACTCGAAACTTATATCATCGAGTTTCCAGGTATCCTTATACTTATTGTCAAAAAATTCAACCGTTACTAATAAAGCTTTGTCCATAAATGAGGCCACGACTTACGCGATCGTAGAAAGCGTAAGTTGTCCGGCCGAATTTATCCCGAAGCGTGCGATGAAAATTTCGTAAGAAATTTTCGAGCGCTTACGCAAGGGACTGGTTATTGCTACATTTATTCATTATTCTTCCCGCGATTATTGCGGGAGATTCCCCATTCTCTACCATTATCCACTCAACCCTTTTATCGCGCCTAAACCACGTAAGCTGCCTTTTAGCGTAACGACGCGTATTGCGTTTTACAAGTCTCTTCGTCTCCTCAAAATCATATTCACCCTTTAAAAATCCGAAAACCTCTTTATACCCCAAAGCCTGAGAAGCCGTAAGGCTCAAATTCCGCTCCGCCAACGCCTTCGCCTCATCAAAAAAACCCATATCAAACATCAAATCAACCCTCTCGTCTATTTTTTTATAGAGGGCGGCCCTATCCATATTAAGGCCGAATACCCTGATTTCATATTTACCTTCAAGCCCGGCGGCGCCAGCCTTTAATTTAGATATAGGCTCATCGGCTTTCTCGTAAACCTCAAGGGCGCGTATTATCCTGCGCGCGTCATTCGGGTGGATCTTCTCCGCGCTTATTTTATCCACCCGGCAGAGCCTCTCGTATAAAGCGCCAGCGCCAAACTCGGCGGCCTCGTCTTCAAGCATTCGCCTGAATTTCCGATCGGCAACCGGCCCCTCAAATATGCCGTCAATAAGGACCTTGAAATAAAGACCGCTTCCTCCCACAATCAAGGGAATTTTGTCCCGCACAATAATATCTTCTATCGCCTCAACAGCCAATTGACGAAATCGAGCGACGGAAAACTCCTCCTCCGGCCCGACAATATCTATCAAATGATGAGTTATTGAATCGAGAGCGGACTGGGGCGGTTTAGAAGTCCCTATATTCATCCCTTCATAGACCTGCATTGAATCGCAGGAAATGATCTCGCCTCCGGCAAGCCCGGCAAGCTCAAGAGAAATTTCGGTCTTTCCTATCGCGGTCGGGCCAACCAGAAAGATCAATCTTTCAGCCATAATATTAAGGAAGGAGCTTGGTCGGCAGGCCTTCGGCCTTAAGGCGCTTCTCCATAGCCTCGGCTTCCTGCCTCTTATTGAACCTGCCAATCCTGACTTTGTAAGCGTCTTCGCCATCGGTGCGCGCCTTCAGAATAGAGGCCTCGTATCCCTTCTTTATCAAAGCGTCGCAAAGATTGAGCGCGTTGGATTTTTTGTTGAACGAGCCGACCTGCACGGTGAAATAAAGCATCTCCTCGCTTAATGCCTGCGCGGCCATTCTCGCCTCGAAACTCCAGGGATAATCGCTCTTTACCTTCTGGTAATAATTTCTCGACGCCTGCCAGTCTCCCTGCTTCTGGGCGCATTTGGCCAGCCTGAAATACGCCGTGGCAACGGCCTGATCTTTGGGATACTTCGTCAGGTATTTCTCATACTCCGAATACGCGCGCGGGTAGTCGCCATCAAGATAATAAGAATCCGCTATGCCGAGCTGGGCCAAAGGCGCGTAAACACTCTTAGGGCGCTCATCCAACAAAGATTTGAAATTACTCCGGGCCATATCGTATCTTCCGAGCTTATTGAAACTCGTCCCCGCGATGTAATAGCCCTTGTCTTTATCTTTTGAGGAAGAGAACATACCGCCGGCCTCGCGCGCGGCATTCTCGTAATCGCTCTTTAAGAAATACCCCTCGGCGGTCTCGGCCCGCGCCGCGTTAAAGAATCCCGCCCCGAATAAGATCATAATCATAGCCAGCGTCCCAACAAGGGTGTGGCCCATAATAGAATTTATCTTTACCTTCTTTAATTTGCCTATAAATTCGCCGCCGCCTTCAAAAGCGGTCTTTAAATTCTGCCTGTTTCTACCCATTACCTTATGTCTTTCCTTTCTGCAAAAGCCTTCGACCAAAACCTCGACTTCCTTTCCAATAAAATCCCTATCTTTTTTTAAGGAGATCGTGTCCCGAAGACCAAGTAAGATCCGGTTTCTCTCTTCCTTGACGCTCTTGGGAACGTCGTCCTCAAACATGCTCGCCTTCGCCGGCGGCCGCGGGGAATACTTAAATATAAACACGGAATTAAACTCTATCCGCTTCATCAATTTAGCGGTCGCCTCAAAATCCTCCTCGGTCTCACCAGGATAACCGACCACTATATCCGTGGTTATCGAACAGGCCGGGACATATTTTCTTAAGAGTTCCACCTTGCGCAGATATTCATCCGCAGTATAACGCCTGTTCATAGACATTAAGATTCTATCAGAACCGGACTGCAATGGCAAATGAAGATGTTCGCAGACCTTCGGCAAATCGCGCATCGCTTTAAATAAATCTTCGCCGGCATCCTTCGGATGGCTGGTTAAAAACCTTATTCGCTCGATGCCGTTTACCTTGTTAATAAGTTCTAAAAGTTTGATGAAATTGCAATTTTCAGCGTTTAGCGTTCGGCGTTCAGTGGTCAGGTTTCTTCTGACTGCTATCCGCTGTCCGCTATCCGCTGAATGCTGCCCGCTGTCCGCTGTCCGCTGATTACTGCCCGCTATCCGCCGTCCGCTATACGCTGTTCGCTGTGCGCTGTGCGCTGAAAAATATGAATTCACATTCTGCCCCAAAAGCGTTATCTCTTTATAGCCGCCTTCGGCAAGTAACTTGATTTCTTTTAAAATATCCTTCGCGGGCCTTGAGACCTCCCTGCCCCTGACATACGGAACGATGCAATACGAGCAGAAATTATTACACCCCTCCATTATGGTAACAAGCGCCGAGATGCCCTTCGCGTGATAAGCGATATTCTTTGCTTTGGGGCGGCTCTTTCTGCCAATAGCTAAAACCGCGCTCCGCTTAAATGTCATTGCGCTTACATAATCAGTAGCAGCTGACCGATAATTGTCATTGCGAGGAAAAAGCGAAGCGACTGACGAAGCAATCTCGTCATTAGAATACTTCTCATTCCGAATTAGTTTCTCTACTATTCCCGGTATTTCATAAATATTCGCCGGGCCGGAGATAAAATCAACAAAAGGCAGCTCTTTAATAAGCTCTTTGCCGCGCGCCTTCGCCATACAACCGCAAACCCCGACAATCATACAGGGCTTTTTCTTCTTGGCTGCCTTTAACGCGGCGATATTGCTTATCGCCCTCTCCTCGGCGTGCTTTCTCACTGCGCAAGTATTGAATATCACTACATCGGCTTCTTCGACGCACACCGCGAGCGCGTAGTCCTTATCGAGAAACATCCCTGTAATCTCCTCGGAGTCGCGGAAGTTCATCTGACAACCGAAAGTCCGGATAAAGACTTTGGGGGCAAAAAATTCGTAACTCTTTTTAGATTCTTGGTTTGGCATTTTTGTTTTTCCTCAAAAAATAAAAAATTAAAAGGGGCAAAAAATTCAAAAGAAAAAATCTTTTTGTG
>JAZDOX010000008.1:0-42276 GCA_043798215.1 Candidatus Omnitrophota bacterium | reverse complement strand
ATCGAGCACAACATATCGGCCCAATAAATTGGGCAGCTACAATGGAAAATAATGTAGCCTGCCGATTCATCGGCAATTGATATTGGCCCAATAAATTGGGCAGCTACAATATGTTGATCTATTTAGTCAAGAAAAAGGGTTGTGACCCAGTCTCTAAAGTGGGGAATGACGCCTTACAAATTGAAGCAAGGGAACTTAAAACCACTTGTATTAAAAATTATCATAATGGTGTAAATGGATAAAATAGTAATAGAAGGAGGCGCCAAATTAAAAGGCGTGGTTGAGATAAGCGGAGCCAAGAATTCCGCTTTGCCGATAATGGCCGCCACCCTTCTTACAGACGAAAAGTGTGCCATAAATAAGGTTCCTGTTCTGCGCGATGTAAGCACTATGATAAGAATCCTTAGACATCTGGGTGTAAAGGCGCAGTTCGATAATACCAGATTAATAATTGAGCCTAAGGGCTACAGCAATTTCATAGCGCCTTATAAACTTGTCAGCACTATGCGCGCCTCGTTTTGCGTATTAGGGCCTCTTTTGGCCAAGTTAAAATGCGCGCAGGTTTCATATCCGGGCGGATGCGCCATAGGTAACCGTCCCGTGGATTTACACCTTAAAGGGATAAAAGCCTTAGGAGCGGATTTAAAGATACAGCATGGTTATGTTTTGGCCAGCGCCAAACAATTAAAGGGCGCACATATATATTTAGGGGGTTCATTTGGCTCATCGGTTTTAGCGACCGGAAATGTTATGATGGCCGCTACGTTGGCAAGGGGCAAGACGGTTATTGAGAATGCCGCTTGCGAACCTGAAGTCGCGGATTTAGCCGATTTTCTGATTAAGATGGGCGCTAAGATAAAAGGAGCCGGAACTCATTTTATCGAAATAGAAGGGGTAAAGAAGCTCGGCGGCGCGGAGCATGATATAATCCCGGATAGAATCGAAGCAGGCACCTATATGATTGCCGCGGCGATCACAAAGGGCGATATTACTATAAAAAACGCCAAATATGAGCACTTAAGCGCCATAGTGGACAAGCTGCAGGAAGCCGCGGTTACCATAACACGGCATGGAAATGATATTCGAATTAGGGTCCAGAGATCGCTTAAGCCGGTAGACGTAACAACGCTTCCTTATCCCGGGTTTCCGACCGATATACAGGCTCAGATAATGGCGTTAATGTCTACGATAAATGGAATCAGCGTCATTACAGAAAAGATTTATCCTGACAGGTATATGCATGTCAGCGAGTTGAGCAGGATGGGCGCGCAGATAAAACTGGAAGGCGCTTCCGCTATCGTTAAGGGCGTAAAGAATTTAAGCGGCGCGCCGGTTATGGCTTCGGACCTTCGCGCTTCAGCCGCTTTAGTGCTTGCCGGTTTAGCGGCGAAGACCAGGACTGATATCTCGAGAATTTATCATCTGGAGAGAGGTTACGATAGAATGGAAGAAAAATTATCGCGTTTAGGCGCGAGTATTCACAGAGAAAAGGAGGATTGATCAATGTCAGCAGTAATAAGGTTGAAGAGGTTGGGAACTAAAAATAAACCCCATCAGCGAATTATCGTCATAGATTCGCGTTGCGGAAGGGATATGAAGGCTATTGAAGAGTTAGGATACTACGATCCCACAAAAAACCCTTCATTTGGGAACTTGAAGAAGGAGCGGATATTGTATTGGCTTAAAGTCGGCGCTAAGCCCTCGCCCACAGTGTCTACGATTTTCAGGAGGTCGGGCATAGTTTGATAGAAATGCAAAATTCAAAGTAGAGACGCGATTAATCGCGTCTCTACTATAACATTCAAGGCTATATGCTGATAGACATACTGACTCTTTTCCCGAGGATGTTTGAGGGCACTTTGGAGGAATCCATAATCAAACGTGCACGGGAAAAGGGGAAAATTAAGGTAGAAGTTTATAATCTGCGCGATTGGAGCGTGGACAAACATAATAAAGTTGATGATAAGCCTTTTGGCGGCGGACCGGGAATGGTTATAAAACCGCAACCGCTCTTTGACGCGGTAGGCGATCTGAAAAGGCGCTCATCGAGAGTGATACTATTGACGCCGCAGGGCGCACCGCTAAATCAGGCTGTCGCGAAAAGATTATCTAAATTTAAACATTTAATTTTAGTGTGCGGCCGATACGAGGGCGTAGACGAACGTTTCAGAGAAAAAGTCGTCACTGATGAGATTTCATTGGGGGATTTTGTTCTAACCGGAGGCGAAATTCCCGCTATGGCGCTTGTTGATTGCGTTACGAGACTTATTCCCGGTGTTTTGGGGGATAAGGAGTCTCTTGAGTTTGAGTCGTTTTCATCGGACTTATTGGAGTATCCTCAGTATACAAGGCCGGCAGTATTTAAAGGGTTAAAGGTTCCCGATATATTGGTTTCGGGAGACCATAAAAAAATAGATGAATGGAGAAGATCTATGGCGCTTAAGAGAACGCGCCTAAGACGTCCGGATTTGTACGAAAGGCATAAAAAAGGAAAGGTGTGAAGTTTTGGGTGAACGGGTTGGCGGGTTATCGGGTGAACGCGCAACTCACCTACCCGTATACTCGCTAACTCGTTAACAGGTTTACCCGATATAAAGGAGAGATGAAAATGGACAAGTGTTTTATTGTTGAGAAAGAGTATATGAAAAAAGAGGTTCCCAAGTTTAAGGTTGGCGATACAGTCAAGGTTTTTGTTAAGATAATCGAGGAGGACAAAACGCGCCTGCAGGTTTTTGAAGGTCTTGTTATAAAAACAAGAGGCAGTGGGATATCTGCGAGTTTTACGGTGCGCCGTATATCTTATGGCGAGGGTGTTGAGAGGACTTTCCCTTTGCATTCGCCTTCCGTGGATAAGGTCGAATTGGTTAAATCTAGAAATGTCAAGAGGGCGAAGTTATACTATGTCCGTAAAAAACTCGGCAAGAAAGCCGCCGCTTTATTATGAGCGTGCCCTAATAAAAAAGGGCAAAAGGCTAATAGCGGGCATAGATGAGGCCGGCAGGGGGCCGTTGGCAGGGCCGGTTGTGGCATCAGCGGTAATCCTTAAGGATTTTAGGTTTAAGAACAAGATTGCCGATTCCAAAGTATTGAGCGCTAAAGCCCGAGAGTGGGCTTATGAGGAGATTCTTGATAAGGCATATGTCGGCGTGGGGGTTGTCGGAGAGAAAGTTATAGATGAGATAAATGTCTTGCAGGCAACTTACCGGGCCATGGAATTGGCTATTTTTGATTTAGGCGTTAGCCCGGATTATTTGTTGATAGATGGCAATAGCTCGCCGGATTTTTCTTACTCAAAACTTACAATCGTAGACGGGGAATCTCGCTCTATCTCCGTGGCTTGCGCTTCAATAATAGCGAAAGTAACGAGAGATTTGATAATGTTTTATTATGATAGTCTGTATCCGGAGTATGGTTTTTCCAGTCATAAAGGCTATGGCACAAAAAGACATTTAGACGCGATTAAGAAATATGGCCCCCTTCCGATACATAGGTTTACGTTTTCACCGCTAAAATAAGTCGTGATTTCTCTGTAAGTGGTTTAATAAGTCATTATTGCAGTCTGTCATTACCCGACTTGGAGGCTGGGTCATAACCCTTTTTCTTGACTAAATAGATCAACATATTGTAGTTGCCCAATTTATTGGGCCAAGATCAATTGCCGATGAATCGGCAGGCTACATTATTTTCCATTGTAGTTGCCCAATTCCCGCCTCAACCTGAGGCTGATGCGCCTCTGGCGCAAGAGGCGGGTCTGCCTCAGGCATGATATTGGGCCGATATGTTGTGCTCGATAAATCGAGCAACTACATTATGACCCAGTCTCTAAAGCGGGGAATGACGCCTTTCAGTTTGAAAAAGAGAACTTATGAAACACGCTTAGAGTAAGAAACTTAAACAAAATAAGGTCAATGGAAGACAAATGAATATGTTATTAGTCAGGCACGGAGAGTCCATTTGGAATAAAGAGCAGAGAATTCAGGGCAGCGGAGATCCCGGCTTAAGCGAAGAGGGAATGCGTCAGGCCAGATCTTTAGCCAAGCGACTGAGAGATGAACGCGTAGAAGTTATTTACGCAAGCGGACTTAAACGCTGCGTCCAGACCGCGCGCATAATCGCCAAATCCGCGAAAACGAAAATAAGATTTCATCCCGGTATAGAGGAGATAATATTGGGTGAATGGCAGGGCAAGACAGTCGAGGAAGTCAAAAAAGAGTATCCCGGGATTTATAGCAGCTGGCTCAAGTCTCCTTCTAAAGCGAGGATTCCGGGATGGGAAGGGATCTCAAGATTCACGAAGAGGGTGGATGGCGCTTTCAAATTTATATTAAGTTCGGACTCAGCGTCTTCAGTTTGTGTTGTTACGCATTGGGGTGTTATAGCCGCTTATTTCTCGAAGATGTTGGAGATGGATTTTGACCGTTTTTTCCAGTCTTTCAGGATAGATAATTGCGGCATAAGCAAGATAACGCATCGCGATGGAAAGCCATTGGTTGAGTGCATAAACGATACGCGTCACCTGGAGATTAAACGTTGATACTCGTGTCAAATTAGTGATGGAATATCATTTTGAGATTCAATTTCAAAATGTCATTGTCCGGCTTGACCGGACAATCCAGACACGAGATAACATTTTATATCATGACTGGATTCCCCGATCAAGTCGGGGAATGACAAATGCCGATCTGATAATATGAAAAAAGACTTAAAAGATCTTTCTCTTGAAGAGCTTCGAGTAAAACTTAAGGCTTTGGGGCAGCCTCTTTACAGAGCCGAACAGGTTTTCGAATGGGTTTACCAAAAAGGCGCCAGGAATTTTGGCGTAATGACGGATCTGCCTTATTCGCTGCGGGACAGCCTTAACGACAAGTTCAAGATTATATCTTTTGAAATAGTCAGAAAACAGGTCTCAAGATTAGACGCGACCAGAAAATATCTGTTTCGTCTGGATGACGGCGAAACAGTCGAGGCGGTCTTGATTCCTGCCAGGAATCGTCGGACCGTCTGTTTGTCTTCGCAGGTTGGCTGCGCTTTTGGCTGCGAATTTTGCGCCAGTGGACTTATGGGGCTAAAAAGAGATTTGCGCTGTGGGGAGATTCTTGAACAGGCGCTTGGAGTTTTGGACGACCTGAATGGCGAGAGACTGACAAATATAGTTATGATGGGCGCCGGCGAGCCGTTGGCAAATTATGATAACGTTATGAAGGCCATATCCGTGCTGAACTCGCCTTATGGATTCGCTATAGGGGCAAGGAAGATAACCATTTCTACCGCCGGCTACGTTCCCGGCATAAAGCGTTTTATGAAACAAGAGGCTCAAATAGAATTATCGGTGTCTTTGCACGCGGCTAACGATAAGATCCGCTCAAGCCTTATGCCGATAAATAATAAGTATCCCTTATTCGAGCTAATGGCGGCTTGCCGCGAGTATTTGAAAAAAAAGAATAGAATCATAACTTTTGAGTATGTCCTGATAAAGGACGTGAATGTTTCGCGCGAAGACGCGAAATTGCTCTCGGATTTGCTAAAGGGCTTGTCTTGCAAGGTTAATCTCATCCCATTTAATAAAGCGCATGGCCTTAATTTTTTGCCGCCTTCCGAAAAACAGGTAAAAGAATTTCAGTTAATTCTTACTAACCATGGCATAAATTCCACAATAAGAGCCCAGCGCGGCGCCGATATCGATGCGGCGTGCGGGCAATTGAGATTAAGAGTGTAAGCAGAGCCTCTTAGTGCATTGTAACATAAATTTTATACTGTTCGAGCGAGGCCATTGGCCGAGTCGAGAACTATGGATATGCCTGCCTGTGCGTGGCACGCAGACAGGGGCAGCAACAGAACTTCTCGACTCATCCGCCTCAGGCGGATGCGCTCGAAGACTAAGGGCTTGCTGTCTCCAAGGACTACCACGAATTAATGTTACAGAGCATTAGTACTAAAAATACTATAAAAAAGCAACAAAATCCATTGACAAGGCAATGATCATAAGGTATACTTTATTTAAGATAGGATACTTAGGTATACTTGATAATTTAACCCGCCTTCGCGGAATTCCCCACCTGTAAGGGTGGGGATGAATAGCAAGAAATTCCGCTTCGGCGAGGTTTTCGCTTAGCCGAAGCGAGGGAAAAGATTCCACGCCTGTAAGGGCGCGGAGCTTCAATTTGAGATAATAAAATAAAGAAAGGCGGCATAGTGATGAAAAATAGGATCTTAATTCTATTGATGGTTTGTGGGGTAATTCTGTTTTGTTTTAACGGTCGATACGCTTTGGCGCAAAACATTGGGTTTGTAGAAACTAACGGCAGCCAATTTGAATTAAACGGTTGTAGTTTTTATTTTAGCGGCGGCAGCCAATACTACCTTTTTTATAAGTCCGAGAATATGATAGACTGGGTATTTTCCGACGCGAAGGCATTGGGGCTTAAGGCATTCAGGACTTGGGGTATGTGTGATGGAGTGTGGAAAGAGGGCTATAGCTTTCAGCCATCCGCCGGGGTTTATGACGAGAATACTTTCGCGAAGATGGATTATATTATATATAAGGCTGGTCAAGATGACATAAGACTCATTATACCGCTGGTGGATAATTGGGATAATTCTGGAGGAATGAATAAGTATGTTGAATGGTCCCCAACAGCGTCTGTCCACGATGATTTTTACACGGATTCATATTGCAGGCAATACTATAAAGATTATGTAAGATATTTTTTAAATAGAGTAAATTCCATAACGGGTGTCTCTTATAAAAACGATCCAACTATAATGATCTGGGAATTGGCCAATGAGCCGCGCTGCCAAACCGATCCGACAGGCGATAAATTACAGGCTTGGATAGATGAGATGGCCGCGTATATCAAGAGCATAGATCCCATACATCTGGTATCAACCGGCGAAGACGGCTGGTATAAAAAAGATGGCGCCACAGATTGGAAATATAACGGTTCAGAAGGGGTAGATTTCATCCGAAACCATCAATCGCCCTATATAGATGTTTGCAGTTTTCATCTTTATCCTAACGACAATGGTATGACTGAAACAGAGGCTTTGACGTGGATAGATGAGCATATCGGCGACGCCCACAACGTGATAGGCAAACCGGTTTATGCCGGGGAGTTCGGATGGAAAGTTGACCGTTCGGCCGATCCATATGATAAGGCGACTTTACATAATTTTGCCGTTGACAAGGAAAATTTTTTTATTGAATGGGGGTATACTTCAATTGGAAGAATCAGCGCTCCCAGTTATGATGGCAATGGGTCGTTAAAATTCAGCGCTAATCTTACCGCTAAAGTCTCGAGTGCCGGCGGCAGGAGAGATTATGCGCCGCCTAAAGGTTATTCAGTTTATGATTATTTGTCTGCGTGGGTTTATATTCCAGCTAACGCTCCCAAAGATTTATCCGCTGGTTTGTATGTTAGGACTACATCTTCTTTAGTGGAATCCACCGGAGATAAGGTAACTTTAGGCCCCGGTAAATGGGTACAGGTTAAAATTACGCCTGCCCAGATAGCGGCGGGAAGCGGAAGTATTTCTGATGTCCGGCAGATTGGCATTCGGGTAGATAGGACAAAGACCAATTATAAAGGGGATATCTATTATGACCTCTTTGAAGGCAATTCTTTTGTCGGCGATCTTCAAATGGAAACAAGGAACAGGATTTACGCTGATTGGTACAACAGATTTAATTTTCAAGATGCGGATGGCGCCGGTTTCTGGATCTTAAGCAGCTATCAGGACGACGGCACATTATATCCAGACTACGACCAGTATACGGTTTATTATTCGCAAGATGCCGCGACTTCTCCTATTATCCAGAATTTTTCTTCTGCCGCGCAAAACAAGTCAGGTTTACCTGTCGGGAACCCTCATCTTTGGGATGGATGTGAAGCTATGGGAAATTGGATCGCGGCGGCCGGTTACTCAGATTGTTTAGCGCTGAGTCCTTCAAATGGTTTTGTTAACGAAGGATTTTTTTCGCTTAAGGCGGATTTTTCTTCCCCTGTCAGATATAAAGCGTTTATAGAAAATAGCGGCGATAATTCTTCAGGATTAAATGAGGATTGGTCGGTCAAAACCGCCCTCACTTTTAATCTGTATAATGCGGGAGACGCTGCGACGGTTGCCGCGGCGATTAGCACAGGCCCTAATTGGCTTTGGTATGAGTCCGTTGCTCAACCGATAAATTCGGGGTGGAATACTTTGGTATTCGATCTTAAGGCCGATAACTGGAAATCCGCGGCCTCAAATTGGCAAAATAACACGGTAATCTCAGATTTGAATCAAGTAAAGAGAGTGTCAATAGGCGTTTTTGGCTACAGCGCGCCCGGCTCATTTTATGTAGACGGCATACAATTATTTTGACATAAGAGCACATTACTGTTCAAATTAGCATTTTGTCATTCCCCGCGAAGGCGGGGAATCCAGTCACGCTGTAAGATGCTATCTCGTGTCTGGATTGCCCGATTAACAGACTGGGACATAACCCTTTTTCTCGACTAAATAGATCAACATATTGTAGTTGCCCAATTTATTGGGCCGATATGTTGTGCTCGATAAATCGAGCAACTACATTGTGTCTCAGTCTGTTAATCGGGCAATGACAATGTTCAAATTTTCGTCGTGAGATAGAAATTAATTTGGACATGTATGATAAGCGCATTTAGCAAATGTTATTGCCTATTTTTCGGCAAACAAATAAACGGGCGACCTCCCCCATGGTCGTCCGTTTATCCCGTTAGAGAAATTTCATCCCGTTAAGGATTTATCTCTAACGGGATTTATTTTGGATGAATCATTGGCGTTATTTCAATGCAAATCCGATGCGTCTATTATCCCGCTTTATCCCTTGACGCAACCTGTTTAATTTCATATAATAAAATATAATATGTTCATAAGAAGACCACATTCCACAACTGAGATCGCCAAGCTCACGCATCCTAAGCAGATATTTGGAGTTGCGACGAAAGCAGGGATAAATGGCGATGAGCTTGAGCCATATGGCAATTATAAGGCCAAAGTCTCTTTGAAGGTTTTGGAGAGATTAAAAGAGCGGCCCGACGGAAAACTTATCCTGGTTTCCGCCGTTACGCCCACTAAGCATGGAGAGGGCAAGACTTGCGTATCCATAGGCCTGACCCAGGCTTTAGGCCGTCTTAAGAAACGGGTGTTTTTGTGTTTGAGAGAGCCGTCGTTGGGGCCGGCATTTGGTTTAAAAGGCGGCGGTTGCGGCGGCGGATACTCGCAAATTCTCCCGATGGAGGATATAAATCTTCATTTTACGGGAGACATACACGCGGTGACCACCGCTCACAATTTATTAAGCGCCATAATAGATAATCATCTCGCTAAGGGAAATGAACTTAATGTAGATCCCCGGCATATTATATGGCGCAGGGCGATAGATCTTTGTGACAGGAACTTACGGGAGATTGAGGTTGGATTAAGCGAGGGCGCGGCAAGAAGACGCGACGGTTTCGATATTACCGCCGCTTCCGAGATAATGGCGTGTATGGCGCTTACCAGTGGATATAAAGATTTAAAAGAGAGATTGGGTAGAATTATCGTCGGCTTTACAAGCGACGGCAAGCCTGTAACGGCGGCGGATTTAAAAGTTGTCGGAGCCATAGCCGCGCTTCTAAAGGATGCCATTAAACCAAACATTGTCCAGACTCTTGAGGGCCAGCCGGCATTTGTGCATATGGGGCCTTTTGGGAATATCGCTCACGGCGCTAATAGTATTTTGGCTACGCGCATGGCTCTAAAGCTCGCGGATTACGCGATAGCGGAGACAGGTTTTGGCACGGATCTTGGGTTTGAGAAATTTTGTGATGTGGTAAGCAGGCAGGGTGAATTTAAACCGGATTGCGCGGTTGTCGTGGTTACCGCAAAGGCTTTAAAATCGCATGGCGGTTTAAAGGAGGGGGATCTTGAAAATGAGAACCTTCAGGCTCTGGAGGCGGGATTTTCAAACTTGAAACGCCACATTGATAATGTGAAGAAATTCGGCATTTGGCCGATTGTAGCCATAAATAAGTTTCCTAATGATTCCGTAAATGAGATGGAGAGAATAAGGGAGTTTTGCAAGGGTACGGCGGTTATGGCCGAGATTGTTAATGTTGTTGCCGAAGGCGGCGCGGGAGGCATTAAGCTGGCTGAGGCGGTAATAGCCACGTTGCAGGAGCATCCATCGAAATTCAAACCTCTTTATGGGCTCGAGGCCTCGATAAAAGATAAGATAGAGACGGTTGCTCGCGAGATTTATGGGGCGGCGGGCGTTATCTATGTCGGCACATCTGAGGATGATATAAAATTCTTAAATGAGAATGGATTTGACAATTTACCCGTTAATATGGCCAGGACACACCTTTCGTTTACCGATGATCCGAAGATAAAGGGCGCGCCGTCGGGGTGGCGGCTTAAGGTGCGCGAGATTAAAGTTTCGGCGGCGGCGGGATTTCTTGTCGCTTTAACTGGAGAGTTGAATCTTATGCCTGGAATGCCGAAAGTTCCGCTCGCTGAACGCGTGGAGTTTGACGATAACGGTAATATATCGGGGTTATTCTGATGAGCGAAGCAAGTTCTAAGAGCAGCATAGATTTTTTCATAAAAGAACTTAAAGAGGCTAAGCCTTCACCCGGCGGCGGCGCGGTCGCGGCGTTGGCTGGAGCTCTTGGCATGGCGCTTATCGTAAAAGTGGCTAATTTTTCTATTGGCAAGAAAAGATATGAGAAGCACGAGAGGGAAATAAAATCTATCCTATTGGAAGCCGATGGGCTAAGAGGAGAGTTAAGTTTGTTTATAGAGAAAGACGCTAAGGCTTATAAAGAGTATTCCCTGACAAAGAGCGCGGCATCAATGAAGAAAGCTACTCAATGCATGGTTAATGTCTCGAGGCTGTCAAGTAAGGGTTTAAAATTTTGCTGGCGGCTTGAGAGAATAGGAAACGTGAACTTAAAAGGCGATTTGTACGTTGCGGAAAGATTATTGAATTCTTCGATAAAATCAGCGGACAATTTATCGAGGCTGAATAAAAAAACGAGTTCTCGCAATGACGGCTAAATTATTAAGCGGCAAAAAAATCGCAGAAGAGATAAAGGCGTCCCTAAAACGTCGAACGGTTTTGATAAAGAAACGATATGGCAAATTTCCGGCGCTTTCGGTAATCCAAGTGGGCGCGGATAAAGCCGCTATGATATACGCGGATTCGCAGGAGAAGGCCGCGCGGGAGATAGGGATAGAATACAAGAGGATAAAACTCGGTAAATCGATTTCGCGTCAAAGCCTTATAAGCCGCATTAGAGAATTAAACAAAGACAAGTCTGTTACGGCGATTATGCTGGGTTTGCCTTTGCCCGGGAAGATGGACTTAAGAGAAATCTTGTGTTACATAGAGCCGTTAAAGAATGTGGAAAGGATAAATCCGACGGCTTCGGCTGTTATGGAACTTATCAGGTCCACCGGAATAAGTTTATACGGAAGAGAGGCCGTTGTTGTCGGGCATGGCGAGCTGGTAGGAAGGCCTATAGCGATGTCGCTCTTGGATAAGATGGCTACCGTGACCGTATGCCATATTGGAACGGCAACGAGAGGTAATTTAAAAAATCATGTGAGCCGCGCTGAAATTTTAGTGGTTGCTGTAGGTAAGCCGGGCATAATAAATGGCGGCTGGGTAAAGCGGGGCTCTATCATAATAGATGTGGGCATAAACAAAGTCGGGGATAAAATAATCGGCGACGTGGAGTTTGATTCGGCTTTCCGGAGAGCAAGTTTCATAACACCGGTGCCGGGAGGCGTTGGACCGTTAACGGTTATGGCTTCTTTGCGGAATTGCGTGAGTCTTTTTGAGAAACAGGCGGCGTTAAGGCGATGATAATAACTAAACAGAAACCGATAGAAGAAATATTGGGATATTTGGAAGATTGCAAAAAAATATTTATCGTCGGTTGCGCCCAATGCGCGACCGTTTGCAAGACCGGCGGCGAGGAAGAGGTTAAGAAGATGAAGCAGATCTTGGAAGAACACGGAAAGCAGATTGTTGGTTTTGAGGTCTGGAACCCGCCGTGTAATTTGCTGGAGATAAAAAAGAAGGCGCGTGAAAAAGGGGATTTGCTTCTTGAGTCCGAGGCAATTTTATCTATGAGTTGCGGGGACGGGACATACGCGATATCGCAGGGCACGAATAAGAAAGTCTACCCCTCTACTAACACCCTCTTCCTGGGCGAATCCGAGAGGGCTGGACATTTTAGCGAAGCGTGCTCTCTTTGCGGAGAATGCACCTTATTTATGACCGGAGGTTTTTGTCCGAACACTCTTTGCCCAAAGGGGCTGCAGAACGGGCCTTGCGGCGGGGCGAAAGAAGGCAAATGCGAGATAAGCCCGGATCTCGATTGCGGTTGGATAAGTATATATAAAAGGCTTAAGGAGCTTGGAGAGTTGCATAAGATGAAGCATATTCAGCCGCCCAAGGATCATTCAAAGTCCGTTAAGCCGAGGAAGATCATTTTAAGCAACGCGGCTAAGTGCAGGATTTAGTACATCATTACCCCTGCCTACGCCAAAAAGCTTCGGCAGGCAGGCGACTTGCAGACTGTGTCATGCAGACTGTGTCATAATCCTTTTTCTTGACTAAATAGATCAACATATTGTAGTTGCCCAATTTATTGGGCCGATATGTTGCGCTCGATAAATCGAGCAACTACATTGTGTCCTAGTCTGCGAGCCGGACAATGACAATGTTGGATTGAATATCAAAAGCAAATTTTGGTTGCAAAACAGCAAATAATCTGATGAACACGTATAATTTGGAGATGCAATGAGTTTAAAGGAAAAGATAAAGTCCGGTAAATTTATAGTAACCAGCGAGATAGGTCCGCCTAAGGGAATTGATATCAAGGAATTGCTGGAGGAAGCCGGAATTCTTAAGCCAAGAGTTGATGCCGTAAATGTGACCGATCTTCAAAGCGCAGTTATGAGGCTGGGTTCGCTGGCGGTATCTTACCTCTTGAAAGAAGACGGTGTTGAGCCGATATATCAATTGACCTGCCGCGACAGAAACAGGCTGGCGCTTCAATCCGACGCTTTATCGGCGGCTGTATTGGGCATAGAAAATATTCTTGTCCTGACCGGCGATCATCCGTGCCGCGGAGACCACCCTGAAGCTAAGCCCGTATATGACCTTGATTCTATGCAGTTGATAGAGGTTTTGAGGAAGCTGGAGATGGGAAGAGATATGGCCGGCAAAGAGATGAAGGGCGCCCCTAAGTTTTGCGTGGGAGCGGTGGTTAATCCCGGAGCCAATCCTCTTGAGCCCGAGCTTATAAAATTCGAGAAGAAGATAAGGGCAGGCGCGGAATTTTTTCAAACGCAGGGTGTCTATGATGTGGGCGCGTTCGCGAAATTCGCGGAAAAAGTAAAAGGGTTTAAAACTTGTGTTATCGCTGGGATAATTCTGCTTAAGTCGGCCGATATGGCCCGCTATATGAACAAGAATGTCGCGGGGATATTTGTGCCCGAGAATTTGATTAACGAGATGGAGTTGGCTTCCGACAAGCAGGCGAAATCTGTTGAGATAGCCGCCCGCACGATAAATGAATTAAAAGGTCTGGTTAACGGTGTTCATATTATGTCCATAGGATGGAATAAGCTTGTCCCGCGCATTCTTGATGCCGCCGGCCTTTAAAATAATGGGGAATAAGGGGGTGCGCCAAAAAAGGACAGATCGCGAGAGATTGTTTATTACCTTGAAATTTAAGTCTCGCTTGGCCTTATTTTATTACTCACCCCTTTTGAAAATATTATTTTCAGAAGGGGTTGCGTCATAAACCGGCTCTGCGCTCGACGTTAAATTTCAAGGTGAGATAACCTTTGCATTCAAGGAGACCAGCCACGTTATTAACGGATATTTCCATAAAGATCCCGAGAGATTTGGTTCTTTCCCGCCTGAAATTCGCTAAATATAAGACTGTGGCGGATAAAAAGATATTCTCTTTTTTAACCGGCGTTATTAAAGAAGGATATACTCTTCTTGAGCCGCGGGTTTCTTATAAGATATTTGACGTAAAAGTAACGAAAGGTCAAATTAAATTCTCCGGTGAAAATCTTGTGATAAGAAGCCGTTTTTTGGCCGAGCGCTTGAAGGCAGCCTCGAAAGCCGCTCTTTTTGTTTGCACCATAGGCGAAAGATTAACCGATAAGGTTAATGAGTATGTCGCCAAAGGCGAGATAGCCTATGCTACAGTCCTTGACGCTGCAGGCTCGGAGGCCGCCGAGGCGCTTGCCCAGAAAGTTGATGATCTGATCAATAAGGAAATGGGCGGGGAAGGTTTCTCCTCATTGATGAGATTTAGTCCCGGTTATGTGGACTGGAGTATATTTGATCAGGCGAAGATCCTGAAAGTTTTGGAAGCCGTAAAAATAGGGGTTAAAGTAACCAAGAGTTCCATTATGATTCCAGAGAAGTCCGTGACCGCTTGCATAGGCTTAATTGAGAAAGGCTTCCGCGCGGTTAAACATTCCGATGAAAAACATAATAAGCCGTTTAAAAAATGAGATATTGATTTATGACGGGGCTGCCGGCACGCTTTTGCAGGAAAGCGGCGCTTTGAAGGCTGGAGCCTGTCCGGAAGAACTAGTTCTATCCAAGCCCGATTTAATAAGATCCATTCATTCAGATTACATAAAAGCCGGCGCCGATATTATAGAGACCAATACCTTCGGCGCGAACAGGCTTAAGCTGGCTTCCTACGGGCTTGGCGATGAATTTTATAGAATAAATTATGAAGCCGCAGGGATTGCCGCGAGAGCCGCTTCCGGGAAAGCCTATGTTGCCGGTTCGGTAGGTCCGCTCGACAAGCAGATAAAACCTTTAGGCGATTTGTCTTTTGATGAAGCGGTAAAATTTTTTAGAGAGCAGATTACCGCTTTGAAAGAGGGCGGCTGCGACCTGATAATTCTCGAGACTTTTTCCGATATCAAGGAGTTGAAAGCCGCCTTTATAGCCGCTAAAGAAGCCGCGAATATTCCCGTTCAGGTTCAGATGTCTTTCGAACGCGGCGAGAGAAGCTCTTACGGAACTCCGCCGGCGGCTTTTGCCGCGCTATTTCAGTCTTTGGGCGCCGAGATAATAGGGACCAACTGCTCGACTGGTCCAAAGGAGCTTCTCGGCGCGATAAAAGAGATGCTGCCGCTTACCGATAAATATATCTCTTGTCTTCCGAATGCCGGCCTGCCGCAATTGCGTGACGGCAAGACTTATTTTCCAGAAACTCCGCGCTCCTTCGCGGAATACGCTCTTGAGTTTGCGAGGCTGGGGGTCAACGCGATCGGCGGTTGTTGCGGGACTACGCCGGAACACATAAAAGAGCTAAAACGGGTTTTAAATAAAAGAAAGCCGGTAAAGAGAAGATATGTTGCCGCTTTTCGGCTTTCTTCGCGAACCAAAGTCTTGGAATTAAATTCTAAAAACAAACCTCTTATCATAGGCGAGAGGATAAATCCTACAGGCAAGAAACAACTGCAGGAAGAGATAAAAGACGGAAAAACCGCGCTGATAAGAGATGAGGCCGTAGAAGAGACTGCCAAGGGCGCGGACATATTAGATGTCAATGTGAGTGTTGCCGGATGCAATGAACCTGTGGCGATGGCTTCGGCGGTTGAGGCGGTTGAGGCAGCCTGTGAGACGCCCATATCCATAGACAGCGCCAATCCATTATCAATAGAGGCGGCGTTGAAAGAAGTATCCGGCAAGCCGCTTATAAATTCCGTAAACGGCGAAAAGGACAGAATGGAATCTATTCTGCCTTTGGCGAAGAAATATGGCGCGGCGGTCTTAGTTTTGACTCTGGACAAACGCGGTTTGCCTAAAGATGCGTCAGAGCGGCTTAAGATAGCTGCGCGCATTATCAGGAAGGCGGCTTCGCTTAAGATAAACAAAGAAGATATAGTCGTTGACCCTCTTACGTTGGCGATCTCCTCAAATCCCGAACAGGTCAAGGAATCCTTAAAGGCGATAAAAGAGCTTAATAAAAAAGGCTACCCCACGTCTTTGGGTATAAGCAACATATCATTCGGTTTGCCCTGGAGAAGGCGGATAAACGCCGATTTCTTTTCCCTTGCGCTTGCTTCGGGGCTGGATATGGCAATTCTCAATCCGAGCGACGACCAGATGTTCAGGGTCGCTAAAGCTAAAATCAGAAAAAAAGCCTCGGCGGTGGAGATCGAGAAATTTCTTAAGGCCGCGCTTAAGCCGAGTCTTGCGCCGGCGGTAAAAGAAGCTAAATCCGGCAGGCAGCAGGGAAAAGATATAAGGGTCAGATTAAGAGAGGCGATTTTATACGGGGACAGAGAGAATATAGCGGCTTTGGTTGAAGAGGGCCTTTCAGCGGGTCTTGCCGCAGGGGAGATCAATAATTCTATACTCATTCCGGCGCTTGAGGCGGTCGGCGAGAAATTCGGCAAAAGGGAATATTTCCTGCCGCAGGTTATATTATCGGCGGAGGCTATGCAGCGCGCGTTCAAACGCCTGAAGAAAGAGATTAAGCGGGACCCGCTTGTGTCCAAGGGAAGGATCGTTATTGCCACTGTCGAAGGCGATATACACGATATAGGGAAAAATATAGTGGTTTCCATTCTTGAGAATCACGGCTATGATGTTTACGATCTTGGCCGCAGTGTCGCCTCTGATACGATAATAAAACAGGCCGTAAAATATAAAGCCGACATAATAGGCTTGAGCGCTCTTATGACCACAACTATGGTTCAGATGGAGCGGGTAATCAAAGACGCCAAGAAACGCAAGCTTGATTTTAAGACGATCATCGGCGGGGCGGTTGTAACCGAGTCTTTCGCCAAAGAAATCGGCGCCTCGGGATACGCGCGCGACGCCGTTGAGGCAGTGAATGTCGTGAAGGCATTGATGAAGAATAGAAAGACCTGATGTAATTACGTGGTGGAAGATATGGAGATCTATACGATCTCGAACATCTCAAAAAATAATGAAATAAATTTCTAATGAAATAGTGCATTGTAACATTAATTCATGGTAGTCCTTGAAGACAGCAAGCGCTTATTCTTCGAGCGAACTCTCCGCAGGCCTGCCTGCCGGTAGGCAGGGAGCGAGTCGAGAAGTTCTGCTGCTGTAGTTCTCGACTTGGCCAATGGCCTCGCTCGAACAGTATAAAATTAATGTTACAATGCAATAGAAACAGCTAATCAACCCATCAGCAATATGTAATTCCGCTTATTGGTTTTAAGGATTTTTCAAAGAGCGCGTTAAGGCGGCGCGGATATTAAGGAGACGGTTGCGACAACAATGAAGGCAACCCTTATATTAGACAAGAAGTTATATTATAAGATTGTCGGCGGGTTTTATTCCAAGCCGGCTGTAGCTGGAGACAGGATTTTATCCTTCCCGTTATCATTAGACGATATTCGCGATGTCAGGGGCGCGTATCTCTTGGGCAAAGACCGCTACGAGGGAATTATCAGGCAGTATCTTTCCGGCGGTTTTGAGGTTGAAGTTATAAGAGAGGATTATTTTATCCTGGTTTACAAGAAGGCGATAAAGCCCGGCGCTTATTATGATTTTTTACTCTCTTCTTTTGTCGATTCCGATGTGATTAAAAATATATTATGGAAAGGGGGGCTTGTTTTCGGATGGTCGCCGTTATTTTTTATAAATAAAAAACACCAGCACAATATCATCAGTTGTTCGCGTAAATTAAGAAAATTGCTTCCTGCCCAGATGTTTTTCGATTCATATAAAGACATGCTGTCAATTGATACGGCCTATATCCAAAAGGCGTTTTCTTCGAAATATCTGATTCTCAAGTCATATTATTCGGCTATGTCGCGAATGCCGGATGGAAGCGGTTATATGGTATTTACCAAAGAGGCGTGGCCGAATATCTTACGCGCGGCCGAGAATAAAAAATCATGGTTTGAGTTTCCCAATGGAGTGATTGTCTCCGAGTTCAAGGAGAGCGGGGATGTTTTTCTTGAGAATAAAAACGGCGTCGTGCATAAATTCCATATTAAAACCGGCCTAAAAAGCGCAGTGAAGAAAAAATCCTTTACCCCGTTGGAAATCCGCCTGAGGCGAACGCCATTTCCAACGGGGTTTACTTGTGATAAAATGATAGCGTCGGTTGCGCTCGAAAGGTGCGATAGCCCCCAGTATTTCGAGAATATAATAGAGATGGAGAGGTGGGAAAGGGGCAGTCTCGATAACTATAAAGATATAATATCGCGTCTCGAGAAAGACATATTTCAGATGCCGTGTCTTTTTAGCGTGGATTGCATAATTGACGCGAAAGGTAGGCTGTTTTTTCTGGAGCTTAACAGGAATCCGGCCACATTCTTGAATCGCGGCGCCGGCAATACCGCGATTCTGGGGGAGTACATAGACATAATTTTGAATTCGGGAATTACAAATCGCCGCCTGAAAGAGGCCTTTTCCGGCTTTGAGAAGTTAAAGAACAAACTTAATAATATGAGCTAAATTATGACGTTAAAGAGAGAATCGATTATTACCGTAGCCATTGATAGATGCAATATGAAATGCAGGTATTGTTATCTTGGCGGGAAGATACATAATGCCTCCTCGGCGTCTTCTTCGGGCATTAACGATAATATCAGGCAAATTATTTTGGACGCTAAACCGCAAAATGTTAAATTTTACGGGGGAGAACCCTTAATTGAGAAGGATTTTTTTTATGAGGTCACCAACGAAATTCGCAAGGTAAATCGCGATACGGTTATTTGGCTTAGCACAAATGGGACATTGCTTAATCGGGAAGATATCGAGTATATTTCCGAGAATAACGTAAAGATAATATTTAGCATGGATGGGGATTCAAATGTTTTAAATAAGAACAGAATATTTCCTGATGGAAGCATGGCTTTTGACCGGCTGCGGGATAAACTGTCGTTAGCTATATCCTTGTTAAAAGATAAAAACAAGCTGGATCTTCTGTATGTTTCTTTTGTGGCAATGCCGGAGAGCAATCTCAAGAATGTGTATTCGTGGTTATATAATAAAGGCATAAAAAACGTGAAAGCGAATATGCTATGCAAGTATTTGAATGACAAGGAACGGGATGGTTTAATCGCGCGCGTTGACGGCGTTTTGCGTTTTGCTTATGCCTGCCGTGATTCCGAGATCTCGAAGATTATCGAAAATGATTTGCTTGGCGAATTCAACGCGTTTTATAATAACTTCAGGAAGGAAGAGCCCAATTGCTCTAAAGAGGGCCCTTTGAATATTGTCTTGGGATTAGACGGAAAATATTATTTTTGCGGAATAGTGCAATTCGATGAAAGTTATGAGGTTGGCAACATACAGGATGGGATTGACAAACGTAAAATAGAGAGTATTATATTTAATTCAATGGAGCATTGCGGCAGTTTTTGCGCGGATTGCGGCATTCAGAAATACTGCCTCGGCGGCTGCCCGCAGCGTTTACGGATATACTCGGACAATTTTAAAGAGAAAGACAATTTTTATTGCGCGTATATGAAGTTGTCGCTTTTGTGGAGCGTAAAGTTCCGGGAAAATAAAATTAATTCGTCCGCCTAAGGCGGACTCATTAAAGGAGGAAGCTATGGCAGAGCAGAAAAAAGGGTCTAAGAAAATTGATGTCGAGAAAGAGTTAAAGAAACTGTCTTCGGCAACGATCGAGAAAGTTTTAGATCAGGGGTCGGAAGAAAGCTATGGGCCTCCCATTTCTCGTCCGTTTGGAACGCTTGGGGGGGCATGCGCTTAAAGAATAATCTAAGGAAGGCATTAGGTTAGAACTGCGGCAGGATGAGACAAACAGAATAAACCCATAAAAAGCAACCTTGAGGGAAAAGGAGGGTTGCTTTTTATTTGAGGCGGGAAAATGGGGGATGTTGTCAATTTTGTAGGGGCCGACCTCTGTGTCGGCCCGTTGGAATTTATGGCGGGTAGGAAATGGCAAAAAGACATCGTCATTGCAAGCGAGTGAAACGAGCGAAGCAATCTCGTTTTGAAATTTAATATCTCGCTTAAAATATCGATTTTTGTCTTCGTCGCACCGCTCGTTTGCCCCAGCGAGGCAAACTTCGCTCAAGGAAAATTCTCGCTCGTCCCGACGATACGTCGGGACACCTTGCCCGCTCGGATTTTCAATGTGCGACGAAGACGAAAATCTTGATTTTTTAAATGCGTTATCGTCCGATCAGGAATTATAAATGTTGTAGGGGCGAGGTCGCCTCGCCCGAATGAAAATATAAACGATAAAAGAATCGGGCGCGCCTGCCCGCCTCAGGCGGGGACACCGCGCCCCTACGTTACGATACTGTAGGGGCCGACCTCCGTGTCGGCCCGTTGGAATTAAGGGCGGGCAAGGGTCAAGCCAGACAATGACGGAAAAAGCGGATTTGTATAAGATATGCCGTAGGAAAAAATTAAATAAAAAGGGGGGTTTCATGCAAAGTGCGTACGTAAGATTCAAATTTGAAAAAGGCTATATTGTAGACGAAGCTAAATTTAGAAAAATAAACGATATTATAATTAAAAGACTGGTCGAAAAAGAATTAACAACTAAATTATTCTGCAAAATTTTTCGTAAAGATTCTTTTTGTTTTACTACGAAAAACATCGATGATTTATTGAAAGAAGATAACTGGCAAAATACAAGAATAATAAGAGTTGTACTTGAATGTAAAGACGAATCTTTAGATTTCGAACTCGATTTTGATGAAAAAGGCGTCTCTATTCGAATCGAAGGCAAAGAAAGAGATTTTGTATTTTTATTATATTCTGACTTAAAAGAATTTATTCAAAATGAGGTAGCAACAGTCAGAAAAATTAATTCTCTCAAAACTACATCGGATATGGCACTTATTTTAGTGGCAGCGACTTTTTTGATGATTTCGATATTAATGAAAGTGCCCAAAATACCCGCAAAAATATTAGAGTCTTCAGATATTCATGAAAAATTAAATTTTCTTATTCAGCGACCAGGCTCCCCCGAACCAAAATCGTTACTTTATATGGCGCCTATAGTTTTCTTATTGCTACTATCACCGAGTTTATTACGACGCCTTTTTAATTATTGCTATCCGTATAATGTTTTTGTGATAGGAAAAGAAATAGATACATATGAAAAAAGGATAAATATAAGATCTAAGTTATTTTGGGGAGTTATAGTAACACCTTTCATCAGCCTTATCGTGGGAGCGTTTTTTTATTTACTAGGCGCTAAAAGATTTTAATTTAATAAAGTGCATAATCACGCACTTCACCTAATTTTTACCCGTTGTTTTTCAGCGTTGGCTACCAGCTGGTGAGCTTGAGTGTATAGGAGAAATAAAATGAAAAAGATCAAATTGACTATAGAAGAGAGAAAAATAGAAAAAGACCTTCTGGAAGGTGTCTATAAACCAGCTTCATATAGCGAAATTCGCGCTGTATCTGAAGCGATTGCGCGCAGGAAAAAAGACGCGGTATTGAATATCAGGGTAAACAGCAAGGACTTGGAATATATTAAACATAAAGCGAGAAAGCTTGGCATAAAATACCAAACTTTTATTTCCGAAATCATTCACAAAGTGGCGTTGTGATGAACCGTTAGCGGTTTATTTTTCGCTTTCGCCATAGGCGGATGCGTTCTTGACAGAGAATGGGATAGGTGAAAAATATGGAACGAAAAAAACTTACAATCCCGGATATATCAAATAAGAAGCGGGAAGGCAAAAAAATCACGATGCTGACCGCTTACGATTTTCCTTCGGGGCGCTTGATAGACGAGGCGGGACTTGATATGATATTGGTCGGCGATTCGCTTGCTATGACGGTTTTGGGATATGATACGACGATTCCGGTAACGATGGATGAGATGATCCATCATTCCAAGGCGGTTAAGCGCGGCGTCCGATACGCCTTGCTTATCGGCGATATGCCTTTTATGTCGTTTAATGTTACAATAGAAGAGACTATCAGGAATGCCGGAAGATTCATCAAAGAGGGCGGATGCGACGCGGTTAAATTGGAGGGCGGGCTTGAGGCGGCAGGCGCTACCAAAGCCTTAGTGGCGGCGGGAATACCTGTATTGGGACACATCGGCTTGACACCGCAGACTGCCTCGCAGCTCGGAGGTTTTAAGGTTCAGGGAAAAGACGCCAAGAGCGCCCAAAGCTTGATTAACTCGGCGCTTGCTCTCGAAGAGGCGGGGTCCTTCGCGGTTGTGTTGGAATGTGTTCCTGATAAGCTCGCCGCGCTGATAACTAAGAAACTGAAGATTCCTACGATAGGGATCGGCGCGGGGCCGTATTGCGACGGGCAGGTTTTGGTTACAAACGATATGATAGGATTGTTCGAGCGTTTTACCCCGAAGTTCGTTAAACGATATAAAAATCTTTGGCCTGAACTTCTGGAGGCTTTCAAGAAATTTAAGGATGATGTGGAGAACAGCCAATTTCCTGATAAAGAGCATAGTTTCACTATGAACGAAGATGAATTGAAGAAACTGAAAAAAACAAAGACTTGATTTGCCCTGTCATTGTCCGGCTTGACCGGACAATCCAGAAAAAGCAGCGTGACTGGATTCCCCGATCAAGTCGGGGAATGACATGTGGTTACGGTAGATAACAATTAGAACTTGTATATCGAAAAAGTCGATCGATGGGAGGCTTAAAGATATGAAAATAGCGATAATCGGGCCGGGAGCGCTGGGCTGTCTGGTTGGAGCCTCCTTGATTAAATCAGGCGAAGATGTTTGGTTTCTGGACAAATCTCCGGAGCGCGCGAAAAAATTAAGTAATTCCGGGATTAAGATCGAGGGGCTAAATAATGAGTATAGTATTAAAGCGAGAGCTGCCTGCGATCCGAAAGAAATCGGAACCTGCGATTTAGCGATTATATGTGTCAAGTCCTTCGATACCGAAGCGGCGGCAAAAGAAGCGAAAATTTTGATGGCGGATAACGGCCTCGTTCTTACTTTACAGAACGGCTTGGGTAATCTCGAGATCATCTCGGAGATTGTAGGACAGGAGAGGCTTATAGGAGGGGTTACTTCCCAAGGCTCAACTTCTTTGGGCGACGGGCATATTAAACACGCGGGTAAGGGCGAGACTATAATAGGCAGATGGTTTCAGCCTGCCGGAAAGAAGAACGCTAAGAAGTGGTTTATTCCGCGCCGGCGTCTTGAAGAAACGGCCTCGGCTTTGAAGAAAGCAAATTTCGAGACCAAGATATCCGATAGCATCAAAGAGGTGATTTGGTCAAAGCTGATAATAAACGTAGGTATAAACGCGTTGACCGCCATAACGCGTTTGAAGAATGGCGATCTATTGGAATACGAATGGAGCCGGAATATTATGAGGCAGGCGGTTCTTGAAGCCTCTAAAATAGCCAAGCGCCGGAGGATAAATCTTATTTATTCCGATCCGGTTAAGAAGGTTGAGTCGGTTTGTTCTTCAAGCTCGGATAATATTTCTTCTATGTTGCAGGACGTCTTGAGCGAATGCCGCACTGAGATAGATTACATAAACGGCGCTATCGTCAGGGAAGGGGAAAATCTGGAGATTCCCACACCCGTGAATTCCACACTCACCGATTTGGTTAAGACAATCGAGGCCAGTTACGCTAAGCAAATTTAAATAAAGATTTTCGCCTGGAGCCGCGCGTTGAAAATTCGCAGGTTTATTTTGCGCAGGGATGTTCTTAATCCGAGCGGGCATGGTTCCACTGCCATTTTAGACGTAGGGAGAGCGAGGATTAAGGCCAAGTGAGATTTTCCGGCTGGGGAAAATCGAACGTTCCCGAGCAAAATAAACCAAGATGATGGCAAGCGGCGCGGCGAAGATAAAAATCGACATTTTGAGATTTTAGGCTTGTTCGAGGGACATGCTCTACCTTAACGAGATCTGGATTACTCGAGTAATCCAGAGAAGGATATTTAATAGCATATGCATAAAATCATCGAAAAGAAGATATTAGCTAAAGGCATTGTGTTTTTGAGGGTCGAGGCGCCTTTGGTTGTGCGCGAGGCCAAGCCGGGGCAGTTCATTATCGCGCGGCTGGATGAATTTGCCGAACGCATACCGCTTACAATTTGCGATTTCGATAAGCTGGCGAGAACTATAACTTTGATTATTCAGGAATTGGGAAGGTCTACGAAAGATCTTTGCGCCCTTAACCCCGGCGACAATATAAGAGATATTCTCGGGCCTTTAGGAAATCCCAGCGAGATAGAGAAGTTCGGCACGGTGGTAATGATTGGCGGCGGGGTTGGCGCGGCGGAGCTGTATACGGTCGTTCGAGCCCTTAAGGCCAAAGGCAATAAGGTAATCGCGATTTTAGGGGCAAGAAACAAAGATTTAGTGATACTTAAGAACGAATTCTCCGGCATCGCCGATGAGGTTTTGGTTACCACCGATGACGGCAGCTATGGAATTAAAGGCTTGGTTACCGGCGCGCTCAAGAAATTGTTTGAGCGGGGTGAAACTATAAACCGGATAATTTGTTGCGGGCCTATCCCTATGATGAAGGCGGTTACTGAAACAGCCGGACCAAAAAATATTACTACTATAGTCAGTTTGAACGCTATTTTGCTGGATGCTACCGGTATGTGCGGTTCGTGCCGCTGCACAGTGGAAGGCAAGACGCGTTTTTCTTGTGTTGACGGGCCCGAATTTGACGGGTCTAAGGTAGATTTTGACGAATTGCTTCTCAGGAACAGAAGGTTTTTGGAAGAAGAGAAGAGAGCGCTTGAGGAGTAGAATAAATGGCAAAAGAGAAAATTTCGCGTCAAGAGTTGCGCGTGAGAGACCCTAAGGAAAGAATAAAGGATTTTAAGGAAGTCGCGCTGGGATTTAGCGAGGAGCAGGCTTTGCTTGAGGCGCAGCGATGTCTGGCTTGCAAGAAGAAGCCTTGCTGCAAGGGTTGTCCGGTTGATATCGATATTCCCGAATTTATCACTTTAATCGCCAAGAAAGATTACAGGGCCGCTATAGATAAGATAAGAGAAAAGAATAACCTGCCGGCTATTTGCGGGCGGGTTTGTCCGCAGGAGACCCAGTGCGAATCTCTTTGCGCTTTACTGGGAAAGGGTGAATCCGTGGCAATAGGCAGTCTTGAGAGGTTTGTCGCCGACTGGGAGATGAAAAATCCTGAATCAAAGAACAGCCTGCGGAAAGAAACCGAAGGCCGCCAGTCATCCGCTATCGACGATATGCGATATACGAAGGACGAAAGACGAATTAAAGTCGCGGTTGTGGGCGCCGGACCGGCCGGTTTGACCGCGGCGGCGGATTTGGCTAAATATGGCTATAAGGTTACACTGTTTGAATCATTGAGCGATAGCGGCGGCGTCTTAAGATATGGCATCCCGGAATTTAGGCTGCCGAAAAAGATAGTTAAAGCGGAGACCGAGTATATAAAGTCTCTGGGTGTAGAGATTAATTATAATATGCTTATCGGCAGGACGTTTAGTATCGAGGATTTATTTAAGGATGATTATAAAGCGATATTTCTGGGGACAGGCGCGGGTCTTCCATATTTTATCGGGATCCCCGGAGAAAATCTAAACGGGGTTTATTCCGCCAATGAGTTTTTGACGAGGGTAAATCTTATGCATGCTTACGAGTTCCCAAGGTATAAAACTCCCGTAAGGATAGGAGAGCGCGTGGCGGTAATAGGCGCGGGAAATACCGCGATGGATTGCGTGAGGGTAGCCAAACGGCTCGGAGCCAAAGACGCGATAATCGTTTATCGCAGGAGCGAGAAAGAAGCGCCCGCCCGCCGCGCCGAGATAGAGCACGCCAAAGAGGAAGAGATAGAGTTCAGGTTCTTGACGGCGCCGTTAAAAATTGAAGGCAATGAAAAAGGCGAGGTCAAGAGCATGGCTTGTATAAAGATGGAATTGGGCGAACCGGACGCCGGCGGCAGAAGAAAGCCCATTCCGGTAAAAGATTCCGAGTATGTTATGCCGGTGGATACCGTGGTGGTTGCTATCGGCCAGGGGCCTAATCCGTTGATTTCTAAGACAACAGAAGGTTTTGAGATAAATAGCGACGGCGAACTTAAGATAGACGAGAATTTTATGACGTCTGTAAAGGGAATTTTTGCCGGAGGCGATATCACGACAGGTGAGGGCACCGTAATCGCCGCGATGGGCGCGGGGAAAAAGGCTGCTGCCGACATGGATCATTATCTTAGAGGGATGGAATGAGAAAGATTATATTTTTATTATCAGCGGTTTTTACCGCCTTGTCTTTAAGCGGCTGTCTGATTGATCTGAATACCTTTACCAAGATAAATGACGATGGCTCCGGATTCAGGATTAGCGCTTATTCAGCGAGTGGCGAGAGCGATAAAGAAGAGCTTATCTTAAGGTATAATTTGCCGGAGGGCGGAGAGTGGAAAGAGGAGGAAAAGGCCAGGTCTTACTGCGGTTCTCAATATCCGTACAAGGAATATATTTATGAAACCAAAAGGAGATTCAAAGATTTAAATAAACTCACTGCCGATTATGCGAGAAAAGGCGCAATCGCCGGAAATATCTCGAAGAATAAGGTTTCGTTAAAGATAAAAAAAGGCATAATTTTCACGATATATGAATATGAGGAAATTTTCAGGGATTCAGCCTCCAGAGAACAGGCTATAAATTTTTGGAATAACGAATATCAGTATTTTCTGAATAAAGCCGCCGATGAGGTTTGCGTTTCTTTACCCGATTTTGCCGAAAAGGAGGAGATTAAAGCCTTCCTCGATAAGAAATACCGGCCTTACTTCGATTATTTTTTGGCCGGGTTTTTAGAGAAAGGTTTTGAGGATTTTTTTAATGAAGATGGCAAGGAGAAATACGAGGAATTCGAGAAAGAAAATAGCGAGGAGAATTTTTCGGTTTCCACGGCGGATTTTATTCTCTCGCGCGGCAAAGCCGCCGATAGGCAAGAGATGATCGATACGCTAAAGCTGGTTTACAATAAATTATCGGAAGAATTTCAGGAAGATTCGCAGGAGTTAAACGAGCGTAATTATGATGACGCCTTTGGCGTATACAGCCCGCCAATTTTTATGAATTATTCGTTTGAGTCGACAGTGGTTATGCCGGGCAGGATTATAAGGTCTAATTCAAGCTATGTTAAAGGAAATATAGCCAAATGGGAATTTTCACCATCCGATTTTTTTCTCAAGGATTACAAATTACAGGTTGTTTCCAGAAAATTCAATTTTTCCGCCGTCGTATTTCTATCCTTGCTTTTGCTGGTTTTGGCAGTTTTATTTAATTTGAAGAGCGGCAAACAAGCGTGGAAATCGTTAAAATCATCGCTGTTTTACAATAAAAATCTGTAGGGGACGGGCAAATTGTCCTGAGTCTGTCGAAGGATGCCCGTCCCGTTAATGCTTGAAATTTAATATCTCGCTTGGCCTTGCTTTATTACTCACTTAAAGTAAAAACCAGCTGCGTCATACCTGTCCGCCATAGCGTATCTACTACGAGTATCAGCTTTGGCGACGGCGGAAATCGGCTCTGCGCTCGACATTAAATTTCAAGACTAGTGCATTGTTCCGTAAATTTTATACTGTTCGAGCGAGGCCGTTGGCCGAGTCGAGAACTATGGATATGGACAGCGGCAGAACTTCTCGACTCGCTCCCTGCCTACCGGCAGGCAGGCCTGCGGAGAGTTCGCTCGAAGAATAAGTATTTGCTGTTTCCAAGGACTGCCATGAATTAATGTTACAAAGCGCTATATTGTTTTTTCATGGATGATATGAGGTGAGGAGATAATTGAGCAGGATACTTGTCGCTATGAGCGGCGGCATCGATTCATCGATCGCCGCTTTTTTATTGAAGCAACGCGGAAATGACGTTATAGGCGTTACTATGCGTTTGTGTCCGGAGGGGATTCCTGCCGGAAGCCGGTTATCATTAAACCTTGAACGCGCCGCGCGCGCGGCGAAACGGATCGGCATAGAGCATTATATCTTAGATCTCGAAGAAGAATTTAATCGCTGCGTGGTTGACTATTTTTGTTATGAATACTCAAGGGGGCGGACCCCTAATCCCTGCATAGTTTGCAACGAGAAGATAAAGTTCGTGAAATTGCTCGAAAAGGCCAAGAGTTTAGGCGCCGGCAGGATTGCGACGGGACACTACGCCGGTGTTGGGTATGATAAAGTTGCAGGCAGATATTTTATTCTGGAGGGAAGAGATAAGATAAAGGACCAGTCATATTTTTTGTTTAATATGACTCAGGAGCAGCTTGAGCGCGCGTCATTTCCTTTGTCGGATCTTTCAAAAAAAGAAGTCAGAGAGATGGCGAGATTGAGCGGCTTGGATGATGCGGATGGATTGGAAAGTCAGGATATATGCTTTATTCCAAATAATGACTACAGGGCTTTTCTAAAGAATAAGATAGAGCGAATTGTTCCCGGGAATATAGTAGATACTCAAGGAAAAGTTTTAGGCAAGCATAAAAGCATCGCTTTTTATACGATAGGGCAGAGAGAGGGCTTGGGTATCGCGGCGGGCAAGCCGTTGTATGTTGTCAGGATTGACGCTGAAAATAATAATGTGGTTTTAGGCGGCGCAGAAGAGGCAAAGAGCAGGGAATTGTGCGCTTGCGGCGTTTTATGGATGGCATTTGCCAAGCCGGCGGGAGAGTTTCGCGCGAAAGCGAGAATTAGATATAACCATTCGAAAGCGGACTGCCGGGTATTGCCTGTCTCCAAGGGCGGAGTTAAGGTAATATTTGATGAGCCTCAATACGCCGTAACACCGGGGCAAGCGGTTGTTTTTTATGATGGTGAGAAAGTTTTAGGCGGCGGGTGGATAGAATAAAATGCGAAATGTAAAATTAAAGAGATTGGAAAAAATATTAAAGAAATTAGGCAGAGTGGCGGTAGCTTTTTCGGGAGGGGCGGATTCAACTTTTTTGCTTAAAGTAGCCAGGGATCTTTTAGGCCCGCGAAATGTTATAGCTGTCACATCCTCTGCCGAGATCTTTTCGCGCTCTGATATCGGTCGAGCCAAAGAGCTAGCCAAATCAATAGGGGCAAGGCACATTATATTTAAATCCGGGATATTGAGCGATCCGAAGTTTACCTCTAATTCAGCACGCCGGTGTTATTATTGCAAGAGACGGCTTTTTAGCGATATGAAAGATATGGCGAAAAAAGAAGGTTTTGATTTTATTGTTGACGGAAGTAATTTTGACGATATGAAAGATTACAGGCCGGGTAACCAGGCTTTGGAAGAAAAACACGTGTTAAGTCCTCTTAAGCAAGCCCGCATTACCAAAAATGATATAAAAGATTTCTCGAAAAAGTTGCGTCTTTCGACTTGGGATAAGCCCGCGAACGCTTGTCTGGCGTCGCGGATAGCTTATCACGAAGCTATCAGCCGTAAGAAGCTTAGGGTGGTCGAGGCATTGGAGGAGATTTTAAAGAATGAATTTAATTTTAGGCAGGTCCGGGCCCGTTTTTGTGGAGATATTATCAGAATCGAAGTTTTTCCGGAGGAGATTCATAAATTTTTCAAGGATAAGATAAGGATGGATATTCTCGGCAGGCTTAAAGTTTTTGGTTTTAAATATGTGACTGTTGATTTGAAGGGCTATCGTTGCGGCAGTATGAATGAAGGGCTGCCAAGACGCTCGAAACCTTAGGAATTGAGATGTAAACGCATTAATTGATGCAACATTTGTGCGCCTTGCCTTAGACATCTTTTCGCTGATGATACTGAATTTGCCGGAATTTAGGCGCATTTTGGCTATTTTTGCTTGCTTTTTGGCGGTTTTGTGGTAAGATTTATCCCGTTAGAGAACAAAATTTTCTAACGGGATTTATAGAAATATCAGGACTGTTTTATTGGATTTTGGCGGCGTAGCTCAGTTGGTTAGAGCGAGCGGCTCATACCCGCTATGTCATCCGTTCGATCCGGATCGCCGCCACCAATTTAGTTGACAGTTAATAGTCAACAGTCAATAGAAAGGATGAGTTATGAAAAGGATAGTTTATTTAGCAGCAGTAATTTTATTTGTTATTTCGTCGACAGTTTTTGCCAAAACTGTTAGAGTAAAAGGTGGTCTTACGAAGTCTGGAAGCTATAAAATGCCCAGCTGTAGGACATCTCCAAATAAAACCAAACTCGATAATTGGTCAACTAAAGGTAATGTAAATCCTTATACTGGGAAAAAAGGAACGGCAGATCCATTTGGGTTTAAATTAAACCCAGGGAAATAAGAATAGTTGCCGCTTTAGAAAGAACGTGAAAATGAGTTTTCAGATGCGTCCTAATTAGTCGTTCTTTCACCCACTACGGCAAATTGCTTTTGAGATTTAGTCTTGCATTGTCATTGCCCGATTTATTCGGGCAATCCAGACACGAGATAACACTTTAAAACGTGACTGGATTCCCCGCTTTCGCGGAGAATGACGCATGGTAATTTGATAGATGGCAACAAGGAGTTTCAGAGAGGTAATTTTTTGTGGCTGATTGGTTTCCTCCTGTAGAGTGTCCCAAGTGCGGCAGCGCCGATACCCGCTTTGTAGAGCCTCATTATGAGGCCTCCGTTTATGAATGCCTTAGTTGTGGTCTTCGTTTTGAGATAGAGGAGTAGGTTTTAATTGTAGCAGGTGTTTTTGTATGAGGATGTTCCGCGCCATTTTCCTCTATGGCACGCGGCGCCGCAACTGGAAAGAATACATTTCCAATGTTTGTAGAGAAAGTTAAGAGCGCGATAAAGAAATTCAAGTTGCTTAAGGCGGGCGATAAAATAGTTGTCGCCGTTTCGGGCGGTTCCGACTCAACGGCGCTTTTGTTCGCGTTAAATGCTCTAAAGAAAGAGTATGATCTGGAGTTATATATTGCTCATCTTAATCATAAATTTCGGCGCGCTGATCAGACTAAAAAGGATTATGATTACGTTTCGGCCCTGGCGCGCAGATTAGATCTGCCGCTTATTTTTAAGGAAATCGATGTTCCGGGATACGCTCGTCAAAAGCGGTTATCGTTGGAGGAAGCCGCACGCGATAAACGATATGAGTTTTTGCTTGACGCGGCAACGCGTACGGGCGCAAATAAGATCGCGGTAGGACATACCCTTGACGATCAGGCAGAGACGGTTTTGATGAGGTTGATACGCGGCAGCGGCTTAAGCGGTTTGCGCGGCATTTTTCCCGCGCGCGATTTAAACGGCGTTTCTGTCATAAGGCCTTTGATTCAGACATGGAAAGCGGACATTAAAATTTACCTAAAGGAAATTAAAGTTAGGCCCAGACGGGACGCCACTAATTTTATGCCCGTATTTTTACGCAATAGAGTAAGACTCCGGCTGCTGCCTTTATTAGAGAAGTATAATCCAAGAATAAAAGATGTTTTAGTCAGAAGCGCGATAAATTTTTCGTATGACTATGAGGCGCTCTCGGAGGCGGTTAACAGGGAATTCAAGAGATCCGCGCTGATAAAAAAAGATTCCATTGAAATCCGGTTGCGAAGATTAGAGAGAGAAAGCCCCGGCTTAAAAAGAGGGGTATTCCGCAAGGCCATAGAGCTGCTCAAAGGGGATTTACGCGGCATAGAGAATTCCCATATTGAGGATATAGAAGCTTTGTCTGTGGCTGACAAGGGCGCTTTGGATATACCGGCTAAAATAAGAATAAGAAAAGCGAAAGGAAATATTATATTCGAAAGGGTTGCTTTACTTAGGGCCCCTGTTTCGAGACTGATCAGTCAGCTTTCAGCGCCGGGTAAAACCCCCATACCTGAACTGGGAGTATTATTTACCGCCGCGTTTGTCAAATCAGCGGTTAAGGCAAAGAAGCCGAAGAGTGTCGAGTACGTTGATTATGATAAGTTAAGATTGCCTTTACGGATAAGGCTGTGGGAGAAGGGGGATAGATTTAAGCCGTTAGGGATGAAGGAGGAAAAAAAACTGCAGGATTTTTACGTGGATGAGAAGATTGAGCGCAGTCAGAGGGGGCGGATTCCGCTGGTAGTTTCGGGCGAAGATATTATTTGGGTCTGCGGGTTGCGTCTGTCCGATGAAGTAAAGATAACGCCGCGGACGAGGCGCGTCCTGAAGCTATCCTGCGAGAAGATGTCTTAGTAAGCTAAAATTTGAGATTTTTATTTGAAGCGCTATCCCGCAAGTGTTATAATTAAAGAAAAAGGCGCATAAATTGGGTGTTGTGCCCTGTAACATTAATTCATGGCAGTCGTTGAAGACAGCAGGCGCTTATTCTTCGAGCGAATCCGCCTGAGGCGGATGAGTCGAGAAGTTCTGCCGCTGTCCCTGTCTGCCCTCGGCTTCGCTCGCCTCGATTTGCCATCGGCGAAGCGGGCCGAGAGGCGAGCCGACACCTGTCTGCGTGCGGAACGCACAGGCAGAGGCAGGCCTGTCTGCCCTCGGCTTCGCCGCGAGGCGAGCCGACAGGCAGGCATATTTAGAGTTCTCGACTCGGCCAATGGCCTCGCTCGAACAGTATAAAATTTATGTTACAGTGCGGTAGTTAATTTTTCTACGGCAAGAAAGTAAACAGCGATGACGAATAAGATAAGGTTTAGTCTGGCTTTTAAGGTTGTAATGGCGGTTATAATAACGGAATTTGTTATCATGATTATTTTTGCCGTTTTTCCTGAACTAAGGAATATTTCCGCTTTCGGCGTCGCCTTTATTGACACCTTTTTCTTAGGCGTAATAGTTTTAGCGGTAATTAATTTCGAGTTTCAGCCGCTCAAAAATATGATTGCTGCGATGGAGATGATAGGGAAAGGAAAAATGGATTTAAGATTGAGCGCGCGCGGTAACGATGAGATAGGCGTTATCGCGGCTCATATTAACCAGATGCTGGAGGGATTGAAAGAATCTTATGATAAGATTCAGGAATCCGAAAAGCTTTTAAGCGCCATCACGGATGGCATAGATGAAGAGATAATGCTTATCGATGAGAATTTTAAAATTTTATGGGCTAATAAAAAGACAAGAGAGCTGAGCTCCTTATCCGGCAAAGATGTTATGGGGAATTTTTGTTATAAGCTTACGCATCATTTAAACGAACCTTGTAAGATGCCTTTGGACGCCTGCCCTCTTATGGGCTTAGGCAAAGAGTCTAAACCCATTGCCACTCTTCACACGCATTTTGATAAAGAAGGCAAATCATTTTACGTTGAGGTAGTCGCTTATCCGCTTATCAATGGGTCAGGGAAACCCTGCCGTTTTGTTCATATAAGCAGAGATGTTACCGAGAGAATGAAGATGGTTGATGAGATAAGCGCGGCTAAAGACAAGCTTGAGGAATACAGCCGTAGTTTGGAGCAAATGGTGAATGAGAGGACTGCGCAGTTAAGGAATAAAATGGAGGATTTGGTTGAGGTAAATGCGAAACTGAAAGAGACACAGATTCAGCTCGTTCAGTCGGGTAAAATGGCGGCAATAGGGCAGTTGGCAAGCGGCGTTGCCCATGAAATAAATAATCCTTTAGCTATAATATTGCTCAACGCGCAGTTAGTCAAGTCATGGATTGAGCGCAAAAAGGACTTTAGCGCAGACGATCTCAGAGATGTGCTAAAGATAATTGAGGAATCCGTATTGAGGTGCAAAAGAATAACTGAAGCGCTACTGAGTTTCTCGCGCACTTCGACAGGCACATTTGAGTTGGTTTCGTTAAATGAGATACTGGAGAAGACTTTTTTATTGCTGGAAAACAAGATGGGGACCGAGAATATAGTAATTCAAAAAGAGCTTCAGGCTGATCTGCCTAAAATTATGGGTGATTTCTTGATGCTGCAGCAGGTTTTTTTCAATATAATGTTGAATGCCCGCTGGGCCATTCAACAGAAAACCGATAAAAAAGGCGTTATTACGATCAAAGCTCAGTATAAAAAGGCAGATAATTTTATTTCAGTTTATATCTCGGACACGGGCATAGGCATTCCTAAAGAGTGCCTAAGCAGGGTTTTTGACGCTTTTTTCACGACCAAAGAAATAGGAACGGGCACGGGATTAGGTTTGTCTATAGCGTATAATATCATCAGAGATCACAAAGGCGACATTGGAGTTGAGAGCGAAATGAACAAGGCAACGACTTTCAAAGTAACAATGCCTTTATCCCGTTAGAAATGAATTTCTAACGGGATTTACCCGAAAGCCCGCGATAAACTCTAATTTTATGTCGGTTAAAGCTTTTTTCTGATATAATCAAACCTCATTATTATTTAAGAGAGAAAGAGTGTCTTATGAGCAAAGAGCAAAACAAAGAGCAAAAGAAAAAGAAAAACAGTAATCAAGCGCAATCAATTATACAGCGTGTACTTTTTGGCATTATGATTTTTTTAGCGCTGTCGTATTTATTGCGGATAGCGGGCCCATCAATGGGCATTGAGCAGCCAAAGGAGTTAAATCTTTCCGACCTTTCGAATTATGTAACCGGCAACAAGATTAATTATAAGATAAAATCCGCCGTAAAATTTGAGAATGTGATTAAGGGAGAATTCGCCGACGGCTCGCGCTACACCGTAAATATTACCGAAAACGACCCCGACCTTATCAGGCTCTTGAGGGAGAATGTCCCGGAGTTCAAGGTGGAGATTCCCCGGACTTTTTGGGCCAATGTTTTTTATACCGTTCTTGGGCCGCTTATATTCGTCTTGTTGTTTTGGTTTCTTATATCAAGGAGCGCGCAGGCCGGTGGAGGAAGGATTTTATCGTTTGGAAAGAGCAGGGCAAGACAGATGCTTGGCGAGCAATTAAAGATTACGTTTCAGGATGTTGCCGGAGTTGATGAGGCCAAGGAGGAACTTCAGGAAGTGATAGAATTTCTGAAAGATCCGAAGAAATTTCAGAAATTAGGCGGCAGGATACCGAAAGGGGTTTTGTTGATTGGGGCGCCCGGGACGGGAAAGACTTTGCTGGCGAAAGCGGTAGCCGGAGAAGCAGGAGTTCCTTTCTTCTCCATAAGCGGATCGGATTTTGTGGAGATGTTTGTAGGTGTCGGCGCTTCGCGAGTCCGCGATTTATTTGAACAAGCCAAGAAGGCCGCTAAGATAAGCGGAAAAGGCTGTATAGTTTTTGTGGATGAGATAGATGCCGTTGGAAGGCAGCGTTTTGCGGGCATTGGAGGAGGACATGATGAGAGGGAGCAGACTCTAAACGCGCTTCTCGTCGAGATGGACGGCTTTAATACTCAGGAAGGGGTTATCGTGATTGCCGCCACGAACAGGCCTGATGTTTTGGATCCCGCTTTATTGCGTCCCGGCAGATTTGACAGGGTTATAGTCGTCAGCAGACCGGATATATTAGGAAGGGAAGCGATCTTAAAGGTTCATGTTAAAGGCGTAAAATTATCCGCCGATGTCGATCTTAAACTTATCGCGCGCCGCACCGTTGGTTTCTCGGGGGCCGATCTGGCCAATTTAGTCAACGAAGCGGCGTTGTTGGCCGCGAGAAGAAATAAAGAAGCTGTTACGATGGATGAGATTGAAGAGTCGGTAGAGCGTGTTATAGCCGGTCCCGCTAGAAAGAGCAGGGTGATAACTTCGCGCGAAAAAGAGATTACCGCTTATCATGAGGCGGGTCATGCCCTCATAACCTTGTTTATTCCAGATGGAAAAACATTACATAAAGTGACTATTTTACCCCGCGGGATGGCGGGAGGGTATACGATATCTGCGCCTTCGGAAGATAGGTATTATAAGACCAAAACGGAATTAATGGGAGAGATCGCGGTTTTTATGGGGGGAAGGGCTTCGGAAGAGTTGGTATTCAGCGAGATAACCACAGGAGCTCAAAACGATTTGGATGTCGCCACTGATATGGCCAGAAGCATGGTCACTGAATTTGGTATGAGCGAGAAATTGGGGCACCTTACATTTGGTAAAAGACCGGAGCAAATATTTTTAGGCAGGGATATTTTAGAAGAAAAGAATTACAGCGACGAAACCGCGTTGCAGATAGATCAAGAAATAAAGCGTATTATCGACGAATGCTATGGTCGCGCGAAAGATATCTTGATTAAGAATAGAGATAAATTGAAGATATTGGCTGAGAAGCTCCTTGAGAAGGAAGTTCTGGACGTTAAAGAGATAAGGGATCTTTTGGGATTGCCGGAAAATTCCGATCTTCCCGAGAAGGTTGATTAAGCGGCAGATGACAGGGGTTGCAATGGATCTTAGGGTGCTGGAGCTTAAAGATGAACGCAGTATAAAAGCTGAATTGCGCGCGCTAAAGGTTCATGGCGGCGGGATTAAGATTATGGCGCCCAAGGCTATTTTGAGGATAATCAAGATCAAGGGCGTGGATTCTGCCGCGCTCAATATCTTGAAGCAGGATATGCTCTCGATTGGAGGCGATTGCGCCGTTGCTTGGGACTCTTTCATCAAGAGATCGAAGAATTCCAATGGAGTCATAATGGGAACGATCGCGCAAATAGACAGGCTCTGCGAGAAATTGAATCGGCAGCCGTTTTGCCTTCCCGAACTCGGAAGAAAGATACAAGCGCTTAAAGAAGGTTACGACAGGAAAGATTTTATATTATCCGCGGGAAAGCATACGTTGAATTTAGGCCTTCGCGCGCATATAATGGGGATATTAAATGTTACCCCGGATTCCTTTTCCGACGGCGGCCGGTATTTAAGCGCGGATAAAGCTCTTGAACGCGCGCTTGAGATGGAATCAGAGGGCGCTGATATAATAGATGTGGGGGGAGAATCGACGCGTCCCGGCGCGAAAGGAGTTTCGGCTGAGGAAGAACGAGATCGCGTTATTCCTGTGATAAAGCTTTTGGCGAAACGCGTTAAGATCCCGATTTCTATCGATACCACAAAGGTTTCTGTCGCGCGCAGAGCTCTTGACAGCGGAGCCGTTATTATAAATGATGTATCGGGGTTAAATGGGGATTTGGAGATCGCGGGTTTGACGGCAAGGTATAAAGCGGCAGTCGTAGTTATGCATATGAAGGGCGCGCCACGGACTATGCAGAAGAACCCCAAGTATAAATCGTTGATTTGTGATATAGCAGGCGTTTTGCGCCGGAGTGTTGAATTTGCTAAAGCCGCGGGTATTGCCGATAATCGGATAATAGTAGATCCGGGCATAGGATTTGGAAAAACCGCCGAGCACAACCTGAAGATTTTAAAGAGATTAGGCGAGTTTAAATCGCTTGGCTATCCCATTCTTGTTGGAACTTCGAGAAAATGTTTTATAGGAAAAATATTGGATGTTGGGGTCAATGAGCGGATTTTTGGGACCGCCGCTTCGGTCGCGATTGCCGTTCAAAATGGCGCTAATATCTTAAGGGTGCACGATGTCGGTCAAATGCGTCAAGCGGCATGTTTAACGGAAGCGATCATAAGATGCTAAATATAAGAGAAGCTAAAAATATAAGTGAGATTATAATAATGGTCTGGAAGCCCATCATAGAGATAGGGATTTTATGGTTTATAGTATATCGTATTCTGGATTTCATAAAGAACACTCGCGCGGTTCAGGTCTTCCGCGGCTTTATTATAATAATGATAGTATTTTTTTTGACGCAACAATTGCAATTTGACGTTATAAATTGGATTTTCACAAAGGTGTTTGCCCTTTCGGTAATTGCTTTCTTGATCGTATTCCAGCCGGAGATGCGCAGCGGCCTGGCGCGGATTGGAAGGGAAAAGGTATTTGGCAGCATAATGACGGAGGAGAGAACCATCGAGGAAGTTGCCAAATCGATTTCTATTTTATCAAAGAAAAAGATAGGGGCTATCTTGGCGATACAGCGCGAGGTAAGCCTAGAGCCCTATATGGAAAGCGGCGTGATTATCGACAGCGTCTTGACAAGCGAGCTTTTGAATACGATATTTATGCCGAATACTCCATTACATGACGGAGGCGTTGTAATTCAGGGGGATAGGATAACGGCTTCAGGATGCCTTTTCCCGTTGACGCAAAGTCCCGATGTCAGCAAGCTTCTGGGCACAAGGCATAGGGCCGCTTTGGGGTTGACCGAAGAGACTGACGCGATTTGTATTGTGGTTTCCGAGGAGACGGGGGTGATTTCCATGGCGAATGCCGGTAAATTAACGCGCGATTTTGACCGGGAACGTCTTATTAACCATTTGCGCGCGCTTTTATACAGGCCCAAGAAAGAGAAACCGCCGCGCCTTAAACTTTTTTTTAATCTATTTTCGAAGAAAAAAATATGAGAAACTTTTTAGGGAAAAATTTCTGGCTTAAGATATCGGCATTAATTTTGGCAGTGATCACATGGTATTATGTCGATGTGGAAATAGGGCGTTCTCCGAGCGACGAGAGAAGGTCTTTTTGGATCGAGTATACCCACGAGAACATCATCAAGGAGGTTAAGATTCTGCCTGTTATAGTCGGCCGTCCCGCGGAGGATTACATTCTTCGACTTGACAAGGTGACCGTGAAACCTGACACGACTTTTATAATCGGGCCTAAGCGGATAATAAGCAAGATAGTTTCGATTAAGACAGCGCAGATTGATATTACCGGCCAAAAAAAGGTTTGCAGTTTGACCGTCCCGTTGGAATTAATTAGAGGTGTAAGATTTTACGGCCCCAGCGGCGTTGTTGATATAACCATTCCTATCGAGAAGGCTCAATAGATTTAAAAGCGAAAATGGCTAAATTAGGCGTCAATATAGATCACGTGGCTACTATAAGGCAAGCAAGGGGGGGCTTTGAGCCGGATCCTGTCTTAGCCGCAAGGGTTTGCGAAGCTGCCGGCTGCGATTCCATAGTTTGCCACTTAAGAGAAGATAGGCGGCATATAAACGACAAGGATCTATATCTGTTAAGGAAGACGATCAGTACGCGTTTAAATATGGAGATGTCTATTTCTAAAGATATAATAAAGATTGCCATTGACGTCAAGCCGGATGAGGCTACTCTTGTTCCTGAGAGGCGCAGGGAAGTTACGACAGAAAAGGGACTGGATTGCGCGGGAAACCGAAGAGTTGTATCGGATGCCGTTCAAAGGTTAAGATCGGCGGGAATTCTTGTCAGTCTTTTCATAGATTGCGATAAAGAACAAATCAGGCGCGCGAAAGAAACGGGTGCGGAATTTATAGAGCTGCATACCGGCGAATACGCTAACGCGAAGAACGCGCGTAATGGAAGACTTCAATTAAAGAGATTAAAAGATTCCACGGAATACGCTTTAAGACTGGGTTTAAGAGTTAATGCCGGACATGGTTTAAATTATAGCAATGTTTCTGCCGTTTCTGGACTGAGAGACATAGAGGAGTTTAATATCGGCCATTCGATAGTTTCCCGCGCGGTATTCGTGGGTTTGGACAGAGCGGTGAAAGAGATGTTGGCGCTTATAAGATGATTCCCGTTAGAAATCTTATTTTTCAATGGAATTATCTTGTCAGCCAAGGTTTTGTATGAATTTCAAACATTTACGCTGGAGATATGTTTTAATTTGGATATTAGCGACAATGCAATATTATTTGGATTTCTAACGGGATGATAGAAGGATTTGGCGTTGATATAGTGGAGGTAAAGAGGATACGTTCCGCCGTTAAGCGATGGGGTAACAAATTTCTTGATAAAGTTTATACTAAACGCGAACTCGCATATTGCATGAGCAAAGGTTCCGCCGAACAGCATTTAGCCGCTAGGTTTGCGGCGAAAGAAGCCGTTTATAAGGCGTTCGGAGGCGATGGAAAAAATCCTATAGTATGGACTGATGTTGAGGTGATAAACGAGAGTAATGGAAAGCCTAAAATAATCTTAAAAGGCAGCGCTAAAAAATTAATGGGGAAGAGAAAAGTGTCTCAGGCGTTTATCAGTCTTTCCCATACTAAAAATTACGCTGTAAGCAATTGTATATTAATTAAGTGAGGGGTCAGGGTGTTTTTCGACTCCTCATCCTGAGTAGCCCTTCCCCTTCGTTTCACTCAGGGTCAAGGGTAAACTCCGCGATGAATAATCTATGTGAGCCGGATAGAAGGAGCTGATTTGAGAGTTAAGATTCCAAGCGAGATCAGGGAATTATTGCCGAAGAGAAAAATCGATACCCATAAAGGAGATTACGGGCATGTGTTAATAATAGGCGGCTCCGTTGGAATGACAGGGGCTGTTGCTTTAAGTTCTCAGGCCGCTCTCTTATCTGGAAGCGGCTTGGTGACTCTTGGAGCGCCAAGAAGTTTAAATTCTATCATAGAGGCTAAACTGACAGAGGTTATGACACTGCCTCTGCCCGAAACTGCGGAACAGACTTTGAGCGAGACAGCTCTGCCGGAGATATTAGATTTTTCGAGGAAGGTGGATTGTGTTGCTATTGGCCCGGGTTTGTCAAGAAATTCCAGCGCTCAAGAACTCGTGAAGAAATTGATAGCCAATTTGGATAAACCGATAGTCTTGGATGCCGATGGCATAAATGCTCTCAAGGGCGACGCCTCAATCCTGAGATCCGTCAAGTCTAAAATTGTCATTACTCCTCATTCTGGCGAGATGTCGCAGCTGGCAGCTTTACCTTCAGATGAGATATCGAGAATAAAAGAAAAAGTTGCAAAAAAATTTACAAATGAGTATAATGTCGTTTGCGTTTTAAAAGGTTATCGCACTGTTGTGGCTGCGCCGAAAGAGAAGACCTACGTTAATTTAACGGGAAATCCCGGTATGGCGTCAGGCGGAACAGGCGATGTTTTGACTGGAATGATAGCGTCATTTATCGGTCAGGGCATAAAACCTTTTGATGCCGCGAGGCTCGGAGTTTTCTTGCACGGACTCGCAGGCGATTTAGCTGCGGAAGAAATAGGCGAAGCAAGCTTAATCGCCTCTAATATTTTAGATAAATTGCCTAAAGCAATTCAGATGATAGTTAGCAGATAGCGGTTAACGGAATTTCTGCGAACTGCTTACCGTCAACCGTTAACTGATGATGCTGGCGTAGCTCAGTTGGTAGAGCGGCGGTTTTGTAAACCGCGGGTCGGGGGTTCAAATCCCTTCGCCAGCTCCATCCTACGCCAATGAATGCGTAGAAGAAAGTTAGGCTTCGGATGGCAAGCCATTTTGTTGTTGGGCTTGCCCGTCGAAGCAAACTACTTTGAGTAGCAAAAGCTAAGCGTAGACGGGCAGATTCCCGAGCGGTCAAAGGGGACAGACTGTAAATCTGTTGGCCACGCCTTCGGAGGTTCGAATCCTTCTCTGCCCACCATCCTACGCCTTAACGTAGAAAAAATATAGGCTTCGGATGGTAAACCATGAGGCTTTTCACCCGCCGAAGCTTATCGCTTTTTGTAACAAAAATTAAGCGTAGGAGGGCGGATGGTAAACCATTGGGCTATTTATCCCCCCGAAGCTTTAGCGTAGGGGGGGCGGATGGCAAGTCCGCCTACGCCAACGAAGGCGTAGAAGAAAGTTAGGCTTCGGCGGATAAGCCAATCTTGTACGGGCTCGCCCGCCGAAGTTTATAGCTATTTTATATAAGAATCGGGGCGGGCGTAGTTCAATGGTAGAACGGCAGCCTTCCAAGCTGTTCACGGGAGTTCGATTCTCCTCGCCCGCTCCATTAGATCGAACTCAAAAAGGGAGTTTCAGAGGGAAAAGATTGTTTTCCCTCTGAAGGCTTGACTCTTCTTTGCGGAAGGAAAATAAATACTAAAAAGAAACCATCAGGGTTTCCTTTTAGGGAGCGAGGCGTAAGCCGAGCGACGTTCGATTCTCCTCGCCCGCTCCATACGCCACGCCTTTCCCAAAGAAGAAATTCAGAGTAACGGTTCAGGCAGGCCTGAACCCTACAGGGCATTTTTGCTTTGTGATAACAAAATATAAAATTATAAAAATTTTGCTTGACAAAGATTTTTTTTTTGATATAATCTCTCCACAACATTAATAAGCAGATAATTAAGATAAAATAGAATATAGTTTAACGGTTAAACTCAAAAACACCGGAAGGTGCTTTTTTTATTTTTTGTTTATTTTACATTTAAGTATTTTTAAGAACTCCAAAATGCAGCGAAGGTGAACCTTTTTGCCTATACTGTATACAAAAAGGTTTGCTGCTGTAGCTCAGCTGGTAGAGCACGTCCTTGGTAAGGACGGGGTCATCGGTTCGATCCCGATCAGCAGCTCCATTAGAGTAATGAGATTTGATAGATAAAATATAAGAGAAGGGCGAACAAGCTTATTTCTCAGAATTCATCAATAATTTAAGGAGGATATTCCATGGCAAAGGAAAAGTTTGTACGAACTAAGCCGCATTTGAACGTTGGAACGATAGGCCATGTAGATCATGGTAAGACAACTTTGACCGCTGCCATAACTTTGTGTCTTCACAAGAAAGGTATGGCCG
>JAZDOX010000121.1:0-5538 GCA_043798215.1 Candidatus Omnitrophota bacterium | reverse complement strand
AGTCTATGACGTTGGCTAATTTCATCAGCTTATTTTCTTTTCCCAGACGGCTTGCGGCTTCGAACGTTAAGAATGACATATTTATCCTCCTGATTTTATGGATATTTTACCATATTTTCAGGGGGTTGCGCAGAGGTCTTAGTCATACCGTTTAGTCACATCTATAGGACCTATTGGCGCGGCAAGAGCTTCCTGCGCCCCTATATCAAGAATAAAAGATACAGCTTTATCTAAAAACCGGGCTAAATTCAAAGTCCTTGAGCCGGATTTATAGCTTAAGTCTTCTTTCTCATAAATAGTTATGTCCTCTTTGTTGTCTATAATTTTATGTATTATCTCCCTATCTCTCTGTTTAATTTTAGGCTCTGTTCTTCTCTTGGGGGGTTCTATCTCAACTGGGGAGGGTTTGCGGCGGACAACTTCAGACTCAAGCTTTATAAGCACAGTCATCTTTTTATAATAAGAAATCTCTTGTTCTTTTGGATTATAGACTACCGGAAATAACTTAATTATCGCCAGAGGATAACCTAATTTATTTTGGATAGACACCAGTTTCTTTGATATTGCCGGATAAGGAGCCCCTGCTTCGTAAATCTCGGGCTTCGGCTTATCCGGGATTATCTTCATATCTTTCATCTCGCTGAGATGATACTCTTTTTGTCCCGGTTCAACCAGATATCTTCCATCCAAAGTTATCTTTTCGCCATAAATGATCTCTATATCTTTTATTCTCTTATTCGGAGGAAGCAAGACGCTGATCCCTTTTACCGGCAATACCGGCTCGCCGACTTTTCCCAGAGAGCGTGTCCCTTCCATCTCTATATGGCTATATTCGGGCGAGTAACTGCTGCGTACGATCTGCGGCTCCTGAAATTCCACCTCCACGGATATAACATCCTGCTCCACCCGGCTATAAACAAAATTAGCGGTAAAGATAACCAAAACCAATAAAATCAGCGCGATTTTGCCTCTCATCTTTGAGCCCCCTTTAGTTTAAAATCTAATTATTAGCATTCCTCATACATATTACTTTCACCACGATAAATTGTTTGAAATTGTCATTGTCCCCGCCAAAGAGCGCCTGCCTACCGGTAGGCAGGTTGACGAGCAAACAACTCGTTCCTCGCCTTCCCGCCACAAGACCGTCGGCGGACGCAACGCGGGCAATAACACAAAATTGTCTATTGGAACATGCCTTGACGTAGCATAACTGAAGTATACCTGTTTAATTAAAATAGATCGAGAGAACTTGTTGCTTTATTGAGGTAAATTGTTGCTGTATATGCTTATTTTTAGGGTATTTCACTGCGGTATGGCTAATCTAATACAAACGTAAGAAGCGTCATTGCGAGCGACCGAAGGGAGCGCGGCAATCTCCGCATCTTTAGATTGCCTGCCTGCCGGCAAGGCAGGCTTCGTCAAGACTTCGTCTCTTCTCGCAATGACATTTTGAAATCAAATCGCCAACGCATCAATTAATCCAGTCCATGGAAACAGCAAGCGCTTATTCTTCGAGCGAATCCGCCTGAGGCGGATGAGTCGAGAAGTTTTGCCGCTGTCCCTGTCTGCCCTCGGCTTCGCCGAGAGGCGAGCCGACAGGCAGGCATATTCATAGTTCTCGACTCGTCCCGACGATACGTCGGGACTCGCTCGAACAGTATAAAATTTATGGAACAATGCGGAAATAGGATAGATGAAATTTTTATTACTAAGAGTTCTTTGTCAAAATGGCCATTTGCCTTGCGCTTTCAATATAAGCTCCACAACCTCTCTTACGGTGCCCCTGCCTGAGGCGGCTTTGGTTGTGTAATGGGCCAATGACTTTATCTCTTGCCTGCTGTAGGGAACGGCGGTTGCGAGACCAGCGCAAAAGAGGGATTTAGCGTCGAGGAGGCGTTATTATCTTGAAAAAATCCGCAAAAGAGGTATAATTAAGTTCGTGGCAGGGCAAAAAGACGTTAATCCCCTTGCAGGGGTCCCGCGGGCAAAGGTCAAGGCCCGCGAGGCTTACGGTTAACGCATTGAGGCAATGAAAAAATGGACGTAAAAAAAGACTGCCTGGAAGAATTCCACGCGCGCGTCAAGGTTCATAACTTTAAAGAAGGCTTCGCCGAAGACATAACTTCGGATTCGTTCTTCGGCTTCCCCCTGCGAAGCATAGTCGAGGCTGAAAAAAAGCTAATCTCGAAAGAATCCTCTTCAGTAGCTTACTTTTCTATGGAATACGGCTTAGCAACCAGTTTCTACAATTGCTTTAATTCAAAACGGCCGATATCGAATTACAATAACCTGACTCATCAGGATATATTCTCAAATATGCGCATAAGGGATTACTACTTTAGTTTCTCGGTAGACCATAGAATTATAGATCTCCCGATTTACAGCGGCGGCTTAGGGGTTTTGGCTGGAGATACGCTCAAATCGGCCGCGGATCTTAAGATCTCCCTCGCGGCTATCGGCATACTCTGGAGAAAAGGCTATTTCAAACAAAATTTCTGGTTTAAGGACGGGCAGGTTCCTGAAGAGATCAATTGGGATCCGCATACCTACCCAGGCTTAGCGCCCCTCGATACAATAATAAAGATTCAATTAAAAACCGGGCCTCTTTATTTAAGACTTTGGAAATACTACGTTTACAGCTTTGACAAAGAGCATGCCATTCCGCTTATTCTTCTCGACGCGGATGTGGAAGAAAACGATCCCAACTCAAAGAGATTGACCGATCAGCTTTATCGAAGCGATAACTCTTATATCAAAATTATGCAACGGGTAATACTTGGAGTAGGAGGAATAAAAGCGCTTGAAGCCTTGGGATACGAGATAAACAAATACCATCTAAACGAAGGCCATGCCGCTATGGCGCTGGTGGAAAAAGCCCGGGGTCTCGGAGAAGATAAATTAGGGTTTATAAAGAAAAATTTCGTGTACACCTGCCATACGCCTGTTGCCGCGGGACACGACCGTTTCCCTGTAAAAGAGCTGGAGAGAGTTCTTCCGGATGAAAATCTCGATTTTGTAAAGAAGAACGGTCTCGAGGACAACGCGATCATCAACTTCACCACGCTCCTAATGAATCGTTGCGACTACATAAGCGCCGTTTCCGCAAAACATGGCGAGATAATGCGCCAGCAATTTCCACAATACAAAAACAAAATTAAATCAATCACAAACGGCATTCATATTCCAACATGGATATCCAAAGACATAGAAGAGCTTCTAAAAAAATACGGCATTGATTTTAAAAATCTCTGCGGCGATAGCAACATATCGGCGGATATCGAAACTTTAAGAAAAAACAAGCGCTTCAGACAGGAACTTTGGAACGCTCATCAAGCCAACAAAACCTCGCTCAAAACGATATTCGATAGCTGGAACTTTAAAGAAGATGTCTTCACCTTATGTTGGGCCAGAAGAATAGCGACATACAAAAGACCGAGTCTAATCTTCAAAAACCCGCAGCGCCTGACTGAAATCGCCAAAAATTCCGGCCCCATACAATTGATTATCGCCGGAAAAGCCCATCCCAATGACAACCTTGTGGGAACCTTCATAAACGAGATAATGAACTCAATAGATTCCTTGGGCAGTCAAAATACGGTCTTAAGAATTATAATGCTCGAGAATTACGACATATTCTTCGGGAAAATTCTGACCAATTCGGTAGACGTATGGCTCAATAATCCACTGCCCCCTTTTGAGGCATCCGGAACCAGCGGAATGAAAGCCATATTAAACGGCGCGCTTCAATTAAGCACGCTGGACGGATGGGTTGTAGAGGCCGCCGACAGCGGCATAGGCGAGATATTCGGTTACAGACATAAAACCGGAGACCCCATCGGAAGCGAGTTGGATCTGCGCCTTGAGTCGGATTCGGATGAACTCTATAAATCTCTTGAAAAACTAACTAAACTCTACTATGAAACCAATAAAAACGGAAAAGTAGACGTTGATTCTCAATGGATAGATATTATGATAAATTGCCTTAAAGAAAGCGCCTTCTTTAACACCTACCGCATGGTAAAAGAATACAGGGACAAAATGTGGTTCGGTAAAGAATAGAATGATTGCGCCGAGATGGTGAAATTGGCAAACACGCAACGTTCAGGGCGTTGTGAGCGTAAGCTCTTGGGGGTTCAACTCCCCCTCTCGGCACCATAATCTTAAGGAACGTCCCAAAAGGCAGCCCGTTACAATAAAGCAAAATATTCCGGAATGGGGGAGCAATCTGATCTTTCATCGATGAAATAAACTCGGCAATGGTTGTAAAATGAGGTTTTGTGTCCGCGGACAAAGCCATAAAGATGACGTTTTCTCGGCACAGTTTTTCAATATCTCTGGACGATGTAATGCCTCGGGAATAAGCATAGAGTACAATTTTAAGCATTATTGCCGGATCATATGCCGGAGCTCCTGTTTCATCATTTTTATAACGTGTTTCAAAGACAGACAAATTAAGCTCATTATCGACGATGTAGTTTAACGCGTATTCAAAACTACCCGGCAATATCTGCTTTTGAAAATGTACGGGGATAAACATTGCTTGTTCGTAAGAATAAGATTTATAGCGGGCCATCCTTGCTCCTTTCCTTTAGGTCTTTATTCTATTTTACCTAAATATCGAGAAAGAAGAAAGAACTTTAGACTTGTTTAGGGGCTTTTCCTACAGGCTCAACGTTTGAACTCAGCGGCTGGCACCTTAAAATAGGACGCTGGGACAGTCCGCTGGAGTGAAATGTTATATGATTATTAATTTAGACGTATTCACTCTTTTTTCAGCGGTTTTAGTTTTTAATTCCGTATGCGTTCTTAAGATTTCTTTCTACTTGCACTGCATCATAAACCATTGTGGATATATCTGGCTTTTCTTTAAAGCATTTTATGGTATTACAAGTTGATGGCTTACTAAAAGTATAAGTTTGCCCTCCAGAATAGGTAGTTTTAGAAGAATAACTTGCCGAGTTACCAATGACAGTAACATTTCTACCCGTTGCTATTGGTGTAGTATATGAACTCGTCGCTATTCCCGACTTCTCGTCAATAATTACGAAATACTTATAGCCTTGTTCAAGTGTCAATTCTGCGCATCTCAACAGAGTAAAATCTTCTGCCCTGCCTCCGCCACAATAGGCGTTTCCGTTAAACGCTACTCTATAAATATCGTCTTGCAATTTCATGTCACTATAGCCACCTGTAAAACCGCGTCTGGCATACCCTGTTGCGCAACCAACTAATCCTAGACCCAGCAATAAAACTAAATATAAGCTTGCAAATTTTTTCATACCATCTCCTCTTATCTTCTTAAATTATCCGAGCAACTATAGGAAGTAAACGATTAAGAAAGACAGGGTCCTCATTTCTTTTTATTCTTTAAATTATATACTAAAAGTCCTGACAAACTACTGAGCTTTCATTAAATAATGGATACATATTATGGCCACGATAAGTCAGACGCGTGAATACAAGACCGTAAGAGTCTCTGGGAATGCCGGAGTCTTCCAAGCGGCCGGTCAAGGAGTCGTCTAAGATGCCCAAGGTCTT
>JAZDOX010000098.1:0-2341 GCA_043798215.1 Candidatus Omnitrophota bacterium | reverse complement strand
GCCCGAGACGATAATCAACCAGGCGGAAACAGCCGTCTTTAAGCCGGACGAGATCTATAATAAAGCGTTCGCGTCCCTTAAGGATGTCTTAAAAGAGCCCGAAAAGATCCATATACTGAAGGTCCTGAAAGAAGTCGGCGGTAACAAGAAAAAAGCGGCGTTGAAATTGGGGGTGAACAGGACGACGCTTTATAATAAGATGCGGCAGTACGAGATAGTTTCCGATAAGAATAATTAATATACGATACACGATAGGAATAATTTTTTTTAATGTTCTCCGACGACTCTGAACTCACAGATCTTGTAAATCTTGAAGACTGGCAAGGCATTCAGCGTTCCCTCTCGGAAGTCCTCAATATAAATGTCAACACCTTCTCACCGGACGGCACGATGCTGTCCAAGACCAGCGCGCATAACCGGTTATGCGCGGAGATCCTGCCGAAGATACGCGCGAAGGAAAATATTGATTCCTGCGTAAAGTTTTTGTTCGAATCCCATGTTAAAAATATAGACAGTATAAGGGAAAAGACCAACCTTAAAGGGCCTTTCGGGATAGAGGTCTTCATCGTCCCGATAAGGACCGTCGGCACGAATATCATCGCCTACCTGGCGCTAGGGCCGGTAATACTTAATAAGAGGATGACCCCCGCCGAATACGCCCAGGAAGCGCCAAAATTCGGACTGGATCCCGTGGAATTGCAGGATGCCCTCATCGAGATAAACATATTCTCATACAGTAAGATCGACGCGATAATCAAATTGGTGGAAGACGTGTTTTCGCACATCGCGAAGACGGCCTACCACAAGAGGCGCCTCGCCGAGATAGCGCCGGAAATCGCGGAGGTGGACCCCATCTTCGCCAGGTATTATGAGGAGAAGCTGCTCAATTCACTGCTCAACTGCTGCACCCTCGCGCTCAACGCGGATTCGGGATCCGTCATGACGATGGACCAGAAGACCCATATGCTGCATATAAAGGTCGCCTCTAAGCTGGACAAGGAGATAGTTGACGGCGCCGGCGTAAAAGTCGGCGAAGGGATCGCCGGCATCGCGGCAGCCACGGCGAAGCCGATCATACTGCCCAAGGATAAGGACAGGAACGGCCTTTCCGGGATGATGAAGAGGCAGTATATCACGTCTTCGATGGTCGTCCCGTTCCCGAAGAAGAATGAGGCAGAAGTCTACGGCGTCATCAACCTTAATATCATCAGGAAGGAAAGGGAATTTTCGGAGAGGGATATCTCGCTTGTAAAAGAGATGGTGAATATGGCGAGCATCGCCCTTACCCCCCTTACAGAAGCAAGCTAAAGGGAGCTAAAGGGGACGTGTCACTTAGGGACACTCCGCAGGGGGGAGACACTCCGCTGCCTATCAAGGGCTGGATGAAAATCCGGCCCTTATTTTTTTGAAAGAAAATCCCGCCTTTTGGCGTCTATTGGGTAAAGGAGAGCAAAACCCATGAGTGAAATGATAGTGCATGAAGTCGTTGAGAGGAAGATCTATATTATACATGGCAGGAAAGTTATGCTGGACAAAGACCTAGCACAGCTTTACAAAGTGCCTACCAAGAGACTTAATGAGCAGGTAAGGAGGAATATCAAACGTTTCCCGGAGGACTTCATGTTTCAACTGACATGGGAAGAAACAAAATCTTTAAGGTCGCAATTTGCGACCTTAAACAAACAGCCAGATACCGAATCAAAAAGAGGCAGGCATATGAAATATCTACCGAACGTCTTTACTGAGCAGGGAATTGCGATGCTTTCTAGCGTGCTCAATAGTGAAAGAGCGATTCAAGTCAATATCGTTATAATGCGTGTTTTCGTGAGATTGCGTGAAATTTTAGCCACACACAAAGAACTAGCCATCAAAATAAAGGATATGGAGAGAAAAGTAGGAGAGCATGACAGCTATATTTATTCAATCTTACAAATTATAAAAGAATTTCGAACTCCCACCGTTGAGGAAAAACCAAAGAAGAAGATCGGGTTTCATGGGGAGTAGATCGTCCGCCAGGGGCGGGCAGGCATAGCTGATAGCTCATGGTAAAGATAGGTTAAGGTTGAGGGTATAGGGACAAGCAAAATTTAGGGCCCCAAAAGGGTCACCCCGAGATACAGTTTAAATCTCTTCGAGATTTAAACATCGGGCCCTTCGGGTAATTTTTGCCTTTGGCAAAAATTAGTGAAAGAAAATCCCGCCGGATTACGTCTATTACTATAGGCATAAAGCAAAAATATTATATTTGACAAAATATGTCATATGACATATAATTTATGTCATAGAGGATAGCATACCATGCTGAAAAAGCTTTTAGGTTCAAGGACAAGGATAAATATAC
>JAZDOX010000002.1:0-15316 GCA_043798215.1 Candidatus Omnitrophota bacterium | reverse complement strand
GGGAATTGAAAAAACAGGCGGGATGAGGGATTTAACGGCAATCAATGAAACATAAAAAATTCCAAAACCGCAAAAACCGCAAATTTTATCTCAAAAAATCGGGTTGTGATGATTTTGACTGGTTGCGCAGAGGTCTTTCTTAAGAATTGTTACTTATATAACTGTTGAAATATTAACTTAACTCTGTGAAGGATATTTGTCAAGAACTTTTTTGCCTGTTGTCAAGCCAATTTAGAAATGTCGTATAGTTACCAAAATAGAAATGTCGTATTTCATATGTTGGTTAGTGGTAGTCCTTTCTCTTTTGGAGCGGCCTTTTCTCTTTGTTGATACTGTTGATAGCGCGCATAACTCGCCGTCCGCCAGGGGTGATCGGCCAGAGGCGCATATATCTTGCGCAGCCTGAATTCATGGGTCTTTTGCGGTTCCGCCTTCTCTGGCCTATTCGTTATCTCGTTATATTTTAGTTCTCTGTCTTTATGGCGTATCGCAATTGAGCCGTCAACGCGTTCCTCAACCATCACCTTCTTTACCCTCACGTTATCGAGTATCTGATAGAGCTTCTTATTATGCGCTGCGGTGAAATCCCTCCTTAACGCCCTCTCTGTTTTAATACATAATATGCGGTCAATGTCCATGCCCTTGGGTATGGTTCGATGGAGATCGCCGCTCCTATAGGCCGCTACGGCGAATCTTTTGGCGTAGATCGGCAGGTAATCCTCTAAAAACTCGTTCGCCTCTTCTATGGCGCATATATTCGCAAGACGCATCTCTTTTATAAGTCTATCCTGAAATGTCCTAAAGAGTCTCTCTATTCTACCCTTAGCTTCAGGGGAATCGGCATAAATAACCTCGACCTTTAATTCCTTAAGCGCCCTTCCGAACTGGCTTAAAGGGTCTGTATTATTAAGCTCATCCTCTATCGATGGCTTCTTGGTTGATTTATACGTCGAGTGTTTGTCGAGATAGACGCTTGATAGTATGCCATAGCTCTTGATGCAGCGTTTAAAGCTGTCCATTGCCGGAATGGCACCCTCGTAAGCATAGAATCTGCCGGAGGGTATCCCCGCGGCGTCATCGATATAACCCATAAGGACGCATTTGGCGCCTCGTCCCTCAAACCAGTCGTGATGAGAACCATCCATCTGGATCATCTGGCCATAACGCTCTTTACGCTCACGCCATTGATGATGAGGCCTCTTCTTGCGCTGTTTATACGGGATATTATTCTCAATGAGCCGCAGGCGCAATGTCTCGTCGTTTACTTCTATCTTGTCTCTTTCAAAGAGCTTTTCGCTTGCCAGCGCAGGGCCGAAGTCCGGATACTTAGTCCTAAGCAGTGTTAAAATCTTACTTCTATTCTTATCCGGTATGGCTCTGTTTGAAGATATGCCTCTTAACCTATGAATTATACCTTTGCCGCCTTCCTGCAGGATTCTTTTTACCTTCCTTCGTATCTGACGCTCGCTTAATTCTAACGATTCGGCAGCCTCTTTTTGCGTGATAACCTTATCAATTGCCTTATGGATTAGATGTAACGCCCTTAATTCTTTTTGTGTAGCCATAATAATGTCCTTTCCTGCCATAATGCCCTCCTTCCAGAGCGGCAATTATAGCGCTTCCGGAATAGGACATTTCTAAATTGGCAGAATAGGACATTATCATATTGGGATTACAGAGTTTTTTTGCCTGTTACCTCCCCCACCAAATCATATTCATACGCGTCTATAATCTTAACCCTTGAGAAATCTCCAATCTTTAACTTCGAGTTTAGCGCTTCGCCCTTAGCGGTTTTAATATAGACAATTCCATCGACTTCGGGCGCATCCATATAAGAACGTCCCAGGTAAATATTTGAACCGCTGGCATCCTTTTCATCGATTATAACATCTATGCGCTTTCCGATAAGTTCACGGTTATTCTCATTTGAGATCTCGCGCTGAATCTTCATTATTTCATTCCATCGCAGCGTTTTTTCTTCTTCGGAAATCTGCCGCGGAAAATTATAAGCTGGCGTTGCCTCTTCGCGCGAATACATAAAAGCTCCGAGCCGCGCAAATCTTTGATCTTTTATGAAATTGAGAAGCTCTGAAAATTCTTTCATAGTCTCGCCCGGAAATCCTACAATTATCGATGTGCGAATTGCCACGCCCGGAATCTGTTTTCTTAACTTATCGAGCAAACTCAAGATTGACCTTTTAGACGCGCCTCTGCCCATATCTTTCAAAATTCTATCGTTTATATGTTGAATGGGTAAATCTATATATCTGCAAACAACCGGCTCATCTCTTATTACCCCGATAAGTTCATCGGTAAAATGCGCTGGATGAGCATATAAAAGTCGTATCCACCCCGCGCCTTTTATCTTTGCAAGTTTTTTAAGCAAACTGGCAAGAGCAAAGCGACCGTATAAATCCATTCCGTAAAGAGTTGTGTCCTGCCCGATTAAGTTTATCTCTTTTACGCCTCTTTTAATCAGCCTGCCGGCCTCTTTTAGAATTGAGCCTTCCGCGCGGCTCCTGTGCAAACCGCGTATATCAGGAATGACGCAAAAAGAGCACCTGTGAGAGCAGCCCTCGGAAATCTTTATATAAGCGTAATGCCGCGGGGTAAGAAAAAATCTCGGGGATTTTTCATCATATAAAAACACCGGCCGCGCCGAAAGATCACAGACTCTGCCTTTTCTTAAAAGCTCCTTTATGATCCGCGCGATTTTCGGCAAAGCGTCCACACCTACAAAACCGTCTGCCTCTTTTAACTCTTCGCGCAAAGCGGCGCCATACCTTTGCGCAAGACATCCAGCCACAAGAATTTTCTTTATCCTGCCGTTTCTCTTTAAATCCACAAGGTCAAGAATCGCTTTTATGGATTCTTTTTTCGCGTCTTCAATAAAAGCGCAGGTGTTAACTATTGCCACATCGGATTTGGCGGGCTGGCTTACGATCTTAAAATCCGGGCCTTCAAGAAAACCAAGCATAACCTCGGAATCAACCAAGTTTCTGGCGCACCCTAATGAAATAAGAGACACTTTGATGGGCATATTTTACGCGGCGCGGTTAATTCGGGAGCTTAAGGCCGGATCTTGTGATTAGAATTTCTTTAACGACACCTTTGCCGAAGGATGGCAGCGTTTTTCCATTCAATTCGGCATCTATGAATTCAGCGCGGCCTGCGGATACCTCAAATGATTGTTTGGCTTTCCAAGCCTCTGCGGAACCCTTTTTAAGCATGTCGTCATACACCAACGCGCCGTCTAATTTTATCTTAAGATACGTGTCGCCGCGCGTCTTGATCGAGAGATTAATATCCTCATTGCTTGACACCGGTGAAGTCGCAAAAACGGCAGCCTTCACGGGCCGCGAAGTTATCGCTTGCGGCGTCTGTTTTGAGATTTGCGCGCGCTTACTATTTTCACTTTCGAGTTTATCCGTTTTTTTTAGTTTCTTCGGCGGCTCTAATTTTTTCTCAATCTTCGGGCGGGATTTTAAAAACGCCCTTACCTTTGAACCGGAAAATATCAAAAGGCTCGCTGCCAAAAAGATCGTTAAAAGAATTATTACGACCGTAAAAAAACCTTTTACCGGAAAATTAAAATCGCTGGGTTGGCGCTTTTCCACTGAAAATTTTTGCGGTAATTTTCGATTTTCGCCTTGATACTCCTCCGCGAGCAAGACGCCGTTAAGACCAAGATAGTTAGCGTACTTTTTTATAAAGCTTTTTATGTAAATAATGCCCGATACAGCCTGTTCGGGTTTATTATTCTCAAGAGCCAGCAATATCCTATGATGAATTCGCGTCTCTTTTTGCGCTTGCTCCATCGAAAGGCCTTTGCTTTCGCGGGCCTGCTTTAACTTCGCCCCGATTGAATCCATTTCGCTTTGATTTCCTCCATATTATCTATAAATATCTCTCTCGGTTTCGAACCGTTGTATGGCCCCACAATTCCGTCAGCTTCCATCGTGTCAATCAGCCTGGCGGCCCTTGTATAGCCAAGGCCCAATCTTCTCTGAAGCATCGAGACAGACGCCTGCTTAGTCTCAATAACCATATTGACCGCCTCCTCATACATATCATCTTTCTCGTAAGTGCGGCCTTGAACTTTTTTATCCTGCTCCTTTAATACCTCTTCGTCGTACTCGGCGGGCCTCTGTTCTTTTATGAAATTTACTATCCTCTCCAGTTCTCTGTCTTTAACAAGGCACCCTTGAGCTCGTATGGGCTTGGATTCCCCCGGCTTTAAAAACAACATATCCCCTTTACCAAGTAATTTATCCGCGCCGTTCATATCAAGGACTGTCCTGGAATCAACTTTGGAGGCAACTTGAAAAGAAATCCTCGCGGGAAAGTTGGCTTTTATTACACCGGTAACAACGTCAACTGAAGGCCTTTGCGTCGCAAGAATCATATGGATTCCTACGGCGCGAGAGAGCTGCGATAACCTTGTAATGGCGTTTTCTACCTCTTGAGCTGAAACAAGCATTAAATCCGCCAACTCGTCTATTATTACCACAATATACGGCAAAGTCTCAGGAACATCTTCCTGTCCCTTGAATTCACCCTTATCTTTTTTCTCGTTGAAAAATTCTATATTTCTGACGCCAAGGCGCGCGAATAACCTGTATCGCGATTCCATCTCGGTAACCACCCAGTTTAGGGCCCCGGATACTTTCTTGGCCTCGGTAACTACCGGACATAAAAGATGGGGCAGGCCGTTAAACATCGCCAACTCTACCATCTTTGGGTCAACCATAAGAAACTTTACCTCATTTGGCGTGGCATTGAAAAGCATCGAGCTAATTATGGCGTTAACGCACACTGTTTTCCCTGAACCGGTCGTTCCCGCTATTAAAAGATGCGGCATCTCCCCCAAGTCCGATATAACGGGCATACCGCCTATATCTTTCCCCAAAGCGAGGGTAAGCTTTGATTCGCAATTTTGAAATTCTGGAGACTGCAGGATATCTTTAAGAAAAACCAAAGCGCTCGTTGAGTTAGGAACCTCGACGCCAACTCTTGCTTTTCCAGGAATAGGCGCGACAATCCTTACGCTTTGCGCCTTCATAGCTAGCGCGATATCGTCGGAAAGGCTCGTTATCCTGGTAACCTTAACCCCGGGCGCGGGTTCAAGCTCATATCTGGTTATTACCGGACCTCTCTCTATCGCCGCTATTTTCACCTCTATGCCAAAATCTCTTAGGGTCTCTTCCAGAATTCGGGCGCTGGCATCCAAATCATCGCTTATCTTCCTTTCTTCAAGCGGAGGAGGAGAATCAAGAAGGGTTAAATCGGGTAACTTGTAATCGCCAATCATCCGTTTTGTCGGCTTAACCGCCGCAGACCTCGGATCTTCTTTTTGTATAATTTTTTTAACATCCATCGCGGCTCGCGGGCGATCTATAGTTATTACCGGCTCAAAAGCTTTATTCTCTATCTTTATACTGGTTTCTCTTTCCTTTGAGGAAGATGAGGCGTCTTTAGGAAGATTGACTGAACGCGCCGCGTTAAAAGACAACTGCTTGCCTTCCCGCTTTTGTCCGCCCCAGACAATTTTTTTGCCAATTATTCCCGAAAATACGCCTAAGATCGCGCTCATAAGAGACATAAATATGGGAAATATGAGAAATTCCGTCGCGAGCAAAACCGAGAGAAGACCAAGCGCTATCACTATCACATAAGCGCCGACATATCCGAGATATTTGACGAAAAAATCGGAGAAGAATAATCCGAGCAATCCTCCCCTGTACACTTTTAAGATATCCGCCGGCGCGCCAATCATACTGAGCAGAGCGCTTAAGGCGATAAACAAAAATGAAGTTCCCAGCAATTTAAAATAAAATTTTTGCGGGACCTTTCCGAGGAATTTACCTATTGCCCAAGTAGCAGTAAGCACGGGCATTATATAGGCGCTGAAGCCCATCAAAGAAAATAAACCGGCCGCTACATAAGCTCCTATAGGGCCGGCGTAATTTTTTGTGCATACATTGGGATGAGAAGTAAACCAATAAAGATCATTTTGATCGTAAGAGATAAGGCTAACGAAAAACAAGATAGTTAAAGAAAAAAGTAAAACGCCCCAAATTTCGTTTATTCTCTCCTGTTTCATCCGTATTTGCCCGCGTCAATATTAATTATGGGTAGGGATTTTAAAAAAATAAACTCTACGAAGTTCTCATCATTAGCTAAACATTTAAGAAGCGGCGGTTTACTCCGTTAGAGAATGTACTTCTCTAACGGAGTAAACTTACTGTCGCTTATTTTTCTCGAGAATTTGACTCGGCGACCCCCAAGGCCTGTTTTCTGCTTAAATTTAACCTTCCTTGCTCATCAATTTCCACAAGCTTAACCAAGAATTCATCCCCTACCTTTACTTCATCCTCAACATTTTTTACATATTTGTCGGATAATTCCGAGACATGAACAAGCCCTTCCTGCCCGGGCAATATCTCCACGAAAGCGCCGAATTGCATAATCCTTTTAACTTTTCCCATATAAATCTTGCCAACAGCGGGAACTTCCGTTAATTTTGTTATTATATCTATGGCTTTATCAAGCGCCGCCTTATCGACAGAAGCGATATTGACGGTGCCGTCATCTTCCACATCGATGGTTACGCCCGTCTCGTCAATAATTTTTCTTATCATCTTACCGCCCGGACCTATTAAGTCCCTTATCTTATCGGGATTTATCTTAAGCGTCTCGATGCGCGGAGCAAATTCGGAGAGTTGCGTCCTCGGGGCGGAAATGGCCTCTTTTATTTTCTTCATCACGAATAATCTGGCTTCGCTCGCCTGTTCCATTGCCAATTTCAGTATCTCCATCGAGATCCCGTCGATCTTTAAGTCAAGTTGAACGGCTGTAACTCCATTTTCAGTGCCGGTTACTTTAAAATCCATATCGCCAAAGTGATCCTCGAGTCCAGAAATATCCGTCAGAATTACCGCGTTGTTGCCTTCTTTTATCAATCCCATAGCTATGCCGCTAACAGGAGCTTTTATCGGCACTCCGGCATCCATAAGGGATAGCGTTCCCGCGCAAACGGTAGCCATCGAAGATGACCCATTAGACTCTAAGACTTCGGAAACAACTCTCACGGTATAAGGAAACTGCTCTTTGGAGGGCATAACAGGTTTCAACGCCCTTTCAGCAAGCGCCCCATGTCCAATCTCGCGTCTGCCCGGCCCTCTAACCGGCCTTACTTCGCCTACGCTAAAAGGAGGAAAACTGTAATGAAGCATAAAAGATTTGGAGGTTTCTCCCTCCAGCGCGTCAATAGTTTGTTCATCAGCAGCAGTTCCTAAAGTGGTTGCTGAAAGGCTTTGTGTCTGGCCGCGGGTAAAGAGCGCAGAGCCATGTGTCCTTGGCAAGATTCCGACTTCACAAGAGATCTCGCGTATGTCCTTAAATCCGCGCCCGTCTATCCTCTCTTTTTTTTCTATTACTATTCGCCTTATCTCTTGCCTTTCAAGCTTTAGCAACGCCTCTTTTACGTCTTCTTCGGCGTAAGGGGAGTTTTCCACAACTATAGCGGCGACCAAATCTTTAGCTATTAAGTCAAATAACTCTTCGCGTTCTTCTTTCGTGGAGGCATTTTCGATCTCCTTAAGCTTAGCTAATGCCAATTCTTTTACCCGTCCAAATAGCGTCTCATTGACAGACTTAAATTGTATATTTTCCGCTTTGGGTTTACCGCACTTTCGTTTTAAATTTTCCTGCAGATCTATAGAAGCAGTCAGATGCTTATGCCCAAACTCTATCGCCCGCAACACAATCTCTTCAGCAACCTCATTCATTCCCGACTCAATCATAACTATTTTATCTCTTGTTCCTACCACAACCAGATCCAAGACGCTCTTTTCCAGTTCGGCAAAAGTGGGATTGATTACAAATTCTCCGTCAATCATTCCAACTCTTATAGCGCCAATCTCATATGAGAATGGAATATCCGAGATGGCGAGCGCGCAAGAAGCGCCGTTTAGCGCTAAAACATCAGGGTCATTTTCTCCGTCATGCGAAAGAACTAACGCCATAACCTGTACTTCATGCGATAAGCCGGCAGGGAAAAGCGGCCTTATGGGCCTATCAATAAGGCGGGAAGTCAGGACCTCTTTTTCCGAAGGTCTGCCCTCTCTCTTAAAGAAACCTCCCGGTATCTTTCCGGCAGCATAGGTTTTTTCCTGATACTCAACGGTAAGAGGCACGAAGTCAAAACCGCCGGCTTTGGGCTCTTTTGATATAACAACCGTAACCAACACAACCGTGCCCCCATACTGAACTACAACCGCTCCATTAGCTTGTTTAGCTAATTTCCCAGTCTCAAATAGTAAATTACTCTTTCCGAATTTTACCTCAAATTTTTCATTCATATTATTATTTTTCTCGATTATGGTTAATGTTAGGATAAAAAAATTCTTTTATCGCCGAATAAGTTATAAGACGAAATAAAAGCATTATTTTCTCAAATCCAGCTTATCTAAAATTTCATGATATTTATCAGAATTCTGCTGTTTCAAATACTCCAATAATTTGCGCCTTTGGCTTACTAACTTCAGCAGCCCCTGTCGGGAATGATGGTCCTTCTTGTGAATTTTAAAATGCTCGGTCAGCAGGTTTATTCTTTCGGTAATAAGCGCTATTTGAACCGGAGCGGAGCCTGTATCCTTTTCGTGGGTTTTAAAACCCTCCGCCAAGCCTATCTTGTCATCATTTACGATCGTCATTAATTTCACCTCCTATTTTATAAATATGTTATCATAACTCATACAAAATGTAAAGAACTTATTTCAGCCCCAAAATCTTACGAGCCATTATGTCGTCATTGCCGATCTGTTTAATCAGCTTTTGCTTATCCGAAAATTTCCTTACTCCGCGCAACCTTTTAACAAAGGTTACTTCGATGTCCTCTCCGTATATCTGCGCGTTAAAATTAAAGATGTGAACTTCAACCACAGGCTCTTTTTCGCCAAATGTGGGACGATGCCCTATAAATAACGCCCCGCCATACTTTCTGCCGCGCAAATTAATCCATACGGCATAAATTCCGCTGGGAGGTATGGCTTCATGATGCGGATTGATATTTGCCGTTGGGTAACCCAAAGACCTGCCCCTTTCAAGACCTCCGATCACCGTTCCAAATATAGCAATCGGTCTCCCAAGCAAACGCGAAGCCTCTTTAAGTTTTCCATTAATTATTAGATTGCGAACAAGTGTGGAGGAAACGGTTTTGCCTGAAACTTTGGCTAAGGACACGGCCTTCACCTTGAAACCATAGGCTTCGCCCAAACGCCTAAGTAAAACCACGTTGCCGGCATTACCCTTTCCAAATACAAAGTTATCCCCAACGCAGACATCCGAGACGTTAAATTTTCCCATAAGCGTCTTCTTCACGAAAGCCTCCGGATCAAGAAATGAAAATTTCTTGTTGAATCTGATAACATAACAATCATCTACTCCAAGATCGCGGATAAGCCTTACTCTATGAGAAGTCGACATAATCAGAGGAACAGGCTTTCTAGGGTTAAGAACCTTAAGCGGGTGAGGATCAAAAGTAATAACGACGCTTCTGGATCCGGATTTTCGCGCCAAGCGCACAATAGTCTTGATTATTTTTTTATGTCCTATATGGACACCGTCGAATATTCCAATTGCCGCAACAGTTCTCATATTTATCCCGTTAGAGAAAATTCATCTCGTTAGAAATTTATTTCTAACAGAGCTATTTGGTGATCGTTACCTTATAAAGCTTACGGTGGTATTAAACTACCGTCAGTGCAGACCCGTTAGAAAACAAAGTTCTCTAACGGGATTTATTATATACGCCTTTTTGTTACGGGTTAAAACGGGATGGATTGGATACGGCTGCCTTTAGACAGCCTTAAATACCTCGCTTAATATCTTCTTTTCCGCTGCCGCGGCTCCTGCGGCCGTAATAGTGCAACCAGCCGCCCGCGAATGTCCGCCGCCCCCAAATTCGGCGGCTATCTTATTAACATCCACCGGTTTCTTGCTGCGAAAACTGACTTTAAAGACGCCTTTATCGGCGGCTTCCTTAAACAAAATAGCGACCTTGCACCCCTTAATCGCTCTGGCGTAATTGATAAAATTCTCGGCTTCGTCAAAATTCGCGCCCGCGCGCTTAAGCATTCGCCTCGTAATCCAAATCCAGACCACGGCGCCGTTGCCGTTCTTTTTCAATGTTGAGAGAGCCAAGCCTAAAAGCCGCGTCGCGCAAAAAGACCTCATCTCAAAAAGGCTTTCATAAATACCATTGGTATCCAATCCTCTTGCGATAAGCTTCGCCGCCGTCATATGGGTCTTTGCGGTAGTATTTGAATACCTGAATGATCCCGTGTCTATCAATACGGCTGAATAAATCGCCGTCGCTTCTTCATTCGTGGGTTTCATCTTTAATCTGGAGAATATATCGAAGATCATCTCTCCGACAGCCGCGGCCTTTAAATCAACCCAATTAATATGGCCAAATTGCTGGTTGCTGACATGATGATCTATGTTTATTACCTCAATGCCATCAGTTATTATCTCCGCTGTTTTTCCGGCGCGCTCAATAGTGGGGCAATCGATTACCATAGCGCAATCCGGCGCTTTAAAATCCGATTTTTTTATATTCTTGACCAATTCTATCGATTTAACGTAAGGCAAAAAAGCGCACGATTCAGGAGGCAAATCCTGGTTTATTATCCGGACGTCTTTATCTAAACGTTTAAGCAAGCTGCCTAGAGCTAACTGAGAGCCTATCGTGTCGGCCTCAGGATCTATATGGCCGGTTATTAAAAAACTCTTGTGGCGGCGGATCGCCTCTATGACCTTATGGACGCTCATCTTTGTCCTCTTTCTCTTTTTTTATCTTATCGAATATCTCGTTAAGATGAATGGAATATTCGGCAGACTCATCAAGCCTGAACAATAATTCCGGCGTAAACCTCGTTCCTAATTTCTCCGCGAGCGATTTCCTGATATAACCAGCCGCCGAATTAAGCCCCTCTAGAGCGCGCTGTTTATCTTCTTTATCCCCAAAAACGCTAAAAAAGATTTTCGCGTTTCTGAGATCAGGAGTAACCTCAATTCTGGTAACGGTTATAAACCCTATCCTCGGATCTTTTATCTCCTCGTATACTATCGAAGAGACGTATTCTTTCATTTGACTGGCGATTCTTTCCGGTCTTACTCCCATTATAGTATCTCCATATTAAATCTGTTTCTATTCTTTGTCATCTTAAATTTCAAGGTAGGTCACTTTGCGCACAATTATGCCGCCGCCTTCAGGCAATTTAGCGCGAAATTCAATTCCTCGGTCTTCGTCTTTATCTTTGAGTCTAATTTAGCGTAAAGAGTTTTTTTGATAATCTCTTTGAAATGGGGGCCGGGATCTATGCCGGCTCTTGTAAAATCGTCGCCGCTCGCGCTCAATTTTATACTTATGTACTTTGTCAAATAAGAGAATATTCGGCGCTTAACAGTTTGCGATCCGGATTTTGCCATCAGCAAGAGCATCGTCTCGTAAGACAGTCCGTCAAGGCAAGCATAAATATGACTCGGCTTAAGCCTTTCCTTTTTGCTCAAAGAAGAGATTACCCCATCTCCACATCTTTTATAGCACGCAAGCCTGATGGTATCATCCTTAGCGAAAACAAAATCTTCGCACATTTTTTTAACTTCCCGCGCGTTTAATCCGTCAACTAAAGCGCCGAAATACACGAGCCATCTGTCAATAGTCCTTCTCTTCTTTAATTTGGCCGTATCATACCAATTTAGGGTTTCTTCCACGGACTCAAATAGGTGTCCGCAAGAACGAGCATGCCTTAGATTCGGGTGTAGAAACCTTAGCTCATTTAGTTCCGAGAGCCTTTTAACCGCCTTAAGCGGCTGCCTCTCATTCAAGATAGCTATTATCTCCTGCCTTATTCTCTGTTTTTGGATTCGGTCCACCATCCTTAGGCCGACTGCTTTCTTGATAAGCCCCTCTGTATGAGGCTCAATCTTGAAATTAAACCTCTGCTCAAATCTGACTGCCCTGAAAATTCTGGTAGGGTCGTCGATGAAGCTTAGATCGTGTAAAACTTTTATCTTTTTTTCTTTTAGGTCAGCCCTGCCTTTAAAAGGATCCAGCAGTTTTCCAAACCCCCGTTTATTTAATTTAAACGCCATCGCGTTTATCGTGAAATCCCGCCGGAAGAGATCGTTCTCAATCTGCCCGAATTTAACGGTCGGAAGCGCGGCGGGACATTCGTAAATCTCGGTCCTGGCCATCGCCAAATCTATCTTTAGCGTCCTGACGCCCGATCCTGAGGAATCCAAATCTTTCCTCGATGGAAAAACTACCGTCGCGGTGCCAAATCTCTCGTGAAAAACAAAAGACCCCTTAAGCTCCCGGGCCAAACACTTAGCCAGCCTTATGGCGTTACCTTCGACAACTATATCAATGTCAAGATCCTCCACTCCAAGAAAAAAATCTCTGACAAATCCGCCTACGGCAAAAACCTCAAAATCCATACGATCGGCAACCCGCCCGATAAACCTAAGCAGGCGATAGATTTTTAATGAAAAATAATCTTTGATCTTCGGAGCAAGATTCAATCCGGCGAAATTCCCGGCATCCGCCGCCTCCACTTTTATGTCAGGACGCATATGATCGCGCAGATACTCAATAAGCCTCGCCTTAACCCATCCTCCGGATAAAACTTGCGGGCATCCACCATTGACGCCAAGGCGTCAAAATCGGCATTGGTATGCGTTGTTATAATTTCCATCAAAAGAATCTGGAGACTCCCAATATGGCGAAATTACTGTTTATCCCGCCGTTTGGTTTCTTTATGCTGAGATTGGAGATATGCCGGAAACGATAACCGGCGTTTAACGCAAGATCATCGCGCAGAAAATAATAAAACCCAACCCCGCCCTGATCCACAAAATTCAGATGTGAACCTTGTTTTCTGGTCTTCTCCGAGATATAGATTCCTCCTGTTCCGCCCTCCAGATAAGGATAAAATTTCTTTCCCACGGGGAAAGCATATTTCAATAAAAGACCGCAGCCCGCTTCATAGTTGGAGCTTGGTTTTGTTACGGGATTCACAAATGGTTCCACCATAAATAAAAGCATTCCGGGAACATTGCACTTAAGGGCCTTCTTGAGATTAAACCCAAAACGGCCTCCTATGTAAATCGTGTCGTAATCCACCGATGAGTCATCATCGCCCACCTTGGCTGTTCCCCAGCCAGAATAAAGCCCGGCTTCTTTAAGACATTTATCGCTATTTACCGTATCGGCCGGCTCAGCCGATAAAACACCGGCGCCTGTCAAAAGCATAGTCAGAATAACCATAGAAAGAAAAAAACGGTTTATCATTATTACATCCCCCTTTCTTTAATGAAACTACGTTATATCATTGCTATCCAAATTAGCTATTGCAGTGTCATTCCCGCAATCCTTTAGCGGGAATCCAGTCACGCAAGTCTGGATTACCCGGTCAACAGACTGGGACACAATGTAGTTGCTCGATTTATCGAGCGCAACATATCGGCCCAATAAATTGGGCAACTACAATATGTTGATCCATTTAGTCAAGAAAAAGGGTTATGACCCAGTCTCCAAGCCGGGTAATGACAATGTAAGATTAAATCCCAAAAGTAATTTACCGTAATTAAAGAACGACTGATTTGAACACGTAATATGTTATGCCTCTCCTATTTAACAAATATCATCTTCAATGAAATAATAAGCAAGGCTACGCCGAAAATTCTTTGTAAAATAATATTAGGCAAATTTACCGCCACCTTCGCGCCAATTAACCCTCCGAAAAGAAACCCCAGACAAATAAAAACCGCGACCTTCAAATCAACTAAGCCGCGGTTATAATACGTCAATGCCGCCAGTATCCCGATGGGAGGCACCATCAATGCGAGTGTGGTGCCCTGGGCCTGAAGCTGGGAGAATCCCAACAGAAAAACCAGCGCAGGAATAATTATTACTCCGCCGCCAATGCCAATCAAACCGCTTAAAGCTCCCGCCGCCAAGCCGATAATCAAATAAACAAGGATATTAAACATACGCGGCCTCTCCTCCCCTTACCATTTCTTGAATATAACGAATACGGCGCCTATTATCATAATAAAACCCACGACATAATTCCACCTTAAACTTTCTTTAAGATAAAAGACCGAAAAGACCGAGAAGACCAATAAAGTTATAACTTCCTGCATTGTCTTAAGTTGGGCCGCCGAATATTGATAATGCCCTATTCTATTTGCCGGAACCTGAAAGCAATATTCAGCAAAAGCGATGAGCCAGCTTATAAGTATGGCTAAAACAATCGGTGAATTCTTGAATTTGAGGTGGCCATACCACGCGAAGGTCATAAATATATTGGATATCGTTAGAAGCACGATCGTTCTCATCTAAACCCATAATCTCCTTAATAAAATGATGGTTTGCCATCCAAAGCTCACCTAATATTACTTTAACAAGCGCAGGATTGGTTTACCATCCGTCCACCTACGCTTAAATTTTGTTACTCAAAGTAGTAAGCTTCGGTGGATGAAGAGCCTACTGGTTTACCATCCGTAGCCTATTATCTTTTCTACGTTAAGGCGTAGGATGGCGCGCCTGGTGCGAATTGAACGCACAGCCTTTGGCTTCGGAGGCCAACGCTCTATCCAATTGAGCTACAGGCGCATATTGGCAAATGGCTAATAGCGAGTTGCAAATAGTTAAAACGAAATCCAGACACGTCAATTCTATCGTTTAAACATCAGATTTTCAATACAAATGTAGGGTTCAGGCCTGCCTGAACCGTTAAAGAATAATTCAAAACGTTATTTTCATCTCAAACCGTTGAATTATACTTGACAAACATAATCGCGCTGTAGGGGCGCGGTTTCCGCGCCCGATTATTTTATTATTTATATTTTAATTAGGGCGAGGCAACCTCGCCCCTACAATATTTATTTATAGCTATTGCAATGCAGGGCACGTTTCTCCCGCCTGAGGCGGGCAGGCGAACGCACCGCATAAATATCTCCCGCCAAAAAGCACATTGTAGTCTGCCGATTTATCAGCCTAACAAACATGATTAGCCCAATGAATTGAGCAACTACATTATGAGACAACCTGCCCGTACGCGCCGCGAAAAGATATGTATAATTTATCCCCTATCCTATTCTGACACGGAATTTTTTTTCGATTTTTTCAGCAAAATGCGAAGGAGTTGTATACAACTTCCAGCCGAGTGCCTGATTTTTGCTCTCTTACCTTTGTCTTACACTCGTAATAATACGCCAATCTCTCCTTTCTCGCAAGTTTTAA
>JAZDOX010000085.1:0-8579 GCA_043798215.1 Candidatus Omnitrophota bacterium | reverse complement strand
CTGTTGCGAAATGCAACAAAAGTGTCATTGCGAGCGACCAAAGGGAGCGTGGCAATCTATTTCTCCGACGACAAGAAAAGATTGCTTCGTCACTTCGTTCCTCGCAAAGACACACAAATGGTATTTCGCAACAGTCCCATAGTTACTTCATTAGAAGACAAAGCTATCTAATAGAGTTTGTCTGAAACCGCGGTTATTGCTTGTGCAAGTTTTTGCTGAAAGCGTCTAATGCTCTTGTTATAGTTCCACGGGCTTTTCCCGTAGGCGAGAGGCGGATGGGGACACCATCCCACGGATTTTACACGCGGGTTTCCATAAAAATAAATCCCGTTAGAAAATAAAGTTTTCTAACGGGATAAAGGAAGCGGAATAAAATGAAGAAAACATATACCGATGAGCATTCCAACAGCGGCATAAATGATGAATTGCCGGGAATAGATTGCTGGCCTAATCAGTTTAATGGTTACGAGATAACGATATCTATTCCGGAATTCACCTCCGTTTGTCCTAAGACAAATCTTCCGGATTTTGGGACTATTACAATACGCTATCTTCCCGACAGGCGTTGCTTGGAGTTAAAGTCGCTTAAATATTATACATTGGGCTACCGAAACCTCGGGATATTTTACGAGAACGCCGTAAACAGGATTTTAAGAGATGTGTCCGCCGCCTGCAGGCCCAAATGGTGCAAGGTTACGGGAGAGTTTAATATTCGGGGCGGCATGAAGACAATAATCGAAGCAAGCTATAAGGCGAAGAGATGAGGATAACCACAAAAAGAGGCGATGGCGGCCTTACGGGACTCGCCGGCGGAAAAAGAGTGTCTAAGTGCAGCCCGGTTATAAAGACTATGGGGGCGCTGGACGAGGCGATTTCTTTTCTTGGTTTGGCCAAAGCGAAGACGAAAAACCGTGTTTTGAAAGACACTATAAATTTTGCGCAGAGAGACCTTTTTAGGATAATTGCCGAGCTTTGCAGAGGCGCCGGAGAATGTAAAGAGCTTAAGGGTTTTATTAAGGCCGTTGATGTGAAGCGGCTTGAGAAAATAGCCGGGGCGGCGGTTAAAAAGGCGAAGCCGCCAAAAAGCTTTGTTATCCCGGGAGTCAATGAAGAGTCGGCTTATTTGCATGTGGCGAGAACGGTTGTCCGCCGCGCCGAATGTATGGTTGTGGAGTTGAACAAAAAAAGAAGAGTTAATCGCGATATATCGGCCTATCTTAATAGGCTATCCGATCTGTTGTTTATTTTGGCGCTTTTACGCGAAGGAAGACACGAGGTTTTAAGATATGAATAAGATCTTGCTTTGGATTAAGGCCGTGAGGGCGCAGTTTTTTACCGCCACCGCGATTCCTATATTTTTGGGGACTGCCATAGCCTGGAATTATAAAGGTGAATTCAACGCGGGCTTATTTTTGCTTACCTTAATGGGCGGAATTTTTATACACGGCGGTCTGAATTTTTCAAATGATTATTACGATTTTAAGACGGGCAACGACGTGATAAATAAAACGCCTACTCCTTTCAGCGGAGGCAGCAGGTTTTTGCGCGAGGGCATATTAAAACCAAGCAGTGTCCTTGCGGCGTCGCTTATCTGTTTTACTGTCGGGGCGGTTATAGGTTTATATCTTAATAATGTTTGCAAGGGAAATGTGATCTTGATTTTGGGAATCTTGGGAATCTTTCTGGCGTTCTTCTACACAGGAGGCCCTGTCAAGATAGGATATTCAAGATTCGCCGAAGTGTCAACAGGCGTGGGTTTCGGCGTTTTAATGGTAGCAGGATCGTATTACGTTCAGACCAACGAATTGTCATGGAGGATATTTCCGGCATCTTTGCCCATAGCTATCCTGATCGCCCTCGTTCAGTACATAAATCAATTCCCTGACTATGAAGCTGATAAACAGGTGCGCAAGAATAACACTGTTGTGAGATTAGGAAAGGCAAAAGCGATCGGCCTGTATCCATTTTTTTTAATATTAACGTATTGTCTGATTGTCTTTGAGGTTGTTGTCGGGGTTTTCCCGCCTTTAACTCTAATAGCGCTTCTCACTTTGCCTATGGCTGTTAAAGCCATAAGAGTCGCCCTAAAGAATTTCGATAAGATTAATGAACTTCTACCGGCCAACGCTTTGACGATAGCGATACATTTTTCGGTGGGGATGTTGTTAACGGCAGGTTTTTTCTTAGATAAACTTATTATTAGAAAGTGAACCCCATTAGAGATAAATCGCTAAAGGGGATTAGAGAATGCAATTCTCTAACGGGGTGAAGCTTTAGGATACTATGATAGTGGTAAAAAAAAGAAATTTTTTTGAGATTCAGGATTGCGCCTGGAAACGAAAGCTCGGCGATATACCTGAAAATTCACAGAGCAGCAGTCCCGATAGAGGTGTGGCTTTAGGCGGCTTTGGCGCGGGCTCATTTATGTACAGCATTTCCGGCTCATTCGGCCCCTGGTCATTAAAACCTGGAAGCTATGATCAACATTGGCTTCCGCAGGGAGCGTTTCATATTTATGAAAAGATAGGCGATAACGAGCCTCGCTGCAAGACGCTTTCGACAAATCCGGTTATTAAATCCGCTTGGGACAAGATTAGTCCGGGCGAAGCGGTTTATCACGCTCTTCAGCCCAAGGGCTGGATAACCTACGATTGTTTTGATCTGGATATCTCCCAGAAGTTTTTCTCTCCCATAATAGCGCGCAATTATAAAGAGACTTCTTACCCTGTCGGCGTATGGCAGTTCAAATTTTCAAATCCTACGAGAGAAAAAGCGGTGGTTTCTCTTATGCTGACTTGGCCGCAGCCGCCTTTTAGCGGCGCTCTCGCGCGCGAAGGATATCAAAATTTCATAAAGAGAGAGGGCAATATGATCGGCGTAGTCCTGAAGGCCACAGGCTCGGAGAATACGGTGGAGACAAGGGATTCGGAATGGTGTATTGCTTCTACCCCTTGCGCAGATTCAGAGATTACATATGCCCTTAACTGGGACAAGGATTCCGACGGGTCGGATGTATGGGAAATTTTTAAATCGAAAGGCTGTCTTAATAACGGAAGGCTTGGCGCTTCGGATTCGGCCGCGGCGTTGGCGGTAAAGGTGCAATTGAATCCCGGAGAGAGCAAGATAGTGCCTTTTGTGATTTCATGGGATTTTCCGGTAGTTAAGTTTGGAGATCCCTCTGCTTCAGGGACCGAGTGGTGGAGGAAGTATACCGAATATTTCGGAAGAGATTCCAGCCACTCTTTCGACATTGCCAAAGAAGCTCTTGGAAATTATCCAAGCTGGGAAAAGCAGGTAGATAATTGGATGGTCCCTATAATAAGAAACCAAAAGATTCCAAGATGGCTAAAGACGGCTGCTTTTAATGAATTGTATTACACGCAGTTCGGCGGCACATTCTATGAGGCGGGCTTGAAGTCGGGGCACGACCGTGAATATATGGGCCTGCATGAAGATGACCATAAATTTTTTGTGATGGAATGTATGGAATATCCTTTCTGCGAGACGCTCGATGTCAGGCATTACTGCTCGCTTATAAACATAAAATTTTGGCCGGAGATAGAGCGCGACATTCTTAGGTGTTTTGCGGACGCGATAGTCTATTATGACCCGCTTCATCAGACGCCGCATGATTTCGGCAGGCCGAGCAAGGATCCTTTCTTCGCGTTTGATGACTATGGGACAAACAGGCTTGTCTGGAAGGACTTGCACTCAAAATTTATACAACAGGCTTGGAGGTATTATCACGTCTTTAAGGATGAAGAATTTTTTAATTATTGCTGGCCCGCCGTAAAACTTACCTATGCTTTTATGAAGTCGCAGGACACCGACGGCGACTGCCTTGTAAATAACACCGGTTCGGACAATACGTACGACTCATGGGGGTTTTATGGCACAAGCCTTCTTTGCGGAGGTTTATGGGTGGGGGCGCTTGAGGCGATAGAGAAGATGGCTTTACTGAAAAAAGACGAAATTCTTGATGAAGTGAGAATATGGCTTAAAAAGGCGAAAGTCAATCTCGATAAACAGCTTTGGCGTGAAACTAAAGGCTATTATAAGATAGATACGGAAGGCAAATATTCAAACTCCATTATGTCGGACGGCTTAAACGGCCAGCGATTTTGCGAGTCTTTCGGTTTGGGCGATATTCTGCCCAGAGAGAGAATGGTAGCTCATTTAAAGAAAGTTTACGAGATGTGCGTTGTTCCTATGCAGGATTTTAACGGCGACGGCGTAGGCGATTGCGGCGCGCTTAATGGCAGCAATGAAGATGGCACGAGAATAGGCCTTGACCATTCTGACGAAGTTTGGACAGGATCCAGTTATTTTTTAGCCGCCACGATGTATCACTTGGGATTAAAGGAAGAAGCTTTAAAGACAGCCTACGGTGTTTATTATGTTACTTATGAGAATGAAGATACTGCCTATTGGTTTAATACGCCGGAGGCTTGGCGGGAGGGCGGCCTTAAGCCTAGGCCAAGAAATCCCGAGCAGTATCAGAGGCCCAGGGCTGTCTGGGAACTGGTTTTTGAGATATGCGGGTGAAGCTCCGCGTCGAGTGGTATTAAGCGATTTCATAAGTTCCCTTGCTTCAAGCTGCAAGGCGTCATTCCCCGCTTTAAGCGGGGAATCCAGTCACGCAAGTCTGCCTTGAACCAGAACAAAGTTCAATTCAGGGCAGATATGAATCAATCTTTGATTTGGTTCATATCTGGATTACCCGGTCAAACTGGGTGGAGGTTATTTTTTTATGGAAGAGAATATTATGCACACAGATCTAACATTTTTCACCAATGAAAAAGATTCAACACTCTTAAGCAGGTTCAAGGTTACCCTTGAAAATAATACTCAATTCTTCGATGTTTTAGTCGGTTACTTTCGCACCAGCGGGTTTTTCAATTTATATAAATCACTGGAGAAGGTTGAGAAAATTCGTATTTTAGTTGGCATTAACGCTGATAAACAGACGCACGATCTTCTAACGAGAGCAAAGGAAGAGCAGGTTGAGATCAAATTCTCCCATAAGGAAGCCAAGGATGTTTTTTCTGAGGAAGTTGCGCGCGAGATGGAAGAATCCGAGGATAATGTTGATGTTGAAGTTGGCGTTCAGAAGTTCATCGAATTCATAAAATCCGGCAAGCTCCAGATTCGCGCGTATCCTTCCAGCGATATCCACGCCAAGGTTTATATAATCCGCAAAGATACTAACAAAAGCGAAGATTATGGGCGGGTTATTACCGGTTCAAGCAATTTCTCATATTCCGGTCTTCACGATAACCTGGAATTTAATGTCGAGCTTAAAGATAGCCGTGATGTTAAATACGCCTTGGAAAAATTTGAAGAACTCTGGAAAGATGGAGTTGATATCTCTGAGAAGTATGTCGAAACCATTAATGAAAAAACTTGGCTTAACGATGCCATTACACCTTACGAATTATATCTAAAATTCCTCTATGAATATTTCAAAGAGAAGATCAATGAAGATATGGACTCGATTTACAAAGACAAACGTTTTCTGCCTGAAGGATTTATGGATCTTGAATATCAGGATGAAGCGGTTAAGGACGCTTTAACTAAACTGGGCGACTACGGTGGAGTGTTCCTGGCTGATGTTGTCGGTTTAGGCAAAACCTACATTTCCGCTTTACTTGCTCAGCAGTTAGAGGGCTATACTTTGGTTATTTGCCCGCCGGTTCTTATGGATTACTGGCATGATACATTTAGAGATTTCGGTGTCCGGGGTTTTGAAGTTGAATCCTTGGGCAAATTAGACAAGCTTATAGAGAACGGGGTTGAAAAATACCGGAATATCTTTATTGATGAGGCCCACCGCTTCAGGAATGAAACCAATCAGACATATGAGAAACTCAAGCAAATCTGCTGGGGCAAGCGGGTGATATTGGTATCCGCGACCCCCTTGAATAATACGCCATTTGACATCTTGAGCCAAATAAAACTCTTCCAAAAAGGCCATAATAGCGCCATTCCTAATGTCAGGGATCTCGATAAATTCTTTTCTATTTTGCAGAAGAAGCTAAAATCCGTTGACCGTAAGGAAATCAAGAATTACCTAAAGATAGTCAAAGAGAACTCCTTGACTGTCCGGGAAAATATCCTTAAGTATCTTATGGTCAGGAGGACAAGGTCCGAAGTTTTGAAATACTTCAATAAAGACATCCAACAGCAGAGGCTGAAATTCCCGGAAGTAGCTGAACCAAAGCGAGTCTATTATCAATTTGACGCGCAGCTCGATAAAATCTTTATGCGCACTATTGAGCTTATTAAGAAATTCGAATACATCCGCTATATGCCGCTATTGTATTTGGAAAATCCCGACCCGCAAGAAGCAGCCGGCCAGCGTAACCTCGGGCGTTTTATGCGGATACTGCTTGTAAAGCGTTTGGAAAGCAGTTTCCACGCTTTTAAGATGACTCTCGACAGGTTTGTACATTCTTACGAAGCTTTCATTAAAATGCTCGATAAAGGCACAATTTATATCAGCAAAAAACACAGCGAGAAGATCTATGAAGCCTTAGAAAATGATGATATAGACAGGATTATGGGATTGGTTGAGCAGGATAAAGTGCAGAAATATGAATCCGGCGATTTTAAAAAGTCGTTTAGAGAAAACCTGAAAGATGATTTGGATATTCTGCTTGAAATGAAGAAGTTGTGGGGTGGGGTTCAGGCTGATCCCAAGATTGCTCAATTTAAATCAATACTCGCCAAAGATAAAATTCTCAAAGAAAATAAGCTGATTATTTTCACTGAATCTAAGGAAACCGCCGAGTATTTGGACAAAAATTTAAAGGAAGAATTTGGCGATCAGGTTTTATCTTATTCCAGTAAATCCAGCGCGGCAGTCAGGGAAACGATTATTGATAACTACGATCCGAAGCGCAAGAATTATAAGAATGACATTCGGATTCTTATAACTACCGATATTTTGGCTGAAGGCGTTAACTTGCATCGCTCCAACGTGGTCATCAATTATGATATTCCGTGGAATCCCACCCGGCTATTACAGCGCGTGGGCCGCGTTAACCGCGTTGATACGAAATTCGACGACATATATGTCTATAATTTCTTTCCTTCCGCGCAGGGTAACAATGAAATAAAACTGGAAGAGGCGGCTATCGCCAAGATTCAGGCTTTTCATGACACGCTTGGCGAAGACGCTCAATATCTGACCGAAGGGGAAGAGATTGCTTCTCACGAGTTGTTCAACCGCCTCAACTCCAAGAAACTCTTGGAAGAGGGCGGGGAAGACGAGGGAGATTCAGAGTTGAAATACCTTTCTGAGATAAGGGATATCAGGGATAATAACGCCGCTTTGTATGAGAAAATAAAGCGTCTGCCCAGAAAAGCCCGCACCGCCAAAATTTCGCTGAATTTTGGGGAAACAGTGATTACGTTCTTTAGGAAAGGTAAATTGCGTAAGATTTATATGGCTGACGCGAAGGAAGCCAAAGAACTTGATTTCTTCAACGCTGCCGTAATTTTAAAGTCTAAAAATACGGATAAAAGAGAGAAACTCGCCGCCGATTTTTACAAACTTTTGGCTCAAAATAAAGAACAATTTAAGCTTGCCACTACTGAGGAGGCGCGGGAATTTAAGCAGGAAGGCGGACGGAGCAATGAGATAACGCTTGTCCGGACAATCAAAGCCGTTAAGAAATTTTCCGGTTTTACGGATGATGATGAAGAATATCTGGAAAGAGTGTTAAAAGCTTTAGAAGAAGGCGCTTTGCCTAAACAGACAACCAAAACTCTGGTCAAAGAAATTAAAAAGGAGAATAATCCCTTAAAGATCCTCTTTAAGTTTAAGCAGGGGATCCCGCAGAATTTCTTCGCGGAGGGTTTTTCAGGCAGCCTGTATTACAATACAGCGCCAAGAGAAGTTATTTTATCTGAATATTTGATTGGTAAGTAAAAAAAGAGGGAATAATGACGAAAAGTAATTCTACCCTTCAGCAGTATGATTTCTCAAAAGAAACAAGCTTAATAGCCTATCTTGACTTAACCAATATGTTTCATTGGCAGGATACGCTCAAGTGGAGTTTCTCGGCGTATTCAGTCATTCGTCAACTATTGGGTGTTCATACGGTAAAAGAAGTCAGGATTTATTATGGCTCGAATACCAGGGAACCGCTTAAATCGGAAAACTTTCATCAGTGTCTTAGGAAAACCGGCGCAATTGTTATTAGCAAACCGGTTAAATGGATAAGAAAGGAAATAAACAAAAATTTCTTTGTAAAACCGGCCACTCAAGATTTATTTGATCAGAATGCGCATTCTAAACTTGATGAATTGATTGCTTATTTGCAGGAGCAAGGTGTAGCTATCGAAGAACCCAAGTGTAATTTTGATGTTGAAATGGCTTTGGATATTCTTGACGCGATGGATAAAGTTTCAGGGGTTTTATTGTTTTCCGGAGATTCCGATATGAAAGAGCCCCTTGCGCGGCTAAAACTAAAAGGCAAGAATACCTATGTGTTCGGAGTAAGAGGTTTGGTTGCTAAGGAACTATGGCCGGTATGTTTTCGGTATATAGACTTCGGAAGGTGGTATAATGGGCC
>JAZDOX010000083.1:0-5455 GCA_043798215.1 Candidatus Omnitrophota bacterium | reverse complement strand
TCATTCCCCGATTTAATCGGGGAATCCAGAGATGTTAGACGGTGTCTGGATTGTCCGGTCAAGCCGGACAATGACATTTTGAAATCGAATCTCAAAATGGCATTACCGTCGAGAAATAGACGCTAATTTGGACACGAGTGGGTATTAGTTAAAGTTGATAGCAATAGGCAATTTGAGGAATCGTTACTGTCCTTTTGCATGGAAAGCGGTAAACCCTTGTATATTATCACTAGAAATTTTATGAATAGTAAAGAGCGCGGATTAATGAAAACTATGGCAGAGAAATCTTTGGGTTCTAAACGAAACAAGTAAATGCCATAGTATTTAATACAAACGCATTAAGCAACTTGTCATTGCGAGGGAGCAATAGCGATCGAAGCAATCTTAAAAACGGGATTGCTTCACCTTTGGTTCGCAATGACATTAATTGCGTTTGTATTAGTTCATCATCTAAACCATCAATTTTGATTGGTGGTGGGGCGCAGAGGCAAAGAGAAACGGGGCATTTCAAAAACCGCCCCATAGATTTATCCCTGCCTATACAAGGATAAAAATGTTCAGGGCAGCAGACAAGAATACTATTTTACAGAAGGCCGTTATCTGATATAATATAGAAGAAAATTGGTATTTCGCAACAGTCCCTATTTAAGGAAGCATTGTTTTTGGCCTATGGATTTTATTATCTTTAATGCCAGGATATTGACGTCTGAAGGGACGATAAATAGCGGCTCTATTTTCATAAAAGACGGAAAAATAGCGCGAATAGGCAAAGAGTTAAGAAAAAAAATCCCTGGTTCGCGGACTATAGACGCGGCTGGGCATTTTGCCTCTCCGGGGTTTATAGATTTGCAGATATACGGAGATCCAAAGAGAGTATCGGCGGCAGAAGTTAGATATGGCACGACCGGTTTTCTTACCGCGATCCCGTGCGCTGATAGAGAAACAACGCCCCAGATGATAGCCGGCGCCGTAAACACTATCGAGAAGCCGCCGGACGGAGCGAGGGTCTTGGGCATTAATCTGGAGGGCCCGTACTTAAATAAAGAGAAGTCCGGCGCACAGCCTAAAAGATTTATTAGGGAGCCGGATCTAAACGAAGTCAAGAGGTTCTTCAAGATTTCGGGCAGGCATTTGAAGATGATGACGCTTGCCCCGGAGCTAAAAGGAGCATCGAGGCTGATAAAGAGTTTGAGGCGCAATGGAGTTATCGCTTCGATTGGGCACACCGTCGCTACCTATGACGAGACCGAAAGGGCAATAGAAGCCGGAGCTAATTGCGCCACACACGTCTTTAATGCTATGAGCTGTTTTGGATCGAGAGAGCCGGGCGCGATAGGGGCTGTATTAACCGACGATAGGATTAGCGCGACGGTTATACTCGACAAAGCGCATATCGGCATTCCGGCATTTAAGGTATTAGCAAGATGCAAGAGCGCCGGGAAGATCGCGCTTATAACAGATTCTTTGAGATATGACGCGTCTTTTAAGGCCGGCTGGGACGGCAAGGTTTATCGGCTGAAGGACGGCACGATAGCCGGCAGCGGCTTGACTATGATCAAAGCCGTTGAGAACACGGTAAAATTTGGCGGATTGTCCGGGTATGAAGCGATATCCCTTGCCTCTAAGAATCCGGCCGGGCTATTGGGATTAAGCAATAAAGGGCAGATAAAAGAAGGCTGCGACGCGGATATAGTTTTATTCGATAAAGATTACAAAGTATCGCTAACGATGGTCGAAGGAAAGGTGGTTTACGAGAGACGATGTGCGGCATAATTGGATATATAGGAGAAGATGAAGCGGCTCCTCTTTTGATTAAGGGATTGGCGCGTCTTGAGTATAGAGGTTATGATTCTGCCGGTATCGCGGTATTGGAAGGCAGAAAGATAAGAATTTTGAAGTCGCCCGGCAAGATAAAGAAACTGCAGGAGAACCTTAGTAAAACTACCATTAAGGGAACTTTGGGGATTTCTCATACAAGATGGGCGACTCACGGAGTTCCGAATTATGTAAACGCCCACCCGCATTATGACTGCGGTCATAATATAGCATTAGTGCACAATGGCATTATTGAAAATTGCGATGAACTGAAAACCCGGCTTATAGCCGAAGGGCACAAATTTTGCTCCGATACCGATACGGAAGTTTTACCGCATTTAATAGAGAAGTATTACAAGGGCAATCTTGAAGAGGCCGTTAGGCGCGCGCTAAAGGACGCGCGCGGCTCTTACGCCATAGCCGTAATTCATAGAAATGAGCCGGATAAACTGGTTGGAGCCAGATATGGAAGTCCTTTAATCATTGGCGTTGGCGAGAATGAGAATTTTTTGGCGTCGGATTGCCCCGCGGTTTTGGACAGGACCAGGCGGGTCATATTTATCGATGATCAAGAGGTAGTAACACTAAAGAAGGATTCCATAGAAATCTCTGATTTAAAAGGCCGGCGGGTTAAAAAGAAATCAACACATATAGATTGGGATATATCTCAGGCGGAAAAAGGCGGGTATGCCCATTTTATGCTTAAAGAGATATACGAACAGCCTAACATTATTCACAAGATATTAATGTCTAGGGCGGATATAAAAAAAGGGGATATAAAATTAGACGGAATAAAACTTACCCCTCTTGAACTGTCAAAGTTTAATAATATTATTATTTCTGCCTGCGGCACCGCGTATCACGCTAGTTTGATTGGCGAGTATTTGATCGAAAAGCTTGCCCGTGTGCCGGTTGAGACCGATGTCTCAAGCGAGTTTAGATACAGAGATCCCGTGATTAACAAGAAGACCCTGTTTATCGCGGTTAGCCAATCAGGAGAGACCGCCGATACGTTGGCGGCTTTAAGAGAAGCCAAGAAGAATGGGGCTAAGGTAATATCTATTTGCAATGTAGTCGGCTCAACTATAGCCAGAGAATCGGACGGGGTTATCTATACTTACGCCGGTCCTGAGATCGGAGTGGCCTCCACCAAGGCTTATACGGCCCAGATCTCTATATTTATATTATTGGCTTTATATCTTGGCAAAATAAAAGGTTTAGTCAGCCAGAAGCGCGTTAAAGACGCGCTCAACGGCCTTGAGATGATTCCGGAATATATGGATGAGATTTTGCGCGAAGCCGAAGCCATAAAAACTTGCGCTAAAAAGTATTTTAATTTGCCGTGTTTTATGTATATAGGCCGCGGAGTGAACCTTCCAACCGCTCTCGAAGGCGCCCTTAAATTAAAGGAAATTTCTTATATTCACGCGGAAGGTTATGGGGCCGGAGAGATGAAACATGGGCCTATAGCCCTGATCGAAGAGCGTATGGCTGTAATTGCCATCGCGCCGCAGGCTTTAACTTATGAAAAGATGCTATCGAATATCCAAGAGATACGCGCCAGGAATGGCAAAGTGATAGCCATTGCCAGCGAGGGTGATTCGATAATAAAGAATTACGCCGACACAAAACTCTATGTGCCAAAAACAGAAGAGATTCTATCGCCGTTACTTACTATCCTGCCTTTGCAGCTCTTGGCTTATTACATAGCGGTTGCCAGAGGCAGAGATGTTGACCAGCCGAGAAATTTGGCTAAATCAGTTACGGTCGAGTAAGCGCTATGCTACAAGGAACCCTTTATGTGGTGGCGACTCCTATAGGAAACCTAAAGGATATAACCTTAAGGGCTGTCGAAGTTCTTAAGGAAGCCGATTTGATCGCTGCCGAAGATACCCGCCATACAAAAATCCTTACCTCCCATTATGAGATAAGAACCCCTCTTACGAGTTATTTTGAGCATAATCAGATTACGAAAGGCGAATTTCTGATAAAACTGCTTAAAGAAGGAAAGAATATAGCGCTGGTTTCGGATGCAGGAACTCCCGGAATTTCAGACCCCGGCGCGCATATAATAAACCTCGCGATAAAGAACGCGATTCCTGTAATAGGCATTCCCGGGCCGGCCGCTTTTTTATTAGGCCTTACGTTATCAGGGCTGCCAACCGATAAATTTCTTTTTGAAGGATTCTTGTCGCATAAATCCGCCGCGCGCCGCAAGAGACTACAGTCGTTCAAGGATTTTGGGCATAGCGTTGTTTTCTATGAGTCTCCCCATCGAATCCTAAAAACCCTATATGATATCAAAGATGTGTTAGGAGATATCCGCCTGTCGGTTATGCGTGAATTAACGAAGAAATTTGAGCAGACACTTAGAGATAAAGTAAGCATTTTGATAGAGCATTTTGAAAAGACTAAGCCAAGAGGAGAATTTTTGGTGGTCTTAAATACTACCGCATTGTAACATTAATTCATGGTAGTCCTTGGAGACAGCAAACACTTATTCTTCGAGCGAACTCTCCGCAGGCCTGCCTGCCGGCAGGCAGGGAGTGAGTCGAGAAGTTCTGCTGCTGTAGTTCTCGACTTGGCCAATGGCCTCGCTCGAACAGTATAAAATTAATGTTACAATGCACTACTGAGGCATAAATGGCTAAAATTCATCCTGCCGCGATTGTGAGCAAAGATGCGCATCTCGACGATGTCGAAGTGGGCCCTTATGCCATAATCGAAGACGGAGTGGTAATCGGCAAAGGCACAAGAATTATGGCGCATGCCTATATTTGCTCAGGGACCACGATAGGATCCGATTGCGAGGCGCATATGGGCGCGGTCTTGGGTCATACCCCTCAACACCTTCAATTTAAGGGAGAGAATAGTGTTTTAAAGATAGGCGACAGGAATATATTCAGGGAATATTCGAGCGTGCACAGAGGATCGAAAGAAGGCCTTAACACGATAATAGGGGATGATAATTTCTTTATGGGTTTTTCGCATATAGCCCACGATTGCCGGATCGGCAATAACGTTGTGTTATGCAACGGGGTTTTGCTGGCGGGCCATGTTATGGTCGAAGATAGAGCGTTTATATCGGGCAATGCCGCCGTGCATCAGTTTTCCAGAATAGGCAAACTTGCGATGATAGGCGGCTTGACAGTAGTAAATAAAGATGTCGCGCCTTATGTGTTGGTGGAGGGAGATTCGGAAGTGTGTTCGCTGAACGTGGTTGGATTGAAGAGATCCGATATAAGCGAAGAAGCGAAATCGCAGATCAAACAAATATATAAATTGATCTACCGCTCTTCGCTGAATCTCTCTCATGCGCTGGAAGAAGCGGGCAAAATCAGCGATTTAACCATAGAGGCGCGGCATATGATGGACTTTATTAAATCTTCCAAGCGGGGGATTTGCAAAGGCCGGCGCGCGCCTGATTTTGACTCCGAGACGGAAGCAATCTAGCGCACTGTAACATTAATTTATGGCAGTTTCTGAAGACAAGCAAGCGCTTATTCTTCGAGCGAATCCGCCTGAGGCGGATGAGTCGAGAAGTTCTGCTTTAGTCCCTGTCTGCGTGCCACGCACAGGCAGGCATATCCATAGTTCTCGACTCGGCCAATGGCCTCGCTCGAACAGTATAAAATTTATG
>JAZDOX010000059.1:0-4171 GCA_043798215.1 Candidatus Omnitrophota bacterium | reverse complement strand
CGAGACCAATCACCGCCTCAACGATGTCCATTTTAAGAAGCTGTTCACGAATCTTGCCCTCTTTACCCTTGCGGAATAAAGCGCCATGAGGCAAAACAACCGCCACCCGGCCGTTTGGATATTCCAATGTCTTCACCATGTGCTGAACCCATGCAAGGTCGCCCATGCTATCCGGGGGAACGCCTGCAATGTTACGGCCATAGGGATCCTTTTCCCACTGGGTCGCGCCCCACTTTTCCAGTGAAAACGGCGGATTGGCTATTACGCAATCGAATGTCGCAAGATTATCCCCTTCAAAAAACGCGGGGTTTCGCAAGGTATCATCACGCACAATATTAAAATCCTCTATGCTATGAAGAAACATATTCATCCGGGCAATGGTTGAGGTTGTAAGATTCTTTTCCTGCCCAAATATCTTAAGCGTCCGGTAGTCCTGCTTCTTTTCTTTGAGATGGTTTATGCATTCCAAAAGCATGCCGCCGGTGCCGCAAGCTGGGTCATAAATTGACTCTCCGGGCTTGGCATCAATAATCCGCCCCATTAGATTGACGACCGAGCGCGGCGTGTAAAACTCTCCTGCTTTTTTATTCGTTAGATCCGCGAAGTGCTTGATTAAATATTCATACGCTTGGCCAAGAATATCAGACTCAATATTGCCATTGGCAAGATAGTATTGAGAAAAATGTTCGATGAGATTGATGAGAAGCTCATCCGAAAGCCGGTCTTTGTTTGTCCACTGGGCATCACCAAAGATGCCGTAAAGAAACTTCTGGTTAGCTTTCTCAATCTCGCGGAAAGCATATTGAAGGGCCTGACCAACATTCTTTGTGACCTGCCGCACATCATTCCAGTGACAGTTTTCCGGAATAATGAACCGGTGAAATTCCGGTAAACTCGCGTATTCAACGTCACCGCCCGACTCTTCTAAGGCTTGCTTATATTCGTCGTCATAGACGTCTGAAATACGTTTGAAGAAAAGAAGTGGGAATATGTAGACTTTAAAGTCGGCCGCATCTACTGGGCCCTTGAGAATCCAAGCGGCTTTAGACAGATACTGCTCAAGTTGCGAGAGGGTTATTTTTCCGTTATTCATAGCCCTCCCTGATCAGCAAAGCTGAAATGTTTATCGCCTGCGATAATAATGTGATCCAAAAGCTTTATATCCAAAAGCTTTCCGGCACTGGACAAGTCTTGAGTGAATTTCCTGTCTTGCGTGCTGGGAGAGCATTCCGAACTGGGGTGGTTATGAACACAGACAATCGACTTGGCGAATTTTTGCAATGCGGCGTGGATGATTTCCCGGACAATCGGAAACGCCTGATCAACAGTGCCGACCGAAGCGTCTGAAATATCGATGATGCGATTATTGCTATCCAGATAGACGACCTTGAAGACCTCGGTATTAAGGTCGCGAAGCTGGGGCATGACGATATCCACGACATCCTTGGCAGAGGCGATCTTCTGCTTCCCTCCTATACTATCATCCTGTCTGAAGCGTCGCCCGATTTCAAGTGCGGCCTGAATGTGGGCGATCTTGGCCCCGCCAAGACCCTTAAATTCCTTCCAATCGCGCGTATCCGTATGTACCATGTTTCTGAACGTGCCGAATTTCTTCATAACCTTCCGGGCAAGGTCAATAGCGCTGGTGCCATTGGTGCCGGTACGAAGAAGAATAGCCAAAAGCTCTGAATTGCTCAAGGCCCCCGCCCCCTTCTTGAGCAACTTCTCACGAGGCCTATCCTCCTCCGGCCAGCTTTTAATGCCTAATAATTTCTTCTTTTCTTTCATTAGCTCCCTCTCTTACCCCTTATTATCACTGGCGCGTGGTGGGATAAAAGTGAGCATTTTTTCTATTTTGGCCCTATATCCCCTATCGGTTTTTTCTATTAAATCTAATCTGGTTAGCTCATTGAGATCTCTTGATAGCATCATTGATGAAGCGTTCTTGTATAGTTCGATTATTTTGGGACTTAGCATTACAAGCTTGTCTCTTGCGGCTGGCTCTTGCTGATGCGACAAAGCCAGCATGAGAGTTCTCATTCGTTTCATGGGTCTTTCCGACCTTTTGTGCTCTCTAAACGTTTCATAAATAAAATTATCCCAAGATGTCTCAAGAACTTGCTTGAATATATATTGAAGTTGCTCGACTAAACCATCTCGAAATCCTTGAGCCGCATAAGTAATAAAATCACATATATCTCTTTTTTTACCAGCGAGATCCAGGTGTCGATAATATTCATTACGAGTGGCATTATAATGGTTACTCAGAAGATGGCCTGCTGGAGATGGAACGCCAGAATATATCAATATGGCATATTCCAATAGCCGACCAACACGGCCATTACCATCACCGAAGGGGTGAATCCATTCTATGTATAGGTGAGCGGTTATGGCTTTTATAATGCTGCTTATAACAGGGTGCATGTTTGGCTTATTAAAATAATCACTATTAAGCCAATCGCATAGTGTTACCATCGACTCATTAATGTCTTCGTGATTTACTGCTTTATATACACCAGCTCCAACAGCGACGGTGCGAAATTGACCTGGAATAGCATAATCTGGGCAAGGAACGTTTTGTAAAATAATCTTATTAAACCTACGAATTTCGTTTAAGTCTATGACCAGCTTCTTCCCCTCACTCATATTGTCTATAATCTCATTGCATAGCTGTAGTATATTATCAACCTCTTGTTTTAGATACTCCCGGGATTCTGGCAGTGTAAGCTTTTTTTCTATAATTTGCCTCACTTCTGCTTCGGAAAGAGTATTGCCTTCTATCGATGTCGTTGCGCACACGCCTTTTGCTAAATAGACTTTGTGCATCTCTATGGCTGTGTCTGGCCTTAGGGGAACCTGTGCTATGTGTTCACACTTTGAAAGGCACTCCCCTAATTTTATCCATGTATGAAAAGGAAGGGATTTGAGATTAACCTCAAAGGTTATCCAGGGATATTTATCCATTTTTGTCCTGATTTTTGTTATTTAATATGTTAGATTTAACCTACTAATTAATAGGGTATTACGCTATTTTAGTTCTTAATAATGTTAGCATTATCCCGTTTGATTGTCAAGCTCTAAATAAGTCGCTTAGTGAAATTCCTTGATCCGGTGGTTTAGAAAGACGGGGTAGGCGCGCTTTTAGGTGCTGTATAAATGAGGGGCATATCCACTTAAAACCACCGCATCGCCGCTGAATGTCGTAGCAGCAACAGCCTGATAACCTATGGCAGGTCGGGGATATTCGTTTACTACATGAACCTCGGTATGAGGCTCGATCCTGCCTTGTAGCTTTATCCCGCCCTCGCTTAACGCACCCGCCACAATAGTTATCACCAGAGCACCGGCAATCTGCTTAACACTAGATTCCATTATCTTGGCCTCCTGAAAATACCACAACTCCATGCACGTTAATAGCTCAAGGATAGATTATAGCACAAAAACAGCCTGCCTTCTACCTACAACTAATAGTACATCCCGTATGCTGGATTATATGCCGGTTATTCAAACTTTCTTGCCCAATGATGTTCAGATATCTTAATCTTTATCTGCTTGCCGGTGCTCTGTTTAACCGCTAAAATCCACGCCTTGGGAAGCCAGCCTTTTCTGCCATCAAATATTATTAAAATGGCTTTCGGGGTTTCTTTGATGAGCAAGACATCTACCCATATATAAGTATCGGGATTGAAGAGAAAGCCGAGGAGGCGTTTTAGGGTAAACACTGCTCTTGCCCCCTCTTAAAAGAAACAAAAAAGGGAAGCTGAAATATCTCTATTTCGACTTCCCTTAATTTAAGATTGCTTCGTCCGAATCGATGGCGTCCCCACGGGGATTTGAACCCCGGTCGCAAGCTTGAAAAGCTCGTGTCCTGACCAGGCTAGACGATGGGGACGATTATTTTTTTTCTTCTTCAACTTCTTCTTCCGCGACCACCGAAGCGACCGAAGACACCCTGTCTTTCGCGTCAAGCTTGATTATCCTTACGCCCTGCGCCGCGCGGCCGGTCGATCGGACGTCTTTGACCGGGCAGCGGACTATTGCGCCCTTCTCGCTTATGATCATTATCTCGTCCTTATCCGAGACCGTCTTTAGCGCAACAGCTTCGCCGTTCTTTGCGGTGACCCTGATATTGATAATCCCTTTCCCGCCCCTGCTTTGAGTCCTGTATTCC
>JAZDOX010000112.1:0-3421 GCA_043798215.1 Candidatus Omnitrophota bacterium | reverse complement strand
TAACCTCACGACCTTTTGAAGCCGCCTGGGAAGAAGGGATTAAAGAGCAGGCTCTTGCCGTCTGGTTACAAGCGCTAGGGGTATCACCTAATACAGCACAGTATCTTGTCGAATTCGTTGGTCTGCCCGGCGGCGGAGCTGCAGGCGCTTCTACCGCGCGAAATGTGTCAAGGACTAATGTGCTCGAAGGTTTTCGCAATGTTGATCTCTTTAATGTCCAACAACGTCAGGCGTTATTATCTTTAGGCGGTGAAACGATAATCGAAGCGATCTATAACTTGCAGCAAGGCACAGCGACGACGGCTGATATGATAAATTTTGTTAATACGTTAGCGGGTATTGATATAAGCGGCGAGTTATCTCTCAAAAATAAAGTTAAATTATCCGAAGCAGGCTTATTAAAAGTAGCGGAATCAATACAAGGTTTTGCATCGCAAAATAAGGAGTTACTTAAGGCGATTGATGAAGCGCAAACCGAAAGCACAACCACTACGATAAAATATCTTGTGCTTACCGGCATGGTTTCAGAGTCTAATTTTGCATCATCTGTCGAAGCGCTTAATTATATCGCAAGCAAAAATATAACGCCTACGCTTACGCAGCTTAATACTTTATTCAGCCTGGCGAGTTTTGGCGTAAGCTTGACAGAGGCCAATATTGATAAAGTATTCGCGCCATCCGCGAGTTCTACCACGGCTCCGATAGTTACGCCTATCGAAAAAGCATTGGAGATATTGAAGACTAATCCAAATGACGCGCGACAGTGGAGCGCATTACTCGCGAAAGTCGGAATTAGAGAAGCCGACGTACAAAATATAATAAAGACTATCGAAGCCTTAAACAGCTTTGATAAAGCTATGGGCAATGTAGAAGGCAGCGCGGCTTATTTGGTCTTAGAGGCTTTATCAAATAATGCCGCGAAAATTGATAATCTGGCCGAGTCGCTCAGGAAGAAAGCTGTACAACTTATAATCACTTCATCTCAAGGGCATATATTATCTGCGCATATAGACGCTCTAACATCCCTCGGAGTAGAGAACGCCAATATCTTATTAGCGACCACCTCTAATCCTAAGGAAACCGCGGGAAGAGTGATAATTACCGAAATAGGCAATAATTTCGTAACTTCATCCGGTGAATTTACGCGGGTTGTGCTTGGAACGGTGTTGGAACGGGCGCAAGATCTTGGTGGAACACTTAGCGGTCTTGGCTGGAGCCGGAAAACCATCGATTATATAACTAAAAGTATGTCAGCTCTGAAAGCCCTGAATAGAAATCTCGCGCAAGCCGTAAGATCCGATATTGGGCAGGCCTTTGCGCAGAATTTAGGTACTTTGAGAGAGCAGGATATTAAATTCCATATGGATCGAATCACTATAGGGGCCCTATTTGCCAACGCGAGCGGCAATATAGAATCCATGAAACCCGCCCTCGTTAGATCAGGCATAAACTTAAACGCGGGCTGGATAAACAACTTCAGCAAAAATCTCACGCCATCAGAGCGGGCAAAACTTGCCAAAGCCATAGGGGAGCACCTGTTAGGCGCGGGTTTCGTATCAGGCAGCTTCCTTAATAATCTCAACTGGATAGATATGAACAGGCTGCTTCTTAACTCCGCGACCATAAACGCGCTCGGAATAAATATTAAAATGCTGAATAAGCTTGGGATAGAGATAACCAATGATGGGCTGGAACAAATATTGCGGGCCGAAAACGATAAATTGCGGGAAGAGATCGCGGGACTCACGTCTGAAGAAAGAGCAGCCATACAACAGCCAGAATCCGCCTTGTTTAAAGACATCGCTTTAATTATGCGGCAGCTCAATATTGACAAATTGGGCAACATGAAAATGAAGCAGGTGCTGAAACTAATGGGCGAACTGGCGTTACCAATGGCGGATGATTATACCCTTATGAAGCCATTGTTAAACAGCTATCCGAATACACTATTAAGGAACATAACCGGCAAGCAGTTGAGACTGATCCAGGCGTTCGCGGAAATTTTACCGATGATGAATGTTTCTCAGTTAGCGATATTCGCCGTTTACGGCGTTGTCCCTCTAAGTGCCCCTACCATCACGGACATCTTAGGAAGAAATATAAAAGTCGGAGACAGCGGTCTTAATCTTACGCCCGAGCAAAAACAGGCGTTGAAAGATATAGGTATAAAAGAAGATGCCATAAAAGAATTTAAGACCATATATGATGCTGCCGGAGCCATAAATAGCGTAATAAGTAATCCCGCCAATTTCAAATTGGCCGCCACCGCCGAAAACATAGTAAAAGGTCTAAAAGCTCTGGAATTGCCGTTATTCAAAGATGCCGCGCTTGAACAGGCAAAAGCTGTGTTCGGTGAAAGAGCCGCGATAATAGGAAAGATATTACCTATAATACAGAGGATGGTCGCCGAAGAGATACTAAGTCCGCTCGGAGGAGAGATCTTATTACAGAGACTCGAGGCAGAACGTGAATCTCTCGCGAGAGGTGTAAATGTAATCACGAAGTTAAGCCCTCTTGCCGCTAAACTTGCCAAACCGGCAACAGCCAGAAACTGGCTTAAGTCCGGTAAGTCTATCATGGACGTAGCCCGAGAATTCGTTGACGCTAAATTGAACACGATAAATAACTATCGTCAGGGCAGAGAATCTTATGTGAGAAAAGCCCTTGATAATAACTACAAGGCCGCCCTCACCAACTTATTAGACCATGTAACAGCCGATTCATCTGTTAGAGATAAGATAGGACGGTCATTATATGAAGGCAAAGCCTTAAAAGAAGCTCTTGTGGGGAATGGAATAACTTTAGAGCAAGTCGAGGATATACCGAGGCAAATAACCGAAAACCTCAAATTCCGCATCCAGAAAGAAGGTATGTCTGATGCCGTTATATTGGAAGCTACAAGCGCCTTTATGATAGCGAGCTTGTTAACAAGAGGCTACACGCCATTCGCCGAACAGTTGTACGCGGGAAAACTCCTTGCCCGCGACATTATCGTTGAGAAGTTAACAGGAGAAGGGAAAACGCTGACAAGCGTCCTGGCGCTATATCTACATTCATTAACAGGCAAAGGCGCTCATCAATTAGTAACCACAGACGCTTATTCTAAGAGAGACTACCTTGACACAAAGCCGATGTTCGACGCGTTAGGCATAAAGTCAAGCTTTGTAACAAAAGATATGGGCATAACCGAAGAAAACATTCCGGATGAAGCCGAAAGAAGCAGGGAGATTTTTAGATTGAAACAAGAAGCTTATAACGCGGAAGTGACCTATGTATCAGGCGCGGCAGTTGCTTTTGATATCCTGCACGATCTACGAGTGGCAGAAAAAGAAGGGAGATATATACCGAGGCCTCTTAACTATGCCAACGTCGATGAAATAGATAATATTATTCTGGACCAGGCGCTGAGCGAATTCATACT
>JAZDOX010000077.1:0-6333 GCA_043798215.1 Candidatus Omnitrophota bacterium | reverse complement strand
GTGCGCTATATTGCCTACGAATCTATTTTCAAAGAGGAATCTCTGGGATTGGCTCAACGCACCATTCCATGAACGCAGCAATGCTCCCCCAGAGTTATTACAACAACAGTTCAGTTTTTGCTAATTTGGACAGCTATGATTTACAAATACACAAAGAATTATCCGAATGGGTCGCTTTTGAAAAAAATAAGCAAAAAGATAAAGAGAAAGTAATCGAATGGCGCGAACCAACGGAAATATTCGAAACTACTCGGTATTTCGATCCAGATGATTTATTGGTAGCCGATCGTATAATAAAAATAGATAACCCCAAAGGCAAGGCTATTAAAATCGGTGTTCAATTTAAAGGTAAAGAGAGTTTATGCGCTGAAATTTTTGGGTGGACCGATTCTTGGACATCAACTAAAATATTAATTGCAGAAAAAAATAATAATTCTATCTAACATCTCAATCAAGCGGACACTGCTTCGTAGAGGCGCGCTGAGCTCAATCGTTAGAAGAAAAATTAAAAATATGGTATAATCAAAACAAGGTGATGAAATGCCGATAATTTCTAAATTCTTTGGGGTTGTTATACGGTTATTTTATGATGAACATAATCCGCCGCACTTGCACGCGGAATATCAAAGGAAAAAAGCTGTTTTTGATTTCCGAGGCAACATAATTAGGGGCGGCCTGTTTTCCAAAACGGCGACGCGGCTTATCAGAGAATGGATTGATCTCCATTCCGCAGAGCTTGAAGCAGATTGGAAGTTGGCCAAAGCCGGTAAAGAAATAAGAAAAATTGATCCATTGACTTGAGGTGAAATATGTGGAATATGAATGAAGTCAAAAAAATTAAGTACAAAAATAATTATGTTTATCATATCGCATTTGACGATAAGACAGAAGGAGACATAGATTTTTCCGAGTATATCAATAAAGGCCCCGTATTTAAAGCCTTAAAAAATTTGCGAATTTTCAAGAGAGCAGCCATTGAGGGCGGCACAATCGCCTGGCCCAACGGAGCCGATATTGCCCCTGAAACACTGCATGAAAAATTAAACTCCTAGTGCATTGTAAAATTAGTTTTCACTAATTGTCATTCCCGCAATCTTTTAGCGGGAATCCAGAAATGGGCGTGTCTGGATGCCCGATTAAAACATTCGGGCATGACAAACTGCCAAGAACTAACTTTACAATGCACTAGCAATTCAATCTATTGGATGGTTCGATGCGCCTGTCCCTATTGGTCAGAGTTTGCTCGACGATATTTGATTTCAATTGTAGTTGCCCGATTCCCGCCTCAGCCTCAGGCATGATATCGGGCTAATTACGCATATTAGGCCGATAAATCGGCAGACTACAGCATGTCTGTGATGCCCTGTCAGAAAATCCTGGGACCATTTAAAATGAAAAAATGGGTCGTAATAAGAAGAGCCTCGCAGATCTTTTTTTTGTTTTTGTTTATTTACATCCTATGGTCGACGACATATCCCCTCAAAGGAGTTATCTCCCCAGAAGTTTTGTTTAAGATAGACCCTCTGGTTATCTTGCTGACCTCGCTTAGCGAGAGAATAATCCTGCCCGGAATAGTACTCTCCATTTTTATGATACTGCTTACTCTGGCATTCGGCAGGTTCTTTTGCGGCTGGGTATGTCCACTAGGAGCGGCGATTGATTTTGCCGCTTTCTTGAAGAGGGGCCATTTCCGTAAGGAAGAAGACACTGCCAACGCGAGATTGCGCAAACCTAAATTTTTTATCCTCGGAATTATCGCTTTATCCGCCTTATTTGGCTTGCAGATCGCTTGGGTTTTTGATCCGGTTGTGATTATGGCGAGATTCGTTTCGCTTAATCTGATACCTTTGGTTATATTCGCCATGGACAGGTTTTTTGGCCTGCCTATACGAGGTTTCAATCTATGCGGCGCGTTTTATGACTTTTACCGCGGGCTGAAATCATCGCTTCTCGGCGTTAATGTCTATTATTTTTCTCATTCCGTGATAATATTTGTATTCTTCTTAGCTATTTTCTGTGCCGGATTTTTAATAAAAAGGATATGGTGCCGCGCGCTTTGCCCATTGGGAGCGATATACGCGCTTGCGGCTAAGCCGGCTCTATTGAATCGCGAGGTTAAAGAGTGTTTACGGTGCGGTAAATGCAAAAGCGTCTGCCGTATGGGAGCGATAAAAAACGACGCAAGTTACCTTAAGGGAGAGTGCATTCTTTGTATGGATTGCGTTTATGATTGCCCTGATAATATAACACGGTTTACCCTGTTAGAGAAGGGGCGTTCTCTAACAGGGTTTGGTTTTAGAAAACCGGATAAAATTAAGAATGCCGCGATCAATAAGGACGAGAAGGGCATATCCAGAAGGAATTTTATTTTATTGGGAATTTTTTCGTTCTTTGCGGTTGGTTTTAGGAAAAGAGGTTTTAGCGGGGAGAGATCGGTTATCAGGCCTCCCGCGGCCATCAGAGAGGATGAGTTTGTCGACCGCTGCCTTAGATGTGGCAACTGTATGAAGGTTTGCAGCACAAACGGGTTGCAGCCGGTAATGTTTCAATCGGGTTTGGAAGGAATATGGACGCCCCAGCTTCTTCCAGAGATCGGCTATTGCGACTATAATTGCGCGCTTTGCGGAAATGTATGTCCTACCGGGGCTATACGCCGGATTTCACTCGCCGAGAAGCGCGAAACAAAGCTTGGGTTGGCTAAGGTCAACTGCTCCATCTGCCTTGCATGGGCCGAGAAGCAGCAATGCCTTGTTTGTCAGGAGTATTGCCCGGTTTTGGAAAAGGCGATAAAGATAGACGAAGCGATTATCGACGGTATTACCGTCCTGCGGCCGGTTGTTGACAAAAACTTGTGCGTGGGCTGCGGAATCTGCCAGAATAAGTGTCCCGTCCGCCCGGTAAGGGCGATAAAGGTCTCGCCGCTTTAAACCCTATTGATTTTGATGTTTGCAATATTGCCCGCAAATTTTTGACAACGGCAAATTTTTGTCTTGCCAAAATGCCTCAAAAATAGTATCATAAAAGTCTGTTTATTCTTGAAAATAATAAACCCATAGGTCAAATTTTCGTCTTGTCTCGTCGAGATAGAGGCGATAGACAGAGATGTTATGGGTATAATAGGTTAAAAATTTGGGCCCATAGCTCAGTTGGTTAGAGCAGGTGACTCATAATCACTTGGTCCGGGGTTCGAGTCCCTGTGGGCCCACCAAAATTTTCTGGAAATAACGCCGTGGAAAATTTTGGTAGAGAATCGAAAATCGAAATTAGAAAATAGAAGTGAATAGATTTTTGATACGGTCAAATCTCGATTATCGATTTTCAAAACTATAAGGGGCGTATAGCGCAGTTGGTTAGCGCGCCACATTCACATTGTGGAAGTCATAGGTTCGAATCCTATTACGCCCACCATTTTAAGAAAATACTCTAAGTTGTTAGAGAGTGGGTAAGTTGCTAAGGATTCGAAGGGAGCCCGATAGATGCGACTGGGCAAGGAGCATCTGTTTATCGGGCGGAGGGCCGACCCGAAGTCCCGAAGTTTCGGGACGCAGGGCGCCGAATCCTATTACGCACACCATTTAGCTTCGCTCCGACGTATCGTCGGAGCTTCGCAGGAATAGGCTCTGCGAAGCTCAATCAGTTATAAGATGTTAAAGAGCGAAGCAGGCCATTTTGGCAAAATAGTAAATAGCGAATGTTCTTAACCGTTCAATGTTGATTACGTTAAATCAAAGAAAGCCTAATGCAAAGTATAAACTTCGAAGAACAATTAGACCTGCTTAAACAGTTGCAATCTCTCGATACTCAGCTATACCGCTTAAGAAGAGAAAGAGGGACGAAGCCAAAAATAATAGAGGAATTGGAGAATAAGAAGAATCAAGATCAAGTTGCGATAAAGAGCGCCGAGGAGAGGTTTAGGGATTGTCAGATTAGACGCAAACAGAGAGAGCTTGACCTGCAGGCGAAAGAAGATAATGTAAAGAAGCTGCAGACCCAGATCTATCAGTTAAAATCCAATAAAGAATATCAGACTATGAAACTCGAGATAGAAGGGTTCATGACCGATAATTCATTACTTGAAGACCAGATACTGGCGCTTATGGAAGAAGCCGATAATCTCAGTAAAGAACTTTCCGGCGCGAAAGAAACCTGTGCGGTTTCGGAGAAGCGTTTTGCGGAGGATAAGTCAAGAATAGATAAAGAGATTGCGGAAATAGATAAAGAGATATCGGTTATCGAGTCGCAGAGGAAAGATTTAACCGCGAAAGCGGACAAGAAAATTCTATCCCATTATGAAAGAGTTCTCGTAAACAGGGAAGGATTCGCGCTGGTGGCCGTGAAGGATTCCGCCTGTCAGGGCTGCTTTCTTATTATGCCGCCGCAGGTGATAAACGAGATTCGTATGAGAGATAAGATTGTGACCTGCGAGAGCTGCGCGCGGATATTGTATATCGAAGATGAAACAGGCCTGTAAAAAACTCCTGATTTATATTGACGGCGCCTCGCACGGCAATCCCGGTCCTTCCGGAATAGGCGTCATTATCGGCGATGAAGAAGGAAACACTCTCGGCAATATCTCTAAATTCATCGGCAACGCGACAAATAATATTGCCGAATATACCGCTTTGATTTACAGTTTGCAGGAAGCCTTGATTTTAAGGGCCGACGAGGTTATAATTAAGACAGACTCGGAACTTTTGGCTAAGCAGTTAAACGGCGAGTACAAAGTAAGAGACGCAGGGTTAAAACCTTTATATGAACAAGTCCTTCATCTTTCGGGCGGATTCAGAAAATTTGAGATAAGGCATATAGACCGTTCAGACAATAAAGACGCCGATAGATTAGCCGATAAAGCTATAAAAAAAGAATCGCTCTTTTAAATTTTTGGGCAGGTTGGATGATCGCTCCGATGATACGTCGGGGAGGAAAGTCCGAGCTCCGTAGGGCAGCGTAGCGGGTAATGCCCGTCGCCCGCAAGGGCAGGATTCCGCCATCGGCGGACTCGTTGAATTTCGACGTGAGAGCCACAGTGACGAATAATCCCGCCATTTTACTGGGACAGGCAGCAATGTCAGTCGTAAAAGGGCGGGAGGAAGTGAAACGCGGCAATCTCTACGCGGAGCAAGGCCAAATAGGCCCCGAAATTAGAATGGCCCGTTCTACACAGTTAGAACGTCGGGGCGGGTTGGCTGCTTGAGCCTGCGAGTAATCGCAGGCCTAGATGGATGATCATCATCCCGGCATATCGTCGGGGACACAGAACTCGGCTTATAGACCTGCCCATTGATTTTTTAAATAAGGATAAGAAATCAGTGAGCGCTTTTCAGAGCCGTCAGGGTCAAAGAGTCGGGATAGAAGCTAAAGCCATGGTTCAGATTGATGAGGCCATGCGAGACACAGTCTCTATTTTGCGCCAGCCACAGGAGATAAAAATTAATGATATAAGTGTGGTGGGAATAGGCGCGCTTTGTCCGATTTTTCTTCCGAAGGGAGCCATTCTCGATATAAGTATGAGTTCTTCAGAGTTGAATATTGACAACTCGGTTAAGATAAAGGGGGAGGTGCGTTATTGCCGTCCGGCTAAAGAGGATCAAGATAAATTAGGAATAAAATTTGTCGGGATAGATAGCCATATATTGGAGAGAATAAGAGAATTTGTCGCGAAAAACAAACCCTGAATTTTTTATCCGAAGATAAATCCCGTTACAGAACTCTGTTTTCTAACGGGATAAAGGTTAAATGGAAATAAAAGAGTTATTCAAGTCAATGGTAAATGAAGAGGCTTCCGATCTTTTGAAGACGCGAGAAGATTCTGTGATTCGGAAGCTGTGCTGGAACTCGCTTTAAAAGGGATAAAGCGCGCCGAGTGCGGTGCTTCAGGAATAATGTGCCCATGAGTGATTGTCTTAAAAACCTGCAGAAGCAATACCCCTTCCAGATATTTTGATAATCGAAAACAAGCCCTCATTATTTTTAATTTATTAATACACATAGAGTTACAGCAAATCAATAGTAATGCATTGTCCCGCAAATTTTATACTGTTCGAGCGAGGCCATTGGCCGAGTCGAGAACTATGGGTATGCCTGCCTGTCGGCTCGCCTCTCGGCCCGCTTCGCCGATGGCAAATCGAGGCGAGCGAAGCCGAGGGCAGACAGGGACAAGCAGCAGAACTTCTCGACTCACTCCCTGCCTACCGGGACTGTTGCGAAATGCAACAAAAGTGTCATTGCGAGCGACCAAAGGGAGCGTGGCAATCTATTTCTCCGACGACAAGAAAAGATTGCTTCGTCACTTCGTTCCTCGCAAAGACACACAAATGGTATTTCGCAACAGTC